>CAZBYB010000048.1:0-13701 GCA_964496225.1 uncultured Yersinia sp. | reverse complement strand
GGCAGCCATGTAAAGGTGAATGTATCCAGGTTTATGATCAATATGCGTTCACGCCATCTTGCCGTGCGTGATTTCCTGAATCCATTGCAGACGAACTACCATCTGAATGTCATGGAAAAAAACAATGAGGCTAAAGCGTATCTGGCCAGCAGCTCTCTGGCAATGACTGATAAAGATCGACTGGAGTTATTCAGTGCATCCTCTGGTGGGCTGGAGCTGGATGGTAGCGGGCGTACTGTTACTGCTGACAGCCCATCCACCGTGATTGTTGATCAGAGTAACAGGGGAAATACCCTCAAGGGTACGGATGGGGTGCGCAATTACCTGCGGGCATCTGGCGGGAACAACAACCTGTATGGAGGCAATCTGACGGATGAATTGCATGGTGGTGCCGGTAATGACACCTATTATGTGAAGGCAAGCGCTACCATTGAGGACACAGCGGGTGAGGATACGTTGATACTGACAGGGGCAGCAGGAACGGCTCGGGATGTGCTTTGGTTTGAGAAAAAAGAGGGCGATTTGCTTATTCGCTTCCGTAATGACAACAGCAGAACTGCCACCGTACGGGGTTATGATAAACCCGGTCAGAAAATCGAGTGTATTATCATGAATAATGCACGGTTAAGCGGTGGGGATATCGATAATCTGGCCAGTGCCATGGCCTTGATGCCCATGCCGCAGTCTTATGATGCTATACAGAATGACCAGAAGCTGACCGATATGCTGAATAAGTGGACACTTATTGGAACATTGCAGATCTGATAACAGGCCTGTCTTAAAGGTTTTTCCGCATTAACAGGTATGAGTTAACCACCCCAGGTCTGACTATTTTTCAGGCAGACCGTTGAGAAAATTGTTCTGCCGGGGGTTACAGACGCCCCGGCCGGCTGGTATCAGTCATAGTATCCACGCCAAGAGTGTAGATGCTTGGCCACTACCTGTGCGCACGCCCCCGGCCTGATTGCGATAGAAACCACATCAATAAACGACATTGAGTACCGTACTGACAAAGACGTTACCTGACGTGGGTTGTATACTGTCGAGCTGCACATACCAGGCAGTCAGTGGCACAGTCACTGCACCCCCCATCAGTGTGACCGGGAATGTGCGACGCGGTGACATAGTGTAAAAGGGATTGTAATGCATCAATAATAACCCAATACCGGTTGCTGGATTACTGGCAGCCGTATTCGAAAAGAATTCCGTTTGATTATATTGCTGTCCGTCGAACATAATTTCCATATTGTTCATTGAAGCATTGCAATTGGTTATATTAAGGTCGAAAGCGGTGGGACCCGCTACGTCCCCGGTATTAGTAAAGGGGGTTAATGGAACAATGGGCAGTGTCACTGTACTACTGGTTGTGCCCTGTCCTGAGAGATTAAAGGTACAGGTCGTGCTGGACAGTGAACCATTGAATGTCACATTACCTGCTGGATAGTTAATTGCCTGAGCTGTGCCAAATGTGACGGTAGCCGCGATAAGAGTGGCAATGGTATGCATTTTCATATTTAAATATCGCAAATATTGATTATGAAAATTAAATATAGATTAAAAATACACCAAGATCGTTATGCGCTAATGAAACGGAATGATAGATAAAAAAATAAACGGATAGGCGTGGGCGTTACTTTAGTCCTTTATGACTGGTCGGCATGAGAGGATTTGAACCTCCGACCCCCGCCACCCCATGACGGTGCGCTACCAAGCTGCGCTACATGCCGACGTTTACGCAGGCCTATAGTACATTTTCTTATTTTTAATGCAAGCCTGTGTAGAAAAAGATTGCTATAGCCTGTTCATGCACGTGATGGGTGTAAGCAAGTACCACTGCAGTACAGGTAATGCCTTTATCACGTCCAGCAGGCCTGATTGTGATAGAGTCAGTAAACGACATTGAGTACTGTATTGACAAAGACGTTACCTGATATAGGTTGTATTGTGCCATCGAGCTGCACGTACGAAGCAATTAGCGGTATTGGTGCATGAGGGACACCACCCGTCATCGAATACCAATAGGATGCATGTGGAACTATACCTGGTACTAAAGTGTAAGTAGTTTGGCCAATAACCCCTCCCTGCAACAGTACTCCAATGCCAGTTGCCGGATTGCTGGCAGCAGTATTCGCAAAGAATTCTGTTTGGTTATATCTTTGTCCGTCGAACATGATTTGAATACCCGTGATTGCAGTATCACAATTGCTTATGTTGAGGTTAAAAGGTGTGGGACCCGCTACGGCCCCGGTATTAGTAAAGGGGGTTAATGGAACACTGGGCAGTGTCACTGTGTTACCCGCTGTGCCTTGTCCGGAAAGATTAAAGGCACAGGTCGTACTGGACAGTGAACCATTGAATGTCACATTACCTGCTGGATAGTTAATTGCCTGAGCTGTGCCGAATGTAATGGTAGCTGCGATAAGAGTGGCAATGGTATTTATTTTCATAGTTAAAAATTATAAATATTCATTATAAAAATTTAAGTTAGATTAAAAACACATCAAGATTGTTATGTGCTAATGAAACAAAATGACAGATAAGAAAAATAGGGGGATGGGCATGATCCTTACCTCAGTCCCTTGTTACATAATAAGAGGAAAGGCAGGTCTGTATAGAGAAGATTGTATAGCCTTAATCAGTTCATTCACGTGGTGCGTGTGAGCAGCACCACCGCAGTACAAGCAATCCCTTCACCACGCCCGGTAAAACCCAATTTTTCGGTAGTGGTTGCCTTGATATTGATATTACCCGTATGACAACCTAAATCCTCTGCCAGGTGAGCACACATCTGAGGAATATGAGGTGCCATTTTAGGTGCCTCGGCGATGATAGTAACGTCCAGATTACCCAAATGATAGCCTTTATCACGAACGCGGCGCCAGGCTTCACGCAGCAAGCCACGACTGTCTGCACCCTTAAAGGCCGGATCCGTATCAGGGAACAGTTGACCAATATCACCCAATGCTGCAGCGCCGAGCACAGCATCTGTAATGGCATGAAGGGCCACATCACCATCGGAATGTGCCAGCAACCCTTGGTGATAAGGAATCGATACGCCACCGATCACCAAAGGCCCGGTACCGCCAAATTGATGTACATCAAAACCTTGCCCAATACGCATTGCGAAGTATCCTTATTTAGACATTCTCGTGATATAAAATTCGGCCAGCGCCAGATCTTCAGGGTGAGTGACCTTAATATTATCTGATCGGCCATTGATCAGGACAGGATGATAATGACAATATTCCAGTGCCGACGCTTCATCAGTTACACAAGCACCATTACTTAAGGCATTGAATAAACAGGATTTAAGTAATTCAAATGGGAATAACTGCGGTGTTAAGGCATGCCACAGGTTTTCACGTTCAATAGTATGTGAAACAGTCACGTCGGATGCGACACGTTTCATTGTGTCACGTACAGGTGCCGCCAAAATGCCACCCACATGGCTGGCGTGAGCGACCTTTAATAAGCGATTGAGATCATCCAGATGTAAACAAGGCCTGGCAGCATCGTGCACTAACACCCAAGAGGCATGACCGACATGTTGTAACCCTGCCATTACGGAATCAGCGCGTTTTTGACCCCCTGTTACCGTACGGATGCGTGGATCTTTGGCCACGGGCAAGGTAACAAAGCGATCATCCTCCGGGCTAATCACCACAATGATGCGCTGAATTTGTGGATGTTGTAATAAAGAAAAAATCGCGTGTTCGATGATGGTTTTGGTACCAATCGTTAAATACTGTTTAGGACAATTTGCCCCCATGCGGCTACCAATACCTGCTGCGGGCAATACAGCAACTAAGTCAAGAGAAGAAGCAGGAGTATTATTATTCATCTGATTATATTATTGGGTATCGGAGGGTTTCAGATTCTTTTTAGATTGGTCAGGTGTCAGACGATAAAAACTTTCACCGGGTTTAATCAGGCCCAATTCATGACGGGCGCGTTCTTCAATGGCTTCCTGACCGCCATTTAAATCATCAATTTCAGCAAACAACCGATCATTACGTGCCTTGAGTTTACTGTTATTGCTTTCCTGGGCAACGACATCGCTTTTAATACGCATGAAATCATGAATACCATTTTTACCAAACCACAGGAAATACTGTAGCCATGCCAGTATAGCCAGCAATAGTACTTTAAGTTTACCCATTAATACCCCGTGGAAAACAGCGTGCGATCATCCCATAAGTTTCCACCAAATTCCATCACCTTTAAGGGTACCATTAAGAAATTACTTAAAATTGAAGGGGGGATAAATCAGACCATCATGTTTAGGTCGGAGCTTTATCTTTTGTGATTGTTTCATTATCTACTGTCGTTGCAGTAACCCTGCATCCACCTGAAAGATGATGTTTAGCCCGATACATTGCATGATCCGCTATGGCTAATAATGTCTCGGGGGTGCTGGCATGTTCAGGGTAAAAAGCAATACCAATACTGATGGATCTGATAATGTTGCTGCCATCGGGGAGGACTATGGGTTGTTTCATGCACATCAGGATGTTATCAGCAATATGTAATACATCCTCCGGATCATGGATGGGAGCCAGCAGCACAGCAAATTCATCCCCTCCTAAACGGGCAACTAAATCGTTTTTACGTAACTGTGCCTGCATCCGGTTGGCAACCGTGATCAGTAAAACATCACCGGCGGCATGGCCGTAGGAATCATTGATTTTTTTAAGGCCATCGCAGTCCAGATAAAGGATAGCTACCTGTTCTCCCGGCGGGCATTCACCAATAATCCGGCTTAGACGTCCTTCAAAAAAAGCACGGTTGGCTAAACCTGTCAGGCTGTCATGAGTGGCACAATAAGCCAGTCTGTCATTTTCTTGAGCTAGATTGGTCTGCCATATTTCAAGTTGGTGGAGTAATCTATTGAAATCATTACTTAATATATCAAGTTCCGCAATTTGTGCTGAAGGAACACGCAAACCAAAGGCTCTATTTTCGCTGACATTATGCGCCACTTCAGTAACATGATTCAGTGAGCTGACAATACCACGCAGTAATTTTCTGGTCAGGAACAAGGCCAGCAGTGTACTGAGTGCCAAACAACCCAACATACCAGGAATACCGATAAGCAGAAAATATAAGAAATGGAGGCCGTACCCGGCCATCCAGATTTCACCAATTTTAAAACCATTATGTATGATGGGAAATGTGGTTGGATACGCGAAGGCCCGCGTGACAAAACGTCTGGCCAGATTGCGTACAGAAGTGTCCGCAGGATGCACCCATGCTGCCAGCACTTTACCATGATTATCCAGTACTTTAATTTCTCCTATTTCTTCATAAGATCCAATAAGTTCAATCAATTTATTTATGGTAGTTTGATCACCTGATACCACTAACGATTCTGCAATAGAATTGACGGAGTGTGCGATTAATTCAATATTATGATACGCATAAAATCGCACGGCGAATAGTGTTGCCAGACTCAGGAACAGACCTACGGCAGTGACAGCAACCAGTACAACGATGATATGAACACGACGCAATATCTGTTTTAATGTAGGAAGTGAGGAAGGCATGTTCTTTGTTTTCATTAGAGGCATAATACGTCAACCTTTTTACCCACGAGTCATAATACGTGAGGATCAATCAACCCCCTCCCCCCGATTTTGCTGCGCATTCCTTTAAAAAATAAGCGGTTATTTTTTCCTTTGGTGGAAAATATAGCGGCATTTTTTATTAGCATGGTGCAAAAGATATGTGACATATTTTATCAATCTGGCCTGATAACAGACTGTTACTAACTGCGATTATTGCGTGTTACGCTGATAAGTATAATGTTTATCTATATGTTTATTACAAGTAACATATTAAAAATAAGTTTGAATAAGAATGTGTAAGTATTAACAATTTCATCCGCAATATAATTACTTAACAGTTAAGCCACATCATCCGGATAACAAAATATTTTCTATGATAAACCCTATCATGGGCTGATGGGATCTACCAAGTCACGCATTCAGGTAGCATAATTTTTGTTTATGACAGATGATGATGAGATTAATCAGGTTGTTCAGCAATGTTTGACATTGATCACTGTGAGGAAGTGCGTAGATGAATAAGTGGCGACGTCGTCTGGCGATAAGTGGATGTTTGTTAATCATGTCCACATCGATATTTGCAGATTCTCTCAACGTTCAACGGCAACATTATCTACACGTTAAGCAAGCTTGGGATAATAATCAGATGCTTGTTGTGCAACAGTTATTGCCAAAATTACGCCATTATCCCCTCTACCCTTATCTGGAATATCGGCAACTGGCACGCGATCTCGGCCAGATAACATCACATCAAGTTACTGAATTTATCAAAAAAAACCCAAATCTTCCCCCGGCACGCTCACTTACCGCACGTTTTATTAATGAACTGGCACGACGTCAGGATTGGCAGGGTTTACTGGCGTTCAGTCCTGAACCTCCAGAATCAATGGCAGCACGTTGTAATTTTTACTACGCAAAATGGGCAACGGATGAGCAGGAAATTGCCTGGCAAGGCACAGAGAACCTGTGGCTAAATGGACAATCATTGCCAGGTAGTTGTGAAAAATTATTCACAATCTGGCGACAGGCTGGCCGCCAGACGAGAGCCATGACACTGGCACGAATAAGTCTTGCGCTGGAAGAAGATAATGCTGTTTTACTGAGCACACTGACCAAACAGCTGCCTGTGAGTGATCAAATTATGGGCGATATGTTGGTGAAATTACAAAAAGATCCATGGAACATGATTAGTATCATACGCGGTATCCGACCAACGGACTTTACGCGTTCAGCGATCAACATAATATTTGCGCGTCTGGCACGTAAGGATGCTAAAAAGGCATGGGCAATGATACCGATGATAGCTGGATTACAAAAAATGCAGGGCAGCCAGCGTCTGAAATTAGAAGAATCGGTTGCTGAGCATTTTATGGGCGCTGATGCTACCGATGCACAGGCAAAATGGCGTGATGGCGTTATTCTGCGTAGTCATTCGGCTGTTTTACTGGAACGCAGGGCGCGTATGGCGTTAGGTAGTGGATCCCGCCAGGATTTAAAACGCTGGCTGATGCGTTTTCCACAGGAATCAATGAATAAAGATGAATGGTGCTACTGGCATGCTGATATATTACTGAGCGAAGATAAAGAAAGTGAAGCACAAGCCATTCTGCATGAATTGATCAAAAAGCGCGGTTTTTACCCCATGGTTGCAGCTCAAAAACTCAATATCAATTATCCCATGGTGGTTGAAACGGCCGCTAAACCCGTTCCTGATTTATATCAACGACCTGAAATTGCCCGCATACGGGAATTAATGTACTGGAATATGGATAATCTGGCACGCACGGAATGGCGTTATTTAATTGCCAGCCGCAGTAAGTTGGAACAGGCCGCGTTGGCACGTTATGCGTATGAGCAGAAATGGAGCAATTTGAGTGTGCAGGCTACTATTGTTGCCGGACTTTGGAATCACCTGAAAGAGCGCTTTCCACTGGCCTGGCCACAGGAATTTCGTAAGGCAACGGCAGAAAAAGGTATTACGCCAAGTTACGCTATGGCGGTTGCCCGTCAGGAAAGTGCCTGGGATCCAAAAGCACAATCTCCGGTAGGGGCAGTAGGTTTGATGCAGATCATGCCACGCACGGCAGAATATACGGCAAAAAAGAGCAATATCAGTGGTTATATTAACAGCAAGCAGTTGCTGGATCCCATTACCAATATTCGGATTGGTACTGAATATCTGGAGACAGTTCATCGGCAGTTTGGGCGTAATCGAATTTTATCAAGTGCGGCATACAATGCTGGTCCCTCCAGGGTTAATGCCTGGTTGGGCAAGAGTGAAGGTAAGATTGATGCCATCGCTTTTATCGAGAGTATCCCCTTTGTGGAAACGCGAAATTATGTAAAAAATGTGCTGGCTTATGACGCTTTTTATCAGCATGTTATGCATCAGTCATCCCCTGTTTTGAGTGAGTCAGAATGGCAAAGGCGTTATTGATTGTTATGCCTTTAAAGTCATATGTTAAGCACTGGTGTGTTTTTTTATCGCGTTATCACATTACAATATGATAAAAACTAACACTGAATTATCAGGAATGCCTGCAATATGCATGCTGTTATTAAGACAGGATATTTTCAGGCACTGATGCTGTGAATGAGTATAACGGGAAATAGACATGCCGCTGGTATATCTTGTTCGTCATGGAGAAACCGAATGGAATCTCGAACGCCGTATACAGGGTCAATCTGATAGCCCGTTGACGCAAAAAGGTGAACATCAGGTCAGGATGGTGGTTCACAGAATGAGCACGGAAGGCCTTACCCATGTTATTACCAGTGATTTAGGGCGCGCCAGAGGTACCGCAGAAATCATTTCTGCCCATTGTGGAAGCATAATGATCACTGACGCGCGTTTACGTGAATTACATATGGGCATCCTTGAAGGGCGCCAGATTGAAACCTTGTCAAAGCAGGAAGAGCAATGGCGTAAACAGATGGTCGATGGTACGCCGTCAGCGCGCATCCCCGGTGGCGAATCCATGGAAGAACTGGCGATCCGTATGAGAGCAGCGCTTGATTATTGTCTTAAATTACCTTCAGATAGCCGGATATTGATGGTCAGTCATGGTATTGCCTTGGGATGTTTACTCGGCACGTTACTGGGATTACCAGCGAGTGCCGAGCGGCGTTTGCGCTTGCGTAATTGCTCATTATCTCGTGTTGACTATCAACAAAGTTTATGGCTTGCATCTGGCTGGATTATTGAGTCAGCAGGAGATATATCACATTTGAATGATATCAGCGTCCAATGACATCCGCATTTGCGTTAATCTGCTAAATTTTTAACAGATCAAACACAAATTGCTCCGTTACTACCACATAAATATGACAGTGTCTGCTGGTTTCTTTTATAAAATTCAGATAGAAATTTTACTCTTCCAGAATACCGCAAAAGCGATAGCCTTCCCCATGGATAGTGGCAATGATTTCGGGTGTATCAGGAATAGATTCGAAGTGTTTCCGGATACGACGGATGGTTACATCCACTGTACGATCATGCGCCTTTAGCTCACGCCCGGTCATTCTCTTTAATAATTCAGCCCGTGAGTGTATTTTTCCTGGATTTTCACAAAAAAATAACATTGCACGGAACTCACTACGTGGTAATTTATAGCGTTTACTGTCAGGACTCACCAAAGAACGGCTATTCACATCTAACTGCCAGCCATTAAATTTATAACTCTCAGCCAAGGGATGTTCTTCGTTGATATTGTTCAAATTCATTGTGCGGGAAAGAAGATTCCTGGCACGGATGGTTAATTCACGAGGGTTGAATGGCTTAGTGATGTAGTCATCAGCACCAATTTCCAAGCCGAGAATTTTATCGACTTCATTATCGCGACCTGTCAGGAACATCAGGGCAACATTGGCCTGTTCACGGAGTTCTCGTGCAAGTAACAGACCATTTTTACCTGGCAGGTTAATATCCATAATAATAAGATTGATATTATTTTCAGACAGAATATGATGCATCTCGGCGCCATCATTGGCTTCATAAACGATATAGCCTTCCGCCTCGAAAATGCTCTTCAGGGTGTTACGAGTAACTATCTCGTCTTCGACGATAAGAATGCGCGGAGTCTGCATGGTTGCTACCTAAAATTGCCAACGAATATAAAGGTCATTTGTACAAAAGTCTTTGTTGTATAAAGAATTTTATTAAAATTCATTTATGCTATGACTGAAAGTACATAAACAGGTTGTTGATGTTTTTTGCATCAACGTTAACAATATCATCAGCCGGAATTTACCTGATCTACAAGGTAACGAAAGCGACTAACAAAAATACAACACCGAATGCTGCATTGATCACCTTGATAATACAACAAGCAGGTTTGTTGTCATATAATCAAAGTAGATTGTAGCACGTTAACACTTTGGTGAAAAATACTTAGATAAATATCAGGTTAGGCTGCGAGTGATTAACTTTTTTATCTATTCAGTATAATTAAGATTAAAGTTTAATTAGTAATATAAAATGTAAATTTTTATTTATAATTTATTGAGTTAACTGCAAGATTGAAAATCCTATTCTTTTCTTAAAAAGAAATATAAAGTTATCAGGTAATATTTTTTCATAAAAAGGGTAAAAAAATAATTATTACTGTATATATTTAATTTCCATAGTTAATCTATCACAAGATATCATATTAAAATGATATTTAAATTTTAAATATAGCGAATAATGACAGTGAAAGCTGAAATCATCAGGTAATAATCCATATTAACTCTATGGCATTTGATAAAAATTAGAAAATTTATCGGATGTATAAAGCCGCAATGAAGAAAAAAGCTAGCACTGCAGCCAGTGCTGGCTTTTTTTATTTGCAATAATCGGTCATGTGTCTTGCAACCTACGGCAAAATAAGGCATTTTCTTTAAAAAAATCAGGCAAAAAAAATGGATGGTACCGGTAGTCAATACGCAGTAGATCGGCAACTGTCTTTCAGATATACAACAAAAATTATTAGGGAGCACAACAATAAAAATGCGCGTGCTGAAATTTGGGGGAACCTCTGTCGAAAATGCACAACGATTTTTGTGCGTTGCTGATATTATAGAAAATTATTTCTCACTGGGACCCATCGCCACAGTGCTATCTGCGCCTGCTAAAATTACTGATCACTTGGTTACAATAATTAAGAAAACGATAGCCGGCCAGAATATTAAATCCAATATATTTGATGCAAAACGTATTTTTTCTGAGCTGTTACAGGAAATAGCAGATGTACAGTCTAATTTCGCTTTAGCAGAACTGAAAAATCTGCTCGAGCACGAATTTGCCCAACTTGAACAAATCATGCAGGGCATTTCTTTGCTGGGTCTGTGTCCTGACAGTATTCATGCTTCTGTCATTTGCCGCGGTGAAAAATTGTCAATTCTGATCATGGAGGCCGTTTTCCGGGCACGGGGTTATCAGGTGACGGTCATCGATCCGGTCAAAACCCTGGTCGCTCAGGGACATTATCTTGAATCCACGGTAGATATTGCACAATCCCTGTCACGTATTAACGCACTCGCTATCCCAATAGAGACTATCATACTCATGGGGGGCTTTACTGCAGGCAACAGGCAGGGTGAACTGGTCCTGTTGGGACGTAATGGCTCAGACTATTCTGCCGCTGTACTGGCCGCATGTTTGCGGGCTGATTGTTGTGAAATCTGGACTGATGTAGACGGTATTTATACCTGTGATCCGCGTATTGTACCTGATGCCCGATTATTAACATCGCTGTCCTGGCAAGAAGCCATGGAGCTTTCTTATTTTGGTGCTAAAATTCTTCATCCGCGTACGATGACGCCTATCGCTCAATTCCAGATACCCTGCCTGATTAAGAATACGGCTAATCCTCAGGCGCCTGGAACATTGATTGGCGCTGACGCGGATGATAAAAATCATCCCATCAAAGGGATTACTTTTTTAAATGACATGGCGATGATCACCGTTTCTGGTCCGGGCATGAAAGGGATGATCGGCATGGCTGCACGGATATTTGCTGCAATATCAAAAAGTGGCAGTTCAGTGATACTGATCTCGCAATCGTCTTCTGAATACAGTATCAGTTTATGTTTACCACAACCCGATTTGCTGCACGTCAATGCGGCACTGGAAGAGGAATTTTATCTGGAATTAAAAGAAGGGGCGCTGGATCAAATAGATATCATGAAATCGCTTGCGATCATCTCTGTGGTTGGTGAAGGGATGCGTAAGTTACGTGGTATCTCTGCGCGCTTCTTCGCGGCACTGGCCCAGGCGAATATTAATATTGTTGCTATCGCTCAGGGTGCTTCAGAACGATCCATTTCTGCAGTAGTCAATAAAGATTACGCTGCCACCGGTGTGCGGGTATGCCACCAAATGCTGTTTAACACGGAACAGGTTATTGAAATTTTTCTGATTGGCGTCGGTGGTGTGGGTTGTGCATTGATTGAACAAATTTATCGTCAACAGCGCTGGCTGAAGCACAAAAACATCGATCTCCGGGTGTGTGGTATCGCCAACTCGCAGGTGTTATTAACGAATGTGTACGGAATAGTACTGGAAAACTGGCAAGAAGAACTGGCTCTAGCCCAAAAGCCTTTTGCATTGAACCACCTGATTCATTTGGTGCAAGCCTATCACTTGCTCAATCCGGTCATTGTGGATTGTACATCCAGTCAGGCCGTTGCTGATCAGTATGTGGATTTTCTGGCCGCCGGTTTCCATATAGTAACGCCCAATAAAAAAGCGAACACGTGTACCATGCACTACTACCACCAATTACGCATTGCCGCCACCAAATCACAGCGTAAGTTTTTGTATGACACCAATGTAGGCGCGGGTTTGCCTGTTATCGAAAATCTGCAAAATTTGTTGCATGCCGGGGATGAATTGTTGCGTTTTTCTGGTGTCCTTTCAGGATCGCTTTCTTTTATTTTTGGTAAACTTGATGAAGGGATGTTGCTATCTGAAGCGATACTGCTGGCAAAAGCGCAGGGTTATACTGAACCGGATCCCCGTGATGACCTCTCAGGCAGGGATGTTGCGCGTAAGCTGCTGATTCTGGCACGGGAAGCAGGTTATCTCCTGGAGCTGTCAGATATTATAGTAGAATCGGTATTGCCGCCGTTATTTGATACGGGTGGTGATGTGGCACACTTTCTTGACCGCCTGCCTTCCCTGGATAGCGAATTTTCCCGGCGGGTGGCTGATGCCAAACGGCAGGGAAAAGTATTACGCTATGTCGGTGTCATTGAAGCGGGGCGTTGTCGGGTCAGCATACAGGCTGTTGCCAGCCATGATCCCCTGTATGAGGTAAAAAATGGTGAAAATGTGTTAGCGTTTTATAGCCGCTATTATCAGCCTTTGCCACTGGTGTTACGTGGCTATGGTGCCGGCAATGATGTGACAGCTGCCGGGGTGTTTGCCGACCTGTTACGCACAGTATCATGGAGGCCTATCCTATGATCAAGGTACACGCACCGGCATCCATTGCCAACCTGAGTGTGGGTTTTGATGTACTGGGCGCGGCCATTGCGCCAATTGATGGCCGGTTACTGGGGGACAATGTCTGCGTCACAGCGGCAAAAACCTTCAGTCTGGAAGTTGAAGGCTACTTTAGTCACCAGTTACCCGCAGCATATCAACAGAACATTTTATATCAGTGCTGGCAACGTTTCTGTCAGGAAATTGGTCAGGAAATCCCCATTGCCGTGCGGCTGGAAAAAAATATGCCTGTGGGATCTGGCCTTGGATCAAGTGCCTGTTCAATTGTTGCCGGTTTAATCGCCATGAATGAATTCTGCAATCAGCCGTTGGATCCTATGAAGCTATTGGGGTTAATGGGCGCGCTGGAAGGGCGGATTGCTGGCAGCATCCATTATGATAATGTTGCCCCCTGTTATCTGGGTGGCATGCAGTTAATTCTGGAGCAAAAAGGTATTATTAGCCACAAAGTGCCTGGTTTTGAGGATTGGTTATGGGTCATTGCTTATCCAGGGATTAGCGTTTCGACGGCCCAGGCACGTGCTATTCTGCCAAAGCTGTATTCTTTACAGGATTGCATTAGCCACGGCCGTGACTTGGCCGGATTTATTCACGCATGCCATACCGGGCAACCCGATTTAGCAGCCAGTCTTATGCATGATGTGATTGCTG
>CAZBYB010000047.1:2630-16982 GCA_964496225.1 uncultured Yersinia sp. | reverse complement strand
GGCTACCCGCCTTCAGTTTTTGCCAGGCTTCCTGCTCTGGTTGAGAGAGCGGGAAATGGTATTAACGGAGGATCCATTACTGCATTCTATACCGTACTGACTGAGACCGATGATCACAATGATCCCATTGCTGATGCAGCACGCGCGATCCTGGATGGTCATGTCGTACTGTCACGCCAGCTTGCGGAAGCAGGACATTATCCCGCCATTGATATTGAAGCTTCTGTTAGCAGAGCCATGACGGCTTTGGTCGATGAAGCACACTATCGCACAGTAAGTCAATTCAAGCAGCTGTTATCCCGATATCAACGTAATAAGGACTTAATTAGTGTAGGCGCTTATGTTGCTGGCAGCGATCCCGTCTTGGATCGGGCGATAACGTTGCATTCTAAAATGGAGGCGTTTTTGCAACAGAACATGTTTGAGCGTAGCGACTATACTCATTCTTGTCAGCATTTGCAGGATCTGTTTTCAGCATAATTACGACAGGTCAGATTATAGAATTGGTTATTGGTAATGATTGGGACAATAAATGAAAAATCAATCACATCTCCTTATGTTAAATAATCTGGCTCAGAAAGCCGTTATGCAGGCCAATAAACAACTGGGAAAAGCACAGCGATCACAACAGCAGGCTCAACAACAGTTAGCCGTCTTGCTTAACTATCAGGACGAGTATCATATAAAATTAAATAATACTCTCAGCAATGGTATGACAGCTGCAAGCTGGCAAAACTACCAGCGGTTTATTCAAACGCTGGAACAGGCCATTGACGGACACAAACAACAGCTTATGCAATGTACACAAAAGATGGAACAAGGCATTACGCACTGGCAAAAACAACAACAGCGTCTTAGTGCATATGAAGCCTTACAGGAACGCGCCGAAAATATCCAACTACGGTATGAAAACTGTTTAAACCAACGGATAACGGATGAGTTTGCTCAACGTCATTCACACAGGAGTTTAATCAAATGAATCTTAGTGTTTCCCCCGCTATTGTGGCCTCAGAAAATAGCAATACCCCTGTCACTGCTTCTGGCTCATCATTTGCTAACGCTGATCAACCGGATACTTTTATCACCCTGTTGAGCAATAAATTATCTCAGGAGGCACAATCATTGCTTCCTGAACAGGATATGGTCACTAACACGCTTTTGGTCGATGCACTGATGATGGTTGATACCCCTGTTGATATCCGTGATTCAAGGGGTAACGAAACATCATCTTTACTTCCCGTTTTCAACGAGGAACACTTTGCCGCTGATGCTGTAAAAACGCTGATGACCAATGATACACCTGCCTCTGATAACTTGCGGACATTTGATGCATTACTGGATATGTTGCCTTATCAGACACCGCTTGCGGCACTGGAACAACAACAGGGCAAAACCGCACTGAATCTGAATACTGAACAGGGTGCAGTGACTAAGATCCACCCTAATCCACAGTTTGCTCTGGAACAAATACAGGAGCATAAATCTGCTGCTGTTGAGCTTCAACCCGTCTGGTTGCATACCAAAAGTGGTAACCCGTTACCTGTTGATACCACTTCAGAACTGGCTCATTTATCTCAACTGTTATCTGATAATACTGGCCAACAGGTCTCAGGCAATGCAAGTCAGGAGAAAATGCCCTTGCAGCCGAACAATGTTGTTCCACTGTTGGTCAGTGCACCGACCGCCGAATCGGGTGCCCTGAATACGGCATCAACCACCGCACAACTGAATGCACAATTAGGCAGCAAGGAATGGCAACAAACTTTGGGGCAACAGGTGGTTATGTTTAGCCGCAATGGTCAGCAAAATGCTCAGTTATTCCTGCATCCACCGGAACTTGGCATATTGCATGTCCGCTTAAGCATGGAAGATAACTTGGCGCAGTTACATTTTGCGTCAATGCACACTCAGGTAAGGGCCGCTATGGAAGCGGCCATGCCCGGTTTACGTCATGCTCTGGCCGAAAGTGGTATTCAGTTAGGGCAAAGTACGGTAGGTAGCGAAACGACTTCACCGTGGCAACAGGCACGGCAGGACTCCGGCAGCAGTCAGCATCCAGCAGAAATCATTGCTCATCAAGGAGAACGGTTATCTTTAACCACGCCAGCAGCATTGGAATCTCTGGCTGCCGGCAGAAATGCTATTGATATTTTTGCTTAAAATTGTCACAAACGATCGAGCTGGTGTATTTTCCTTTAGTTATTCTTCCTATTGGCTGGATAGATAAACGGGATAATGATTTCCAGTACCGATTGAGCGCAGAGGAAGTATCAGTGGTGGTTTTTGCTTTATATGTGACCGCAACCGATGATCTCTCTGTACTATAAATTGATAACAGCACTGTAATAGGGATTTATCTTATCTATGTCTGAAAATATCGATGCAATCAAAAAAAGCCAAACGTTGCTCTGGATCATTCTCTTGCTCATCCTTGTTCTGGGTGGCTATGGTGGCTGGGCACTTTACAAGCTTTTAAAAGGTGGAGCGAATGTTATTGGTACCGGAAAGCCCGTCCCTGAATTAGTGGTGCCTGTGTACATGCCGCTTGATACGTTTACCGTCAATCTGGTTAACCCGGAAAATGATCCCGAGCGGGTACTTTATATCGGTCTGACGTTACGTCTGCCTGATCAAATCACTCACGCCGAGCTCAGTAATAATCTGCCCGAAGTACGCAGTCGGCTGTTGCGTCTTTTTTCCCGCCAGGAAATAGGACCGCTGTCTACCGAAGAAGGCAAACAGCAGCTGGCAAATCAAATTAAAACTGAGCTTGGTAAACCTTATTTTCAGGGTCATTCCAACCCGGTAATCAGCGATGTGCTGTTTACCGCATTTATATTGCGATAATGATTATGGCCGACGATATCCTTTCAGCAGCAACAAATCAGGGTAAAGGTACTGCTGGTAACCCTAAATCAACAGCGGCCACAAAGGGCGGCGGCAGTGTCAAGCCATATGACCCGTCCATACAAAAGCGCATGGTCCGTGAGCGTCTGTATGCACTGGAATTTATCAATGAGCGCTTCTCACGTCAGTTCCGTATGGGGTTGTTAAATTCTTTACAGCTCTCTGCGGATATTACTGCAGGAGAGCTGAAGATTCACCCATACCATGAATTTGCCAAAAGCCTTCCGGTACTCACTAACCTTAATCTTGTACAATTGAAGCCGTTACGAGGTCATGCCCTGTTTGTCTTCGAGCCGGGTATGGTATTTACTGCGGTTGATAAACTGTTTGGGGGCGATGGACGCTTCCCGGCAAAAGTCGAAGGGCGGGAGTTTACCTCTACTGAACAGCGTGTCATCCACCGTATGTTAACAATTGCCATGGAGGCTTATCAATACGCATGGAGTACTGTGTACCGGCTCGATGCTGTGAATCATGTTCGATCCGAAATACGGTCAAAATTTACTCATATTACCGCCTCACCCAATGATCCGGTCATTAGCACTGCATTTAAAATTGAAATTGGTACCTTGATTGGGGAATGTAGTATCTGTATTCCGTTTTCCATGATGGATCCTTTACGCGAACTACTGACCAACCCGCAAGTATCAGGTATTGAAGCAGAAAATCATCACTGGCGTAGAATGTTGAGTAAACAATTGCAGAATTCTGAATTAGAACTGGTGGCACATTTTGTGGATATTCCATTGCTGCTGTCTCAAATTCTAAAATTAAAACCTGATGATATGTTATCGATAGAAAGGCCTCAACGTCTGGTGGGTCATGTAAATAACGTGCCCGTACTAACCGCCCAATATGGAACATTAAACGGGCAATATGCCTTGCGTATTGAACAGTTGATTAACCCCATTTTAAATGATCGTAGTGAGGAATCGCCCGAATGAACAAACCGAGTCAACCGTCTGATGACAGCAAGAAAAAACCAAGCGTAAAAAAAGGACAACCTGAGGACTCATCAGCTGATACGCTTGATGGACAAAACACGGCGGCCACCACAGAAGGTGTGTTTAAGGTACTGGAATCTCAGAAGGGGCCCAATAGTTTGCAGGACATTAATCTGATTTCAGATATCCCGGTGAAACTGTCTGTTGAGTTCGGTCGTACAAAAATGACGATTAAGGACTTGTTAGGCCTGTCACAAGGTTCTGCAGTTACTCTGGATGGCTTGGCGGGCGAACCTCTCGATATTCTGGTCAATGACTACTTGATTGCTCGAGGTGAAGTGGTGGTGATTGGTGATAAATATGCCATACGTATTACTGAGATCATTACGCCTTCTGAACGTATACGCCGTCTGAGCCGATAATGACATCCATACACACGCCAGCAACTCTGGTTGCCAGCAGTAATACCGCCATTACTCAGGACGAAACCCACCAGGTTATTCCCTCTATTACCCTTACCCCACCGGGTTCCGTGTTGACTCAGGTGGGTACTGTATTGGCTCTGGTAGTACTGTTTATACTCTGTGCAGCCTGGCTGATGCGTAAACTGGGTTTTACAGGGGGTATGAAAAATAGCAAGTTGCTTCATGTCGTTGGCAATTGCCAGCTTGGGCACCGGGAACGGGTGCTGATTGTTGAAGTTGCAGATACCTGGCTGGTGTTGGGTGTTACCGCACATCAGGTGACCCTGTTGCATGTCTTGCCGGTACAGGCTGATCCCAATGGCAAGATAACTCAGATGACAAAATCCATTGATTTTAATCAGTTACTACAAAAAATAATAAAAAATCCGGAAAAATCCGCATGATCTCTGTGTATCAGTTAATTTTTGCCAGACAGCAGGATTCCAGCGTGGGACAGCACATGATGTACTCTTTGTTGGCCGCAATGGTTATACTGATTTCCCCGGTAGCGTCGGCACAGTTACCTGGCATCGTCAGCCAACCGTTGCCAGGTGGTGGTCAAAGTTGGTCATTACCGGTACAGACATTAGTTCTGTTAACCAGTTTAAGCTTCTTACCCGCCGCTTTACTGATGATGACCAGTTTTACGCGTATTATTATTGTTCTCGGTCTGTTGCGCAATGCTCTTGGTACCCCCTCTTCCCCGCCCAATCAGGTCATAATGGGACTGGCATTGTTTCTGACCTTTTTTATTATGTCACCGGTTTTTGATAAGATTTATCAGGACGCTTATTTGCCACTGAGTCAGGATAAAATCAGCACCGAAATTGCTATCGATAAAGGCATACAGCCGCTCCGTGAATTTATGCTGCATCAAACCCGAGAAGCCGATCTGGCCTTATATGCACGTTTGGCAAATCTGTCGTCGATCTCCGGACCGGAAGCCGTGCCCATGCGTATCCTGTTACCTGCTTATGTGACCAGTGAACTCAAGAGTGCATTTCAAATCGGTTTTACGGTCTTAATCCCATTTTTGATTATCGATCTTGTGGTTGGCAGTGTTTTGATGGCGCTCGGGATGATGATGGTACCTCCTGTCACCATTTCATTGCCTTTCAAACTCATGCTGTTTGTGTTGGTGGATGGCTGGCAGTTGATACTTGGCTCCCTGTCACAAAGTTTTTACAGTTGAACGAACAACCAGACTCCTACAGGGAATTACCTTCATGACGCCAGAATCCGTAATGACGCTTGGTACCGAAGCGATGAAAATTGCCCTGGTACTGTCAGCCCCTTTATTATTGACCGCCTTGATTTGTGGTTTGGTGATTAGCCTGTTACAAGCAGCCACGCAAATAAACGAGATGACCCTGTCGTTTATCCCCAAAATTTTGGCGGTAGCAACAACGGTGATCATTGCTGGCCCATGGATGCTTACCATCATGGTAGATTACATGCGCATGCTGTTCAGCAATTTACCCACTTTTGTTAGCTAGCCTATGCTGACTTTTGACAGCAATCAGTTAAGCTTACTGATTAGCCAGTTCTTCTGGCCGTTCATTCGAGTATTAGCCTTACTGGGTACTGCACCGCTTTTCAAGGAAAAGCAGATCAACAGCAAGGTTAAAATCGGGCTTGGTTTGATGATCACGTTTTTGCTGTACCCTTCCTTACCTGACGTCAGTGTCCCTTTATTTTCTATCGCAGGTTTATGGTTGAGCATTCAGCAAATTTTAATTGGTACGGCTATTGGTCTGACGATGCAACTGGCTTTTGCTACTGTGCATCTTGCTGGTGAAGTGATTGGATTGAAGATGGGGCTCTCCTTTGCCACTTTTTTTGATCCTGCCAGTGGCCTAAATACCCCAGTATTGGGGCGTATCTTCAACGTATTTGCCATACTGCTTTTTTTAGCCTTTGATTGTCATCTGTGGTTAATATCGCTACTTGCGGACAGTTTCCGTGTTCTGCCGATTCATGTATTACCACTGAATGCTGATGGCTTTTTAATGCTGGCAAACAGTGGGAGTCTGATATTTATCAATGGGGTGACACTGGCATTACCCTTGATCACCATTGTATTAATTCTTAACGTGATACTGGGCATGCTAAATCGCATGACGCCTCAGTTTTCAGTCTTTGTCATTGGATTTCCACTCACCTTGACGGTGGGCATCCTGGTCATCAGCGCATCAATCTCTATCCTGGCACCTTTCTGCCAGTATCTGTTCATAGAAATTTTTAATCGATTGACTGAAATCATTGGCGGGATGGTAGAATAAACCGCTTGCGCAACTCTACTGCGGGGAACCCGCGTGTGTTATCTATCATGTTTAAATCTCCAGTTGTATCCTGCTATCATGGCTATGCAACAACATATCCAGTTTCTTGTAAAGCCACACCTGATAATCAATGGGTGAACAATATTAATGTGTTCAAAAATATTGTTATTATTTTTCAATCCAGTAAAAAACCGGATGCGTTTACTCAACTTCCCATGGTATTGAACGACAAGGTATTGGCAGAAAAATATCACCTTATTCCTGTTCGTAAAGTCCAAAAGTCAGACATGGATTTTTTAATAAAAAACTTTGAACTTTTCAAAAAAATTATAAACATACACGAATTTTCTTTCATATCTATCAATACAGATCACTGGATCTCTACGTATGTGAAGCCCGAGATACTGGCACTGCCAACATCCGCAAAGGAAATACCCGATAGAAACAATAGGGAAAATCAATTAGAAGAAGTCCATGAGCCAGATATCAAGGGACATGAAATGATCACCATGGTGCATCACCAATTTGATGATTATCTAAAACAGTATCATGATGAGCTTCCGGAATTGGGGAAGAATTTTAAAGAAACTGGCACAAAAAATGCAAATCTTAACTGTCACTGCCATGCAGTTAAACTGGATGACGGTTATGATGGCCCTGCTGATTTATTAAAAACAAACATGGATAAACAACAGGTTATTGATGCTATTGCCTCATGGTATGAACAAAAAGGATATCACTATGTTGAGATTGACGCACATCATCAGCCTTTTAAACGTGAGGTAAGAAAAGAAAAAGTGGTGGTTTTTGGCATCACTCCTTCAGAAGCCAGAAATCTTCTGGCGCGATGCGCAGCCATCAGTGAAGATCTTAAAAGCACTCTGGCCACTGTTATGCAGTTTAGTAACCCGCAGATAATATATCCCACGCACTCCATTCGCCAAAATATACAGGGTAACTGGGAATCAAAAATGGGCACAGGTCCCGTAATTGAAATACCGGATCCCAACGTGCTAAGGGGAGGTGTTTATGGCAGCCCCTGTTTTTTATTTGAAAAACAAAGAATATTTTGAGCAGAATCCAGCATTAAATCAGCGGCTAAATGAATGATTGAACAGCCGATTACAACATAATGCGTATAATCCCATCTTCCCCTGCGATACCATTGATGATTTGGCCCGAGGTCATACGGACACGCACTGTATCATTAGCCGCCGCGTTATTCATGGCTTTACCTGCGCTGCTGATGTTAAAACCTGCCCCCATGGCCAATATCTGGACAGCCTGCCCCGCATGTATTACCCATGCAGGACGTAACATGGTACGCGTTAACGGCTGTCCTGCAGTGATATTCCGCAGAATGACTGCACTGCTGACCTGTTCGGGTTCCACCAGTGTGCCGGGCGGCAGGGTGGTTAACTCTCCCTTTTGCATCAGGATATCTGCCGGTGTGATTTTATCCCCGGCAACAAAATGACGCTTTGCGGTGATGTAGTGTCCGTGTACTTGCACTCTGGCCTGAATAAATTTTCTTTTTGATCCGCACCGTACAGACAGGCTGATATTACCCCATGGTTTGCTATTGACCGGTTGAGTTATTTCAGGCGTTTCGCAGGCCGGCCATTGGTCAGGGGGGCTTTTTACCTGCACGTGAATTTGCCAGTCCGGGTAGCGGGCATACTGTTGTTGAAAAAATTGCCGGATTTGGGCTATCAGATCAGAGGCCAGTACATTGCTGCTGCATAACATCAGCAGCACCAGTGTGGTACCACAAGCTGCTCTCATAGTTTTATGTCCCACTTGGGTATTGGAATGGCTAAAGTGTGGATCGATTTTTAACATACTCTACGCGCAAATGAGTCCAGATTAAGGGAGCAAATAGCGACACATTGTATGCTTATTCTGACGATGAGCTTGCGGGTGAGCGGTTTATGCTATCAACTCAAAATTCCGACCTGAAGTGGAGCACAGTATGTTGGATAAACTGGACGCCTCATTAAAATTTTATCGTGAAGCGTTGAATCTGCGGGCACAGCGGCAGGAAATCTTGTCTGCCAATATTGCTAACGTAGACACACCCGGTTTTCAGGCCAGAGATATCGATTTTTCCAGTCAGTTGAAAAAGGTCCTTGAGCAGGGAAGGCCCACGAATCCTGCAGGGCTTACGCTGCGTCTGACGTCAGCCCGGCATATCCCGGGCCAGGCCTCACCATTACCCTTGCAGGACGTGAATCTCCTGTATCGTGTTCCCGATCAGCCAGCGATAGATGGTAACACTGTGGATATGGATCGTGAACGTACTCATTTTGCTGATAACAGCCTGAAATATCAGACCGATTTGACCTTAATGACCAGTCAAATTAAAGGAATGATGTCAGTATTGAAGGGATGATATCCGTATTACAACAACAAAGGTAGAACAGATGTCGTTATTAACTATTTTTGATATCGCAGGTTCTGCGTTAACGGCCCAGTCGCAACGCCTTAACGTGAGTGCCAGTAACATGGCGAATGTCGATAGTGTTACCGGGCCAGATGGCCAACCCTATCGTGCAAAACAGGTATTGTTTCAGGCTGTTCCCATTCCAGGTAAAGGTACAGGTGGTGTGCGGGTAAGCCGCATCATCGATGACCCTTCACCCTTTCGTTTGGTGTATCAACCTGGTCACCCTCTGGCCGATGCAAAAGGTTATGTACGTATGCCAAATGTTGATGTAGTGGGGGAAATGGTCAATACCATTTCAGCATCACGCAGTTACCAGGCCAACGTTGAAGTATTGAATACCACCAAGTCCATGATGCTAAAAACGCTAACATTGGGCCAATAACTGGAGTTTCAGATGGCGATCGCCCCTTCTTTAAATGACGGTATTAATAGCGCTGTTATCAGGCCTGTTCCTGATCAAAAAGTACAGGGTAGTGGCGGTGGGGATCTACAGAATGCGTTTCTAAAATTGCTGGTAGCACAATTGAAGAATCAGGATCCTACCAACCCACTGCAAAACAACGAATTGACCAGTCAGTTGGCTCAAATCAATACCGTACAGGGTATTGAAAAACTGAATACCAATTTGGGTTCCATCGCAGGTCAGATCGATAATAGTCAGTCGTTACATGCCAGTACCCTGATTGGTCATGGCGTGATGATCCCGGGTAATACCATTTTGACGGGTTCCTCAGAGGGTAAAATCACCAGTACTCCCTTTGGGGTAGAGCTGGAAAGGACAGCCAGTGCTGTGACTGCCACCATTACGGACAGGAGTGGCGCTGTTATGCGCCAGATTGATATGGGAAGTTTGAAAGCAGGAGTCCACAGCTTTACGTGGGACGGTTTGCTGCAAGACGGGTCTTCTGCGCCGGATGGTGCCTGGCATGTGGCCCTGACGGCTAAAAATGGTGATGAAAATGTACTGGCGACCACACTGGCATTTGCGCGGGTGCACGGCATCATCCGTAGCCCGCAAGGATCACAGTTGGATTTAGGCCTGTCAGGGGTGACTACCCTGGATAATGTGCGCCAGATTTTATAAATGAGGGTCGGCATGACGACAATACGAATTACGCCAACATGTTTAGACGGAGAATATTATGGGATTTAGTCAGAGTGTCAGTGGCTTGAACGCAGCCAGTACTAACCTGGATGTGATAGGTAATAATATTGCCAACTCAGCAACAGTGGGCTTTAAAGCGGCTACGGTTTCTTTTGCCGATATGTTTGCTGGCTCTGGAGCGGGTATGGGGACACAAGTCACCAAAATAACCCAAAATTTTAATGACGGTACTCCCACCAGAACCAACAAAAATCTGGATATCGCCATCAACCAGAACGGCTTCTTTCGCATGCAGAACAGTGCGGGTACAGTCTATTATTCCCGTAATGGCGAGTTCACCCGGGATAAAAACGGTAACATTGTTAACATGCAGGGAATGAATCTGACCGGTTATCCGGCAGCAGGAACCCCGCCCACCATTCAACAGGGTGCCACACCTGTGCCTCTCACTGTGCCACAGACCAGCATGTCTGCTAAAGCCAGTACTCAGGGTAAAATGGTGGTGAATTTAAATTCCAATGCTGCCCTGCCGACGGGGGGGGCCTTCGCTCCCGCTAACCCGGCGACCTATAACTATGTCAGTAGCATGACTGCCTTTGACAGCTTGGGTAATCCTCATAATCTCAATATGTACTTTGTGAAAACGGCGGACAATACATGGGAGGTTAATGCCGTAGATGCGTCCATTACTCCTCCAGGCGTTCCGGTCAATGCTCGTGTGACTTTTAATAATCAGGGGGTACTGACATCAGTTCCGGTATTCAATGTGGATCTCGCTGCACTGAAAGGTTCTGCACCCGGGCGCATCGCCATTGATTTGACGGGCAGCATGCAACAAAACAATGGTAATGATATAGGAACCACCTCTGTGGTCACTCAAAATGGCTATACCGCCGGTAACTTTGTCGGTTTTGCCGTGAACAGGGATGGCACCATAGAGGGTAATTTCTCCAATCAGCAGACGCAGTTGCTGGGGCAAATCGTGTTGGCCAATTTTACTAACGTCCAGGGTCTGGTGCCGGATGGGGACAATCTCTGGCTGGAGACGGCTGATTCCGGTAACGCCCTGTTGGGTCTGGCTGGTTCCGGGAATTTTGGTCGGCTGACCAGCGGTGCCCTGGAATCGTCCAATACCGATTTAGGTAACGAGCTGGTCAACATGATTGTGGCGCAACGTAACTATCAGTCCAACGCCCAGTCCATCAAAACCCAGGACAGTATCCTGAATACACTGGTGAATCTGCGTTAAACGCGTAGTGGGGTAACAGTAACATGGATCATGCAATCTATACTGCAATGTGTGCTGCGC
Source organism: uncultured Yersinia sp. (assembly GCA_964496225.1). Classification (GTDB taxonomy): domain Bacteria; phylum Pseudomonadota; class Gammaproteobacteria; order Enterobacterales; family Enterobacteriaceae; genus CAZROT01. Next base: position 5,525 of record CAZBYB010000047.1, on the reverse strand, counting down.
GGCAGACGCTGGAACAGCAGGCGGTTAATGCCAATAATTTGGCTAACGTTTCCACCAGTGGTTTTCGTGCCCAATTATCGGCACTGCGTGCCGTGCCCGTTGTCGGTCCCAGTATGGCAACCCGTACCGCAGTGGTAGCCTCAACGCCTGGTTTTGATGCTACACCGGGGCCCATTAATAACACGGAACGCCCGTTGGATGTGGCCCTGAAGCAGGGTGGTTTTCTGGCTATTCGTCTGCCCGATGGCAGCGAAGCCTACACCCGCAATGGCAGCATTCAGATTTCAAACACAGGGCAGATGCGGATACAGGGGCATCCCCTGCTAAGCGATGCCGGCCCTGTTGAATTGCCACCCCAGGCACAGGTTACTCTTGCTACAGATGGCACCATTTCGGCCTTAAATCCCAGCGATCCCCCCAACACCATTGCGCAGACCGGCAGGCTGAAAATGGTCAGGGACACTGGCGGTAACCTGGTACGGGGTGATGACGGGTTTTTCCATTTAACTGCCAAGGCGCGCCAGCGTGTGGGAAATACCTTGCCGGCGGACCCTGACATGCAGCTGATGCCAGGTATGCTGGAAGGCAGTAATGTCAACCCGGCATCATCCATGGTGGACATGATTACCAATGCACGTCGTTTCGAGATGCAGATGAAAGTTATCCACAGTGTGGATGAAAACGAGCAACGTGCCAATCAATTGTTGGCAATGAGCTAACCTCACGTCATTTAAGAGGAATAACCCAATGATTCGATCATTATGGATTGCCAAAACGGGCCTTGATGCCCAGCAAACCAGTATGGATGTGATATCCAATAATCTGGCTAACGTCAGTACTACCGGTTTTAAACGCCAGCGGGCCGTTTTTGAAGATTTGCTTTATCAGACCCTGCGCCAGCCAGGTGCGCAATCTTCTGAACAGACTACCCTGCCTTCTGGTCTGCAGATTGGTACCGGCGTACGCCCGGTGGCCACCGAACGTATCCACAGTCAGGGAAATTTAACGCAAACCAGTAACACCAAGGATGTGGCCATTAACGGTCAGGGTTTTTTTCAGGTGGTATTGCCTGATGGTACCAATGCATATACGCGGGATGGTTCTTTTCAGGTTGATCAGAACGGTCAGTTAGTGACCGCCAGTGGATTTCAGGTTCAGCCGTCAATCACCATACCGCAGAATGCCTTAACCTTGACCATCGGCCGCGATGGGATTGTCAGTGTCACTCTGCCAGGTCAGGTGGCTGCTCAGCAAATTGGACAATTGACACTCACTACTTTTATTAGTGATACCGGGCTTTCCAGTATCGGTGAAAATTTGTATGCGGAAACGACCAGCTCAGGTGCCCCTACTGAAAGTACACCAGGCTTAAACGGTGCGGGTTTGTTGTATCAAGGGTACGTGGAGACGTCTAATGTTGGTGTGGCGTCAGAATTAGTCACTATGATCCAGACACAGCGGGCCTATGAAATGAACAGTAAAGCGATTTCCACATCTGATGAGATGCTAAGAAAGCTCACGCATTTATAACTCATATGATGGAGTGCGTCAGCATATGGTTAAGCTTATTAATATGAATCGACTGGCATGAGACAAGATGCTGCGCCCTAACCAGGTTAAGGTAAAAAAATCATAGATGGATACTTTAGCGTTCAGAAAAACAGATGAACTGCTGAGAAAAGCAGTTGGATTGGCATGGACCGTGCCGGCATTGATGATACTGGTGCTTAATGGTTGTGCGTATATCCCACATAAACCACTGGTTGATGGTGCCACATCAGCCACGCCTGCATCTGCAGCGGCTGCACCTGAGCCTAATGGTTCAATCTTTCAGACTGTTTTGCCAATGAACTACGGTTACCAGCCATTATTTGAAGATCCCCGCCCCCGCAATGTGGGTGATACCCTGACCATCCTGTTGAAGGAAAATGTCAGTGCCAGTAAAAATTCGTCTGCTAATGCCACCAGGACTGCTGAAAGTAAATTCGGTCTGGCAACAGTCCCACGTTATCTGGACGGTTTGTTCGGTAATAAAAGAGCGGATGCGGAGATTGCGGGCGACAACAGTTTTAATGGTAAAGGTGGAGCTCAGGCCAGCAATACTTTTACCGGAACCATTGCGGTGACCGTCGATCAGGTATTAGCGAACGGTAATCTGCATGTTGTTGGTGAAAAACAGATTGCCATTAATCAGGGAGCGGAATTTATTCGATTTTCTGGGGTGGTTAATCCACGCACCATTGATGGTACGAATACAGTACTTTCCACAGCAGTGTCGGATGCACGCATTGAATATGTGGGTAAAGGCTATATCAATGAGGCGCAAAACATGGGCTGGCTACAGCGACTTTTCATTAATCTCTCGCCGTACTAAGAGGCCTGTGATGTATAAACAGTTAATAGTGATGTTATTGAGCTCACTGCTCATCCTGACTGGAACAGCAGCCTTGGCTGAACGCGTACGTATTCGTGATCTGGCCAGTGTTTCGGGGGTACGCGATAACGCCCTGATAGGTTATGGTTTGGTGGTTGGCCTGGATGGTTCGGGCGATCAGACCATGCAGACTCCCTTTACCACGCAGGCACTGGTTAATATGTTGTCTCAATTGGGTGTTACTGTCCCTGCGGGTACCAACATGCAATTGAAAAACGTGGCGGCCGTGATGGTCACGGCCAGTATGCCTGCATTTTCCCGTACAGGGCAGGCCATTGATGTGGTGGTGTCTTCCATGGGCAATGCCAAAAGCCTGAGGGGTGGTACCCTGTTAATGACCCCACTCAAAGGGGTGGATAATCAGGTGTACGCCTTGGCGCAGGGTAATGTGCTGGTGGGGGGAGCAGGTGCCTCTGCAGGGGGAAATAACGTTCAGGTTAACCAGTTGGCGGGAGGACGCA
>CAZBYB010000047.1:0-2620 GCA_964496225.1 uncultured Yersinia sp. | reverse complement strand
ATTGAGCGAGAATTGCCCAGTGCCTTTGGTAAGGAATCTATGATTACTCTCCAATTGAACAGTAAAGATTTTACCATGGCACGCAATGTCAGTGCGGCGATTAACCGTCGGGGTGGATTGGGGACGGCAACGCCCCTTGATGGGCGTACGGTACAGATTTTTATGCCCAGAGGTAACAGCGCTCATGTCAGTGCTCTGGCGGAGATTCAGAATATTGCCGTCGATGTGGATCCCGGTGATGCCAAAGTGATTGTTAATTCCCGTACCGGCTCTGTAGTAATGAATCGCACTGTGATGCTGGAATCCTGTGCAGTAGCGCAGGGCAGTCTTTCTGTGACAGTTAACAGGCAAAATACGGTAAGTCAACCGGATACCCCCTTTGGTGGTGGTCAGACCATGGTGACGTCCAATACTGCTGTTGCGGTACGCCAGGATGGCGGGACATTGCAACGCCTGGATGCCAGCCCTAATCTCAGTGATGTTGTGCGGGCACTGAATGCATTGGGAGCAACACCCATCGATCTGATGTCGATCCTGCAAACCATGCAGAGCGCAGACTGCCTGCGGGCCAAACTGGAAATAATCTAATGAAAGATTTAACGTTGCTATCGGGAGCTGCTTGGGACGCTCAGGCTTTAAATGCACTTAAGCGGGATGTGGCCATGGATGCGGCGGGGAATCTTAAACAGGTAGCCCGCCAGGTTGAGGGCGTATTTGTTCAGATGATGTTAAAGAGCATGCGTGCTGCGTTACCAAAGGAAAGTCTGTTTAACACCAATGCCAATGAATTGTACACGTCACTGTACGATCAACAGATGGCACAACAGTTATCGGAAAAAGGACTCGGTTTAGCCGACATGATGGTTAAACAGCTTGCGGTCACTCATGATGTCCCGGATGAACAGGCCGATCAGGTGCCTATGAAGCTGGATAATACCTTTTTGCAAACGTATCAGCTTGAAAAACTTGAGCAGATGGTCAATCAGGCGCTGCCGAAATTTGTGCCTGTTAATCATGGCGCAGGCCCGGGTGACAGTGGTTTTATGGCGCGTTTATCGATTCCCACGCTTTTTGCCAGTTTACAAAGTGGTATTCCCCGTCAACTTATCATGGCGCAAGCCGCGCTGGAATCTGGCTGGGGGCAGCGTGAGATCCCAACGGCTGAGGGCAGAACCAGTTATAATCTGTTTGGCATTAAAGCAGGTAGCAATTGGGATGGTCCGGTCAGTGAAGTGATAACTACCGAATATGAACAGGGTGTGGCACGTAAGGTCAAAGCCAGCTTCAGGGTCTATGGCTCCTATGTTGAGGCGATTAACGATTATGTTAAATTACTGACGCAAAATCCACGTTATGCCAGGGTGAGGGCTGCCTCCAGCCCGGAACAGGCGGCTTATGCCCTGCAGCAAGCCGGTTATGCCACTGATCCCCACTATGCACAAAAATTGATCAACTTGATTAATCAAATAAAAAATATGGGGACACAGGCAGTAAAAGCCTACACCCATGATCTTAAAACCCTGTTTTGACAGCCCAATATTAATAATTTAATTTTTATATTAAATATCAAGTTTATATTTTTATTGTCGATAATTAGTTAGGCGTTGAACGTATGCCTGCATCCGGGATTTGTGCCCTTTTGTCAGCTGCAACACCTACGATTACAGATTACCTGTTGTTATCATAAATAAGGATGAATTCATGTCTATTAACAGCTTAATGAATACGGCACTGAGTGGCTTACGTGCGTCACAAAGTTCTATAGATACAACGGGTAACAATATAGCCAATTATAACATTCCAGGGTATCACCGTCAGAAAGTCATATTGACTGAAAGTATCAGTACCATAACGGTAGCCGGTTTTATTGGTAACGGGGTGCTTACTACTGGGGTTAATCGTGCATACAGCCAATTTATAACTGAGCAATTACGCACAGCAGAGACTCAAAACAGTGAAATTACGGCGTTCTATCAACAGATGTCACAAATTGATCAGTTGCTGTCGAATAAAACGGGTAACATCGCAGTGAGTATACAGGCATTTTTCAGTGGTTTTGAAAATGTGGTCAGCAATCCCCGCGATTCGGCTGCACGCGAGGCGTTACTGGGCAAAGCACAAGCTTTGGTATCGCGATTTGATAGTGCCGGTCAGTTCATGCAACAACTGGAAAAGGGCGTCGCCCAGAGTATGAGCGATGCGGTAATAAAGATTAATAATTATGCTGCCGAAGTGGCGGAACTTAACAAGCAGATTATTCAGTTGCGTGGCAGCACGGGTGCCCAACCCAATGATTTGCTGGATAAACGGGATCATTTGTGTAGCGAACTGAATAAAATGATTGGCGTGGAAATCTATCAACAAGATGGCGATAACTGGACGGTTGCTTTTGCCGGTGGTCTGTCGCTGGTACAGGGAGACATTGCTTATAAAGTGGCCACCATTGCTTCCAGTAGCGATCCCGGACGTTTAACGATGGCCTATGATGGAGGAGTGACTGCTCCCGTTGAAGTCAATGAAGATTTTATACAGGGCACTCTGGGGGGATTGTTACAGTTTCGTCACGAAGGATTGGACAGTGCTCGCAATAAGTTAGGGCAACTGGCACTGGTGTTGGCAG
>CAZBYB010000046.1:9711-17210 GCA_964496225.1 uncultured Yersinia sp. | reverse complement strand
ACACGGGCAGTAGACCGTTTAAGTACCATTTTAATCGGTGCCATGGTTATCACATTTATTATGTCCGTAGGAGGCATGTTTATTCGTGTAAAACCTGACATTTTGTTTAACCGTATCGATGGTCAAGCCAGTTACTTACCCTACGCATTGGCTTCGCTACCCTGGCTTGTAACTTCATTTGGTTATCATGGTAACATCCCGGGACTGGTCAAATATTACAATAAGGACAGCCGCCTTGTTGTACGGAGTTTGTTGGCCGGTACCTTAACCGCTCTGGCCATTTATATCCTGTGGCAATATGTCATCCAGGGAAATATTCCCCGTCATGTATTCAAACAGGTTATTGCTGATGGTGGTAATATTGGCAGTCTACTCAATCAAATGGAAACCCTGTCCCATAATCGGGACATCGATCAGTTACTGGACAGTTTTTCTTATATGGCACTCGCCAGTTCATTCCTTGGCGTTTCTCTAGGCTTGTTTGATTATCTTGCTGATTTCTTTCATTTTGATGACAATGCTACCGGCAGAGCCAAATCAGCACTCGTGACATTTGTACCACCAGCAACGGGAGCAGTATTATCACCGGATGGTTTTCTTTATGCTATTGGCTTCGCTGGCCTGGCGGGTACAATCTGGGCAGTTCTTGTGCCCGCTTTGATGGCAAGAGCCAGTCGGTGTCGTTTCGCACAGGCTGGTTATCAGGTTCCAGGGGGAAATTTTACCATAGCGTTTATTATCCTTTTTGGGATCATTAATGCTGCAGCACATATCGCAAACTTACTGGGATGGCTAAAACATTATCAATAACGATGTGTTGTATTAATATCATTGAAGCTAAAATGAAGAAAGGCAGCAGCCTTATAATATTATTCGGCGCTTAATCCATATTCTATTATATTCAGTGCGGGCATAATCAAAAATTAATTGCATTCATAGTCTGTATTATCATATAACATACCGTTGTCAAAAACATGCTCAATGGATAATAAAGGAAAACCATATGAAATATAGCAAATATATTTTGCTAAAGTTTTTTCTGTCTTTCATTTTATTTTTTTTTAATAATACAGCAACGGCTGATCATCATACTCCACAAAGACAACGGACATCTGCTTTGGTATTAATGACTGATTTCGGAATACAGGATGGTGCCGTAGCAGCAATGAAAGGTGTCGCTTATGGTGTCAATTCCGAAATCAAAATGTTTGATCTGACACATGGAATTGCCCCATATAATATTTGGGAAGGAGCCTATCGACTTTATCAGGTGATTAACTTTTGGGAAAAAGGGACAGTATTTGTCAATGTTATTGATCCCGGAGTGGGTACCGAAAGAACATCTATTGTTGCCAAGAGTAAAAGCGGACATTACTTTGTAAATCCTAATAATGGATTATTAACATTGATTGATGATGTTATTGGTATTGACGAAATTCGTATTATTGATGAGAAAATAAATAGATTACCTTATTCCTATGATTCTTATACTTTTCATGGGCGTGATTTATATGTATATACCGGATCCAGATTAGCGTCCAACGTGATTACTTTTGAACAAGTTGGCACAATCTTGCCATTAAGCCAACTGGTAAAAATTCCCTATCAAAAAGCAATGATGGAAAATAATACCCTAAAAGGTATGATTCCTGTGATCGATTCAAATTACGGCAATATCTGGACCAATATACCGAAGAAGTTATTCGATAATTTTAATCCGACCACAGGTAAAAAATTCGTTGTTAAAATATATAAAAATAATAAAATGATATACTCTAATACGCTATCCTACCAAAATACATTTAATAATGTTCCACCTGGACAAGAACTCATTTATCTGAACAGTTTAATGGAAATATCCTTAGCTATTAATATGGGAAATTTTTCTAAAAGTAAAAATATTCTTTCCGGTATCGAATGGACGGTGGACATCACGCCTTATTAACTAACCGATTTATAAGAAAAAATAATAAGATAAGAAATGGACAGCTGAAAGTGCCGGGCTGTCCACAATCCTTCTGCAGGATGTATCGAAAGAGCCCACCATCGTTAAACCAGTAACACAGATGGGGTAGACATCTTTTAACCATAACTGCCAATCCTGACAGGAATACAGGTTTTGTGTAACCCCTCCAGTAGAGACACTGAGCTTCAGAGAACACAATCTGTGTTGGTATTAGCATGACAATTATGCTGAATAATCGTTACTATACAAATTAATGCCTTTGATAAAAAGCGTGGTATTTTTCTGCATTAGCATTAAATGCTATGAATATAGCATATCAGTTATTATATAAATAAAGATCGACACCAAAACTGCTCGCATTCTATGACTACTTCCGGTAGTCTTCCTCCTTTGCACAAGGAAATATAGCGCTATATTTGTTTAATATCCGATTATTAAATTCAGGTTAACCCTTTTTATATGGTGAAACATTTGCCGTGATCACATGTCGTCGCTAAGAACAGCAGGGAAACTCGTTAACAATGATAAAATTGAAAACCATTATCCAATGGATTTTGCCCGTCATTTTTACCCTTGTCGCTACAACGGTATTACCAGCGTGCAGTTCGACCAAGACCACAAATCTGCAGAACATAAAAGCCAAAACTCCTCTCAATCACAGCAATGGGCTTTTACTGCAAACCTCTGAGAATAAATTTTCTGCCATACTGCATAATGCAAGCATCAGATCGAAAATTTTACAGCAATATGCAAACTGGAAAGGTGTACGCTATTCCCTCGGGGGTAACAGCAAACAGGGTGTTGACTGTTCTGCTTTTGTCCAACTGACCTTCCAGGAGCAGTTTGATATGCCCTTGCCTCGTTCAACCTGGCAGCAACAGGATATCGGTAAAAAAATTCAGCGTCTCAAGTTACGTGCTGGAGATTTAGTCGTCTTTCAGTCCGGCCCTACAGGACGCCACATTGGTATTTATCTGGATAACGATCAATTTGTTCATGCTTCTACTCACCGTGGAGTCATGGTATCGAACCTCAAAGAAGGTTATTGGAACAAACGTTTTTATACCGCACGGCGCGTGCTGACTCATATGACCAGCAAACCGCTTCATACTTAATAGCTGAGCATATTTCCCAGTCCCTCTCCCAACGCGAGATGATAAGGCTATGTAAGCGCATTGCAGCCACACCATAATGATCCATACCATTGTTCACATTGGCTTACACGTTGCCATGCTTGCATTTTCAACACAGTATTTGACAGTTCAGGCTGGAGCCGTCAAGGAAACGTCTGCATTTTCCCTGCTTGGTGAACCCAAATACCCTAACGGGTTTACGCATTTTCAGTATGTCAATCCAGCGGCACCAAAACAAGGCAGTGTTACGCTGTCGGCCTCGGGCACTTTTGATCATTTTAACTGTTATGCCTTACGTGGTAACCCGGCTATCCGTACAGAGCAGCTCTACGACAGCCTTTTTACCCCTTCACAGGATGAAATTGGTAGTTATTATCCCTTAATAGCCACATCAGCACGTTATCCTGATGATTATCGATGGCTTGAAATCACCCTCAACCCTCTGGCCCGTTTTCATGATGGCATCCCCATGAGTGTTGATGATGTCATCTTTACCTTTAAAAAATTTATGACTGAAGGAGCTCCACAATTCAGAAGGGCGCTCAAAGGCGTTGAAGTGAAGGCCCTATCACGCCTCAAGGTGCGTTTTGAATTTCCACAATCAGATAAAAATGCAATCTTCAGCCTGATTAGCTTGCCGGTAATACCCGCACATTTTTGGCAACATTACACATTGAGCGAACCACTCACAATTGTTCCCATTGGCAGCGGCCCCTGGCGCATCAGTGATTATCGTATGGGGCAATATCTTGTTTATCAGCGTGTCAAAGATTACTGGGCGGCTAACCTGCCGGTCAATCTTGGACAGTATAATTTCGATACACTGCGTTATAATTACTATCTGGATGACAGGGTGGCATTAGAAGCTTTTAAAGCAGGTGCTTTTGATGTACGTGAAGAAAATTCACCCAAAAACTGGGCGACACAATATCAGGGAAAATATTTCTCTAAAAACCACATCATTAAACAAACACTACCGGATCAGGCAGCGCAACATACCCGCTGGCTGGTGTTTAACGTCCAGCGTCCTCTATTTCAGGATAGCAGAGTACGCCGTGCACTAACATTGGCCTTTGATTTTAATTGGCTCAACAAGGTATTCTATTACGACAGTTATCAACGGACTGACAGTTTTTTTCAGAATACTGATTATGCCGCCCGGAATAAACCTGATGCTATGGAACTTGCCTGGCTGATGCCGTTAAAAGACAAAATACCGGCTGAAGTCTTCACACAAATCTGGTACCCCCCGCATACCGATGGCAGTGGTAATAATCGTGCTAATCTTTTACAAGCCAGAGCGCTACTACACCAAGCGGGTTGGGAAATCAAAAATCAACGTTTAGTGCATGGTAAAACAGGCCAGCCTTTTATCTTTGAGCTGCTACTACCCGCTGGCAGGGATTTTGAATACGTTTTACCCTTCCAGCACAGCCTATATCGGCTGGGGATCACAATGAAAATCCGTACTCTTAACAGCGCTCAATTTTCCAACCGCTTGCGCCGCCGCGATTTTGATATGCTACCTAAAATCTATACTGCTTTTCCCTTTCCAAACTCGCATCTACAACTGGTATGGAGTTCAGCAGCCATCGACTCCGGTTACAACAGCACAGGTATCCAGGATACTGCCATTGATACACTGATTGATAAAATTATCCGACATCAGGGTAACCCGGACACGCTACTTGCCCTTGGTCGAGCCCTTGACAGGGTACTAACATGGAACAATCTGATGATCCCACTGTGGTATTCCAACAACATTCGTCTTGCTTATTGGGATAAATTTTCAATGCCAGCCATCCGCCCTACTTACTCATCAGGATTTGATAGCTGGTGGATGGATACTGATAAAGCGGCCCGCCTGCCAGCAGAACAGCGTTAAAAGTTGGTACCCGTGGGCACCTGGCTGTTACGTCGTTTATTATTGGTCATACCCACCTTATGGGCGATCATCACCATTAATTTCTTTATTGTGCAAACCGCCCCTGGGGGGCCCGTCGATCAAGCCATAACCGCCATCGAACTGGGTTATGACAACGCATTCAGTCATCGCCATTCTGGCAAGTACAGTGAAGGGCTCGGTGGCGTCAAACTTAGTGCTAATATCCCAGGTGGCAGCCATTATACGGGATCCCGGGATCTCGATCCCGAGACGATCGCCGAAATCACACAACGATTTGGTTTTGATCAGCCCCTCCACCGGCGTTATCTGGATATGTTGTGGCATTATCTCTGTTTTGATTTTGGCGACAGTCTGTTTCGTGGTGAATCCGTTATTACTCTGATCAAGAGTCGGCTGCCCGTTTCCCTGTCTCTCAGTTTATGGAGCATCATGATAATCTACCTGATCTCGATACCTCTGGGCATCAAGAAAGCAACAAAACATGGTACTGCATTTGATATAGGGAGCAGCATATGCATTATCATTGCTTATGCTATTCCTGCTTTTCTGTTTGCCATTGTACTGGTGATTCTGTTTGCTGGTGGCAGTGGGTTTGCCTGGTTTCCGGTACAGGGTCTGGTTTCCAGTAATTTTGATACGCTTAGCTGGTACAGCAAGGTTATTGACTATCTTTGGCACATGGTATTACCAGTGCTGGCAACCATCATGGGGGGATTTGCCACCTTAACCCTGCTGACAAAAAGTGCTTTTCTTGATGAAATTCGTAAGCAATATGTCATCACCGCGCGCGCTAAAGGACTCACTGAGAGCAAAATTCTCTGGCGCCATGTGTTTCGTAATGCCATGTTACTGGTGATTAGCGGTTTTCCCGCAACGTTTACTGGCCTGTTTTTCACGGGTTCTCTGCTTATTGAAGTCGTTTTTTCACTTAATGGTCTGGGATTGTTGGGTTTTGATGCCACCCTGCAACGGGACTATCCTGTTATGTTTGGCACACTCTATATTTTTACTTTAATAACATTGTTACTGAATATTTTCAGTGATATCACCTGCACCCTGATCGATCCCAGAATTACTTTTGAGAGGCTTGGATGAGCCAGTTAAACGCTATGCATCAGGCATATTGGGTACGTTTTAAGAATAACCGCCGTGGTTACTGGTCATTGTGGATAGTGGTCCTGCTGTTTATTACCAGCCTGTTTGCTGAATTAATCGCCAATGACAAACCCTTGCTGGTGAGCTACCGGAATAAAATCTACCTGCCTGTAATGATGAATTATAGCGAAACTACTTTTGGTGGAGAGTTGGCGACTGTGACTGATTATCAAGATCCCTTTATCACACAACAGATCGATCAATATGGCTGGGCCATCTGGCCTCCTGTGCGTTTCAGTTATAACAGCATCAATTTTTCCACAACACAACCTTTTCCATCACCACCTTCCCGATATAACTTACTGGGTACCAATGATCATGGTAGTGATGTACTGGCAAACGTTATCTATGGATTGAGATTGTCCCTGTTATTTGGCCTGACACTGACACTGATTTCCAGCACCCTTGGCATCACCATTGGGGCAATACAAGGATATTACGGGGGGCATATTGATTTATGGGGGCAACGCTTTATTGAAATCTGGTCTGGCATGCCATTGTTATTTATCATTATTTTATTATCAAGCATTGTACAACCTGGGTTCTGGTGGTTACTGTTCATCACGGTATTATTTAGCTGGATGGGACTGGTTAGCGTGGTTCGCACGGCATTTTTGAAAATACGTCACTGCGACTACGTTCGTGCTGCACGCGCCATGGGCGTCAATAATCGAACGATCATGGTGCGCCACCTGCTACCCCATGCAATGATTGCCGTCCTGACTGTTTTACCTTTTACTTTTTGTGGCGCCATCACCCTATTGGCTTACCTGGATTTTCTTGGTTTCGGTTTACCACCAGGCTCACCTTCGCTGGGCATGCTGTTATTACAAGGGAAAATGAATCTTCAGGCCCCATGGTTGGGTATTACTGCCTTTCTTACCATGGCAATCCTGCTTTCTTTGCTCATTTTTATTGGCGAAGCAACACGTGATGCCTGTGATCCGCACCGGCTATACTGACATGACCAGTCCCCCATTACTGGATATTCACGATCTCAGCATTGTTTTGTGTCGGGGAAGCACACAGCAATCGGTGGTGCACCAACTTTCCTTGCAGATGATGCCCGGTGAAACTCTGGCATTAGTGGGAAAATCTGGCGCAGGAAAAAGCGTAACAGCACTTTCCATCCTCAGATTATTACCTTCACCGCCAATCCGTTATCCCACCGGTGATATCTTTTTTTACGGCCATTCCTTATTGCATGCCGATGAAGCAACCTTGCGTAAGGTACGGGGCCATAAAATTTCGATGATTTTTCAAGAACCCATGGTTTCCTTAAATCCATTGCACAGGATAGAAAAACAGCTTGCAGAAGTTCTGGCGCTCCATCGTGGTC
>CAZBYB010000046.1:0-9701 GCA_964496225.1 uncultured Yersinia sp. | reverse complement strand
GATGCGGCGCGTACTGAAATTATTCAATACCTTGATCGGGTGGGGATCCGCAATGCCAAAACGCGTTTGCATGATTTTCCTCATCAACTCTCTGGTGGTGAACGCCAGCGTGTGATGATTGCCATGGCGGTACTCACCCACCCTGATCTGCTAATTGCAGACGAACCGACCAGTGCACTGGATGTGCCAATTCAGAAAAAAATTATTAATCTGATCAGTGAATTAAAGCAAGAGCTGGGTATGAGTTTATTATTCATTACACACAATATGAATATGGTCAAACGTCTGGCGGACAAAATTGCGGTCATACATGAAGGCCGTTGTGTAGAGTTCAAAACCCGGCAGGCATTATTGTGTACACCGCAACATCCTTATACCCGTCAGCTGGTGAATGCTGCACGTCTGGATGCACCATTACCACTACCGTGTAACCCGATACCCCTACTTCAGGTCAGAAATTTGCAGGTTGCCTTTACCATCAAACGGGGATTATCGGGTCGCGTCCTTGCACGCCGTTATGCTGTACAAAATATCAGTTTTACTTTGCACAGGGGTGAAAGCCTTGGCCTGATCGGTGAGTCCGGTTGTGGTAAAACCGCTACTGCTCTGGCGTTGTTACGTCTGATTCCCTCAACAGGTGAAATCTGGTTTAACCAGAGTCCATTGCACCAATTAACCCCACGGCAAATGTTACCTTATCGTAGTCGTATTCAGATGGTATTCCAGGATCCCTGCTCTGCCCTTAATCCCCGCATGAATATTATGCAAATCATTGCCGAAGGATTGGAGGTACACCAAAAATTAAATGTACAGCAAAGGGAGCTGCGCGTTATTACTGCTATGCAACAGGTGGGGTTGGATCCTGAAACACGTCAGCGTTATCCAGCCGAATTTTCTGGCGGACAGCGCCAGCGTATCGCCATCGCCCGTGCCCTGATACTGCAACCCCAACTACTGATACTTGATGAACCGACATCATCACTGGATCAAACGCTACAAAAGCAAATTGTAAATTTATTAAAATCACTTCAACAACGCTATCAATTGAGCTACCTGTTTATCAGCCATGATCTGGAGGTTGTGCGATCATTCTGTCACCAGATTGTGGTATTGCACTCAAGCCATGCTGTTTTGCAAGGGAAAAACCCAGCGTAACCCATGGCGAGTTTAACATCGGAATTATTACAGCGAATTTTGCTAAAGCAACATAACCAATTACAAGATCCTTGCTGTGAATATCAGTCTTGATCTCTTTGAATTATGTAGGATTTTTGTTTTCATACGACATTGAACTGTATATAATTATAGGGATACTGTATAAAAAGACAGGAATTAACATGAAAACACTGACGGTCCGGCAACAACAGATCCATGATTTAATTGGTGATTATATTTTGCAAACCGGCATGCCACCTACACGGGCTGAAATTGCCAGCCAGCTGGGATTTCGCTCTCCAAACGCAGCGGAAGAACATCTGAAGGCCCTGGCCCGCAAAGGTGTTATTGAACTTATTGCAGGGGCTTCCCGGGGCATCCGTTTATTGATAAAGAATAATGAAGATGGGCTGCCATTAATTGGCCGGGTCGCTGCAGGAGAACCTTTACTGGCCGAGCAGTATATAGAAAGATATTATAAAATTGATGCTTCCTTATTCAAACCACGCGCTGATTTTCTGTTACGTGTTAATGGCATGTCAATGAAAAATATCGGTATTTTTGATCAAGATCTGCTAGTGGTACATAAAACACAGGAAGTTTCTAATGGCCAGATCGTTGTTGCCCGGATTGAAGAGGAAGTCACTGTTAAGCGTTTACAAAAACAAGGCCATATTGTCAAGTTGTTACCGGAAAACAGTGAGTTCTTACCCATCATTATTGACTTACATCAACAAAGCTTGAGCATTGAGGGATTGGCAATTGGTACCATTCGTAATGGTAACTGGTGATGGCTTTTACTGACATCAGTATCATCCAACCGCCATAAAACTCAGCAATCCCATAACAGGCATTAACGATATAATCCCTGTAATGTAATGTATTGGCTGACTGATTCCGGTAGCAAACCATCACAACTTAGCCCTTGACGGCAGCGCCTTCTAATATCAGTTGAAGAAATATTTAATAATGGTGTATCAGCAAACCAGATATACCCATGAGGCCGCTGGTTGAGCTGTTCGGGTAAGAATATACGGTGACTATCCAGCCATTGTTGCAGTTCAGAGGAGAGGGTATCTCTGTAACCAGGCCGGGCACAAACCAGTAAATGACAGAGGTCCAGTATAGACTGCCAGCGATGCCATTGGTGTAATGACAGTAGCGCATCCTGACCAATAATAAACGCCATGGGTTGTGATGCACCGTACTCCTTACGTATTCGCTCAAGCATTTCAACCGTATAAGAGGTTGCTGCCAATTGCAACTCGCACGAATCACTGCGAAACAGCGGTCTTGCTGCAATGGCCAGTTCGATCATTTTAAGACGTTGCTGTGGGCTGGCTTGCGGTTGTGCACGGTGAGGAGGAATATGATTTGGCAGCACAATCACTTGCTGTAATCCCGCCTGTTGTGCCAGTACTTCCACCGAATGCAGATGGCCGTAGTGTATGGGATCAAAAGTTCCACCAAACAGGGTATGTAGTTTCACAGCACGGTTACCATTGGGATTCAGAATTCTCTTGCATCAAACAAAACTCAGGTAACTGTTTACCACATATTAGCATTGATAACGTTTCTAACTCTGGCCAGATGGACTGACCATAGTCCTCTTTGAACCGAATTTCTATTTGAGTTAATAACTGCATCGCCTGCTGTAATTGCTGCATAGACAGGCGTTGCACGGCCTGCGCCATCAAATTTCGACGATGTTGCCAAACTTTATGTC
The DNA here is from genome assembly GCA_964496225.1 of uncultured Yersinia sp. GTDB lineage: Bacteria > Pseudomonadota > Gammaproteobacteria > Enterobacterales > Enterobacteriaceae > CAZROT01. Next base: position 6,820 of record CAZBYB010000046.1, on the reverse strand, counting down.
GATTAAACAAGGTAGAAAGTGGCACGTTTGCCCTGCGTCGCTTCAGTGTCAACAGTAACATCAGATCAGACTGGATACTACGCAACAGGATAAGAGGATCATTACCTGCAAGGCGTAACTGTTGCACAATGTGCCAGGCACGTTGACTTTTTCCAGCCAGCAATGCATCCAGCCAGTGCCAGGGTGCAAAACGTGCCTCATCATTGACTACCTGCTCGACACGCACTAATGATAGCTGGGTTCCAGGCCAGAGCAGTGCCAAGCGTTCCAGCACCTGTGATAATGCCAGTAAATTGCCTTCATAACAGTAACAAAGCAACTGATTAGATTGATCATCAAGAGACAAATCAAGATGCTTTGCTCTTTGTGTAACCCAGTGCCTGAGCTGAGTCTGTTCCGGAGTCTGACAATTGACGTAAATCGCATGTTGGCTGAGTGTCTTAAACCAAATGCTGTTTTCCTGCGCTTTAGTTAATTTGGCACCACGCACAATCAATAGCATATCTTCATGCAGTAGAGGGACCAGTTTAAGCAACTGCTCGCTTATTGATGCGCCCGGGCCGTTATCGGGTAATATCAGTAATAAAGACCGGCGATTGGCGAAAAGGCTGAATGCCTGGCAAAGACAAAAAATATCATCCCACTCTACATGGCCGTCTAAGGTAAAACTAAAATGCTCAGTAAAACCATGTGCTTTTGCAACATGACGAATAGCATCCTGACTTTCTTGTAATAACAAGGGTTCATTGCCAAACAACAGATAGCTCATACGCAATCCCCCCTGGAGCTGAGTCATCAATTGTTCAGGAAAAAGACGCATCATGGTATTACAGGGTTATTTAACGCCGGTACATGGTGATCACTATTGCGGTTTGTTTCATCGCTTGTGACCCGTATCTTCAACAATTTTCGAACCAGCTGCTGGGCTGCTTGTTCCCGCATTTCCTGCTGAATGATATCGTTTTCAGCATTTTTAGCCAACGCCGCTAACGGGTTATCAAAGAACGATCGAAATACACTGACATTCAGCGGATAAATATCCTGCCCGGGGATCAATACTTGCGCCTGTACGCTCAATTTTAACTGATATTCTGCGGTCTTACCGTCCTGGAATATGGATACGGTACTTTGACTTTCCGTTGCACTGATAAGACGCAGGGAAGGAATATCCTGACGCATCGTGTCATCCGCAATCATAATTCTATTAAGACGCAGTTGCTGACGAACACTACGCGTTAATGGACTGTAAGGATCAGAGGTATCCAGTAATACTGTTCGTAAATTATGGGGGAGATGATCAGTACCGCGTAGATGGTAACCACAACCCGCAATCATAGAGAGCATTAGTAACACTATTACTATTCGGTGTCGCACAAAGTCTAACCTGCCACCAAATTAATCAGTTTGCCTGGAATATAGATAACCTTACGCACAGGTGCTTGAAGCAAACATTTCGCTACTAAAGGCTCCTGAAGTGCACGTTCCTGTACCTGATATTCCGATGCATCAGCAGACACGTTGATTTTGGCACGTACTTTACCGTTGACCTGTACCACCACCAGCTTCACTTCTTCAATCACGGCCTGTTCGTCAGCAACCGGCCATGGTGCATGGTCAATATCCCCTTGCCCACCGAGAAATTGCCACAGTTTGAAACAAATATGTGGTGTGAATGGATGGAGCATGCGCAGCACAGCAAGCAATGCTTCTCTCATTAATGCTCTGTCCTGGCTGGTATCCTGTGGTGCACGCCCCAATTTATTCATCAGCTCCATGATAGCGGCTATCGCAGTATTAAAGATCTGACGACGGCCAATATCATCGCTAACTTTAGCGATGGTTTTATGTAAATGACGTCTCAATGCTTTCTGCTCTGCTGTCAGATTCAGGATATCTAAGGTCTGAGTGACACCTTTTGCAAGGTGGTCGTATGTCAATTTCCACAATCGTTTCAGAAAGCGGTTGGCTCCTTCCACCCCGGCTTCCTGCCATTCCAGCGTCATTTCTGCGGGCGCCGCAAACATCATAAACAGACGGATGGTATCAGCTCCGTATTTTTCAACCATGGCCTGTGGATCGATACCATTATTTTTTGATTTAGACATTTTGCTCATACCAGCATAAATCAAATCGTGCCCACTGCTGTCCTGTGCTTTAATAATACGGCCTTTATTATCTTTCTCTTTGAACACATCCGCACCAGCAACCCATACTCTTTCACCCCCCTCATTGGTATAGTAAAAGGCATCAGCCAGCACCATACCCTGACATAACAAGCGTTTTGCTGGCTCATCTGAATTCACCATGCCTGCATCCCTTAGCAATTTATGAAAGAAGCGAAAATACATCAGATGCATGATGGCATGCTCGATACCGCCCACATATTGATCGATCGGCAACCAATAATTGGCGGCACGGGGATCTAACATGCCCTGATCATAATGTGGACAGGTATAACGCGCATAGTACCAGGATGATTCCATAAAAGTATCGAAGGTATCCGTTTCACGCAGGCCTTGTTGGCCGTTTACTACCGTGCTCGCCCACTGGGTATCAATTTTAGCAGAGCTGTTAATGCCGTCCATAACGACATCCTCTGGCAGGATAACCGGTAATTCGTTTTCTGGTGTCGGGATCACGGTGCCATCTTCCAGGGTAATCATCGGAATAGGAGCACCCCAGTAACGCTGGCGGGAAACACCCCAGTCACGCAGGCGGTAATTGACTTTACGCTGACCCGAGCCCATGGCGATGAGTTTCTCACTAATGGCATCACAACCGGCCTGATGGTCCAGCCCGTCGAATTCACCCGAGTTAAATAACCTGCCCTTTTCAGTCATTGCCTGTAAGCTGAGATCCGGCTGATTACCTGCCGCGTCAAGAATAACCGCTTTCACCGGTAATGAATATGCCCGGGCAAACTCCCAGTCCCGCTGATCGTGAGCAGGTACTACCATGACAGCACCGGTACCATGATCCATCAGCACAAAGTTAGCGACCCAAATGCCAAGCCGCTCACCTGTCAGTGGATGTATGGCGAACTTGCCCGTTGCCATGCCCTGTTTTGCCATTGTGGCCATTTCAGCCTCGGCAACTTTGGTATTACGGCATTCAGCCGCAAAGCGGGCCAAGTGGAGATTACCAACCATGGCCTGCTGCGCGAGGGGATGACCGGCAGCGATAGCAATACAGGTAATACCCATCAAGGTATCCGGACGAGTTGTGTAAACCGTCAGCTTTTCCTCACTGTCAGAGATAGTAAAGGTAACCTCCAAGCCTTCAGAGCGGCCAATCCAGTTACGTTGCATGGTTTTCACCTGCTCCGGCCAACCTTCCAGCTTATCCAGATCCTGTAACAATTGCTCAGCATAAGCAGTAATTCTGATAAACCACTGGGGAATTTCCCGGCGCTCCACTTTTGTATCACAACGCCAGCAACAACCATCAATGACCTGTTCATTTGCCAGCACTGTCTGATCATGTGGACACCAGTTAACGGCCGCTGTTTTTTTATAGACCAAGCCTTTCTGGTACAATTTGATGAAAAACCATTGCTCCCAGCGATAATAATCGGGTTTACACGTCGTTATTTCACGTTCCCAGTCATAACCAAAACCCAGCACTTTTAGCTGCTTTTTCATACAAGCTATATTGTCATAAGTCCATCGGGCAGGGGCGGTATGGTTTTTGATCGCAGCACTTTCTGCAGGCAAGCCAAAAGCATCCCACCCAATGACTTGTAAGACATTTTTACCTAACATACGCTGATAACGTGCAATGACATCGCCAATAGTATAATTACGCACATGTCCCATATGCAGGCGACCAGAAGGGTATGGCAGCATGGACAGACAGTAATACTTCTCTTTACCTGCTTCTTCAGTAACGGTAAATGTTTGTTGTTCCTGCCAGTAAAGTTGTACTTGTGATTCAATATCCGGGCGGTATTGTTCTTGCATAATGGCTGGTGGTCCTGAAATGGATAATATAACCTAAAGTGTCTGTTTGACGCTATCTCACGTTGAAGGACAGCAAAGGAATGAATAGCTGCTTATTTTCTCTATTTCTTAATGAAGGATCTTGGCCAAAAATTCCTTCGCACGTTCAGAGTGAGGATTATTAAAGAAATCATCTTTCTGACTGTCTTCAACCAGTTTACCTTCATCCATAAAGACCACTCTGTGGGCAACCTTACGGGCAAAACCCATTTCATGCGTGACCACCATCAAGGTCATCCCTTCCTGTGCCAACTCAACCATCACATCTAAAACTTCATTGATCATTTCTGGATCCAGGGCCGATGTAGGTTCATCAAATAACATTGCACCGGGATCCATACAAAGTGCCCGTGCAATGGCAACCCGTTGTTGCTGCCCCCCTGAAAGCTGAGCAGGGAACTTATCTGCATGCATCGTCAGGCCAACCCGGGCTAATAATGTCTGTCCTTTTTCCCGTGAGGCCATTTTACTGCGTTTGAGTACTTTTACCTGGGCTAATACCAGGTTATCGATAATTGATAAATGTGGAAACAGTTCAAAATGCTGGAACACCATACCGATTTTTGCACGTAACTGCGCCAAATTCGTATTCTTATCATTCACCTTGATACCGTTAACAAAAATAGCGCCTTGTTGAATAAATTCCAACCCATTGATGGTTTTAATTAAGGTTGATTTACCTGAACCTGATGGGCCACAAATGACAACGACCTCACCCTTTTTAACTTCAACCGTACAATCGTTAAGCACCTGAAAATCACCATACCACTTTGAAACATTTTTAAGTGAAATCATAAAACTATCCTTTTTCAACTGTTAGCTGGTGATTAAAACAAGTCTGGTGATCGTATCACCTCTGCTATGGCATTACCGTGCAGCATATATCAGGCGCAAGTGTAGTAATAGACGGATTGTGTTTGAAATAACATAAAAAACGCTCAATCCTGGTGTGACGGGATAGTTTCCAGTAGTATTTGGCCATTTTTAAGCCAACATAAGGTTATTGCTATGACCACCACCACGTTATTTAAAGATTTCCAGTTTGAAGCAGCCCATCGCCTGCCCAATGTTCCTGATGGACATAAATGTGGCCGTCTGCATGGCCATTCATTCATGGTGCGTCTGGAGATAACGGGAGAAATTGATGTGAATACAGGTTGGTTAATGGATTTTGCTGAATTGAAAGCAGCGTTTCGACCACTCTGGCAACAATTGGATCATCATTATTTGAACGATATTCCTGGCCTTGAAAATCCAACAAGTGAAGTATTGGCCGCCTGGATCTGGCAACGGCTGAAGCCCCAATTGCCCACACTGAGCGCTGTCATGGTACAAGAAACTTGTTCGACACGATGTGTTTATCGCGGCTCTGACCAGCTTGTACCAGAGATTCGACTGAGCTCCTCTGTATCTTAATCAAAGAAAACCACCAAACCGCTCAGGCTGGAAAAATTGCAAGGAATACATTATTTTTTAATTAATATTTAAATACTTATGAGTTTGTATTGACAAACGCCAGTTACGGGTAATGCAGGTTTCAATACACAACTGTGTTGCCTGACTCTGCTGACTGATCGGTTGTAATGCAATGACCCTATTTTTTTGGTCAGATAAACCTGCCAGTAAATCATCCAGTGCTTCAATATCCCGCATCCGGCCAACTGGATGTTTTATCTCATCTGCCCGGTGTAGTGCCTGAGCAGATATCTTAAAACCACCACGCATATTGATCTTGGGTGATACCGTCACCCAGCTATTGGGGGAGCAATGCACTTCATGGGTACCACTGGTTTCTATTTGGCACATAAAACCCTGTTGTTCCAGTAACAACGTCAGTGGTAACAGATTATAAATACAAGGTTCACCTCCTGTGATCACAATGTGCCGGGCGGTATAGCCCTGCTGTAAGACATTCATCAGTTCCTGTTCGCAGGCATATCCCCAAGCATCACTTTGCGTCGTTTTTACCAGAATTTGCTGCATACCCACTTCCCGCTCCGCCTGCTGTTTCCAGGTATACTGAGTATCACACCAGCTACACCCCACAGGACAACCTTGCAAGCGAATAAAGAGAGAGGGTACGCCGGTGAAATAACCTTCCCCCTGTAAGGTTTGAAATATCTCGTTAATAGGATATCGCATCAGTATCTCTAATAAAGGATCATCAATAAATTTAGCGCAACAGCTATTATTCCTGACCTTTGATTTCCAGGCGTCCATTGAATGGCGCACGAGTGCCCAGTATTTCTTCAATACGCATCAGCTGATTATACTTAGCAACACGATCAGAACGGCTCATGGAACCTGTCTTAATTTGGCCTGCTGCAGTTCCCACGGCAAGATCGGCAATCGTGGCATCTTCTGTTTCACCAGAACGGTGAGAAATTACCGTAGTATAACCGGCACTTTTTGCCAATTTTATCGCAGCCAATGTTTCAGTTAACGAACCTATCTGATTAAATTTAATTAAAATAGAATTTGCAATCCCTTGTGCAATACCTTTCTGTAATATTTTGGTATTGGTAACAAAAAGATCATCACCTACCAACTGAATTTTTCCACCTAGTACCTTTGTTTGATAAGCAAAACCCTCCCAGTCAGATTCATCGAGTCCATCTTCAATGGACATAATGGGATATTGTTGAGTCAGTGCTTCCAGATAATGTGTGAATTCTTGCGACGTAAACGTTTTACCTTCACCTTGCAGTTGATATGTCCTGGTGGCTTTATGGTAGAATTCAGACGCCGCGCAGTCCATCGCTAAAGTGATATCTTTACCCAACACATAGCCCGCAGCTTCAACAGCCTCTTTTATGACTTCC
>CAZBYB010000045.1:7798-17818 GCA_964496225.1 uncultured Yersinia sp. | reverse complement strand
GAAGGCCAGTGCAGTGTTCAGTAGGGGAAAAGTAACTATTGATGACTTACAGGCCAATTCTGATCAGATCCGATGCACGGGCAGAGGGATCTGTAATATCCGTGGGCAGCAGTGTGATATGAATTTTAATGTACGTATCCTGCAGGGTTGGCGTGGTGAAGCTGAAAGGGTGAAGAAATTGCAGTTGGTGGATATACCACTGCGTATTTATGGTCCATGGAATGATTTGCAATACCAGCTAAACCTACCTCATCTGTTGCGTAATGAACTGCAGGATAAGGTGCAAAAAGCATTCAGTGACTGGCAGGATACGGTGGCCCCCAAAAAGAGTGAATAGACCTCCCTGCAAAACGTGCAGGGAAAAGTGCGTATATCACTGCATGCAGAACTACCGTCGATTTTATGGTTCAGGATGAACGGGTGTAACATGAAGTGGGGTGATTTTTACTTTCAGGATGCGATGACTGTTCACTTCCAGCGGTTCAAATAGATAGTGGCCAATCTGTAACTGTTCTCCCGGCTGTGGAACACGTTGGGAGTATTCCATTAACAGGCCAGCCAGCGTATGGTACTCGCGCTTTTCATCAATGGGTAACGGCAAATACAGGACTAAATCTTCCAGTGGCATGTAACCGTTAGCAATCCAGTAACCCTCGGCATTATGCTGAATATCGTGACGGGCATCAGGCTCTTCTCCTGCTACCGGTAAACTACCCGCAATAGTTTGCATGACATCAGTTAGCGTAACAATGCCCTTCATTGAGCCAAATTCATCGACTACAAAGGCAAAATGTGTCTGGGCTTGGCGGAATTGTTCCAGTGCCATCAGTAATGAAACTTGTTCCGGGAAGACTAATGGCTGGCGGATCAATAAGCGTAGATTCAATCGAGCCAGGCTGAGTTGTTGCTTCAATAAATCAATGGTATTAATAACGCCGCTGGGCTCGTTTGTTGAGTTATCATCAGTCACGACAATACGGGTGTGCAGATTTTTCATCAACAGTTGCATAATTTTTTCCGTCGAGTCGCTTAAATTAAGATATTCTACATCGTGGCGTGAAGTCATAACGCTACTGACGGTACGCTGTGCCAGACCCAGTACCCGCTCAATCATGCGGCGTTCCTGTTGATTAAATATTTCCTGACCCTCACTGCTGCTGTCAGAAATCAGGTTGGCAGTATGGTTATCCAATTCAGCTTCTTCATGTTTGCCACTTAATATGCGTAGTACGGCTTCTGCAGTACGTTGCCGTAGTGGGCGTAGTGTCGAAAGGAAGCGGCGGCGATTAAAGTGTGCAAACTGATTTAACGACTCGATAATGACGGAAAAACCAATTGCGGCATACAGATAACCTTTGGGAATAGGATAATTAAAACCTTCTGCCACCAGACTGAAACCAATCATCAGTAAGAAACTTAAACAAAGAATGACAATGGTAGGATGTGCATTGACAAAACCCGTCAACGGTCTGCTTGCCAGTAACATCAGGCCAATGGCGATACAGACTGCAATCATCATGACGGCCAGATGATCAACCATACCCACAGCAGTAATGACAGAATCTAATGAGAATATGGCATCCAGTACCACGATTTGTGCAATAACAGGCCAGAAACTGGCAACTTTACGTTCCTGATTATCATGCAGATCTTTGCCTTCCAGACGTTCATTGAGTTCCATGGTGGCTTTGAATAACAGAAATATTCCGCCCACCAGCATAATAATATCTCTGATACTGAATGGATGATCGCCAATAATCAGCAGTGGTTTGGTGAGCGTGGTTAGCCAGGAAATGCAAGCTAACAGGAGTAAGCGCATGAATAAGGCTAACAGTAATCCCGTAATGCGCGCTTTATCACGTTGATGACGCGGAAGTTTTTCTGCCAGAATGGCAATAAAGATCAGGTTATCAATCCCTAATACGATTTCGAGCACGACCAGTGTTGCAAGCCCGGCCCAGATTGTTGGATCGGCGATCCATTCCATAGGTTTAGTATCACCTGTATTTGTACGGCTCATGCCGCAACTACAATAATGGGAGTTGATCTACCAGAATTCAACTACTCGTTCCAGGATATTATTGCCAGTCATCGTATTCAGGTGTGTAACAATTTAATTTTTTAATATTGTGAAACAGGATTGATATGAAAAATTTCAAATTATTCAATTTGTTGTGTGTAATAATGTTGTTTTTTTCAGCATGAAGTCATCTAATCACCTGGCCTCCTGATACTTTCCTGAGCTAACATAGTTACTGTGGCATTATCAAATCCTGTTAGCCTTTTGTCGCTGACAGGGTATCAGCTTTCAGGCGGGAGTTCTTCATGTCCAGGCAACAGATTGGCATTGTGGGTATGGCGGTGATGGGTCGTAATATCGCACTTAATATCGAAAGTCGTGGCTATTCAGTGGCTATATTTAATCGGTCTCGTAACAAAACAGATGATGTAGTCGCTGAAAATCCGGGCAAAAAACTGGTTGCGTGTTATACCATTAAAGAGTTTGTGGAGTCGCTGGAGAAACCCCGGCGCATTTTGCTAATGGTACAGGCAGGGGAAGCAACGGACAATATCATTGCTTCTTTGACACCCCATCTGGAAAGGGGGGATATCTTAATCGATGGGGGTAATACCTGGTATAAGGACAGCATGCGTCGTAGTCGTGAGTTGTCTGCTGTGGGCATTAACTTTATTGGTACAGGAATTTCGGGTGGTGAAGAAGGTGCTCTTAAGGGACCTTCCATTATGCCTGGCGGCCAGAAGGAGGCTTATGAACTGGTGGCGCCAATTCTGAAAAAAATTGCGGCGCAAGCAGAAGGAGAACCTTGCGTTGCCTGGATGGGGCCTGATGGTGCCGGCCACTATGTAAAAATGGTACATAATGGTATTGAATATGGTGATATGCAATTAATTGCTGAAGCTTACTGTTTGTTGAAGCACTCGATGGGGTTGACGAATGCTCAGCTGGCTGACATTTTTGCAGAATGGAATAAAGGAGACCTGAATAGTTATCTGATTGAAATAACATCTGATATCTTCCGTAAAAAAGATGATGAAGGCCATTATCTGGTGGATGTTATTCTGGATGAAGCGGTTAATAAAGGTACGGGTAAATGGACCAGTCAAAGTTCATTGGATTTGGGTATTCCACTCACATTGATTACAGAATCAGTCTTTGCTCGTTATCTGTCTGCATTGAAAAGTCAGCGTATTACCGCGGCCAGTATATTAACCGGACCTGAAGTGTTGGTGTTGAAGAATAATCAGTCTGAATTCATTGAGAAAATACGTCGTGCATTATATCTGGGAAAAATAGTCTCTTACGCTCAAGGGTTTCAACAGTTAAAGGCGGCCTCTGATGAGCATTCTTGGGATCTGCACTATGGTGAGATCGCGCGGATTTTTCGCGCCGGCTGTATTATCCGTGCTCAATTTTTACAGAAAATCACTGATGCCTATGCAGAAAAAGCTGATATCGATAATTTGCTGTTAGCGCCTTATTTCAGGCATATTGCGTCTGACTATCAACAGGCGCTACGTGATGTGGTGGCTTATGCTGTTCGGTCCGGTATCCCTGTCCCTACTTTCTGCGCTGCTATTGCTTATTATGACAGTTATCGTACTGCCCGATTACCCGCTAATCTGATTCAAGCGCAACGTGACTACTTTGGTGCTCATACTTATAAGCGGATTGATAGAGAAGGGATATTTCACACCGAATGGATAAAGTAACCTCTGTACATGGCTGTCGATCAGCGTGATCTTTAACCGGATCGGGTAGAAGTGCATTGCAAAACAGGCCTAAAAATTGCACAGTAGCTGGAAGCAATGAGGTTTTTATCAATAAACACTATGCACCAGGACGTCGCTTATCCTGGTTGCACCACGATAATAGTTATCTATCTGTTAGTTAAATAGGTTGTAAAGAATGGCTGAGATGGCGACGATGCCAATCATCACGACGAAACAGTTACTGATCCGCCCACTGTATTTGCGCATTGCAGGGACTTTATGGATGGCATACATGGGCATAAGGAATAATAACATCGCAATAATTGGGCCACCCAAGGTTTCGATCATGCCCAGAATGCTTGGATTGAGTGTGGCAATGATCCAGGTCGTGATGAGCATAAAGCCAGCAGTAATGCGATTTAGCTTGCACCTTTTAATGGTTTTACCCCGGCTACGCAGGGCTTTAATCAAGAGGCCGTTAAACCCTTCACGTGCACCAAGATAATGACCCAGGAAAGATTTAGTAATGGCGATAAAGGCAATAATAGGTGCAATATAGGCAATCAGCGGTGTCTTAAAATGATTGGCCAGATAAGAAAGAATCGAAATATTTTGTTGTTTTGCTGCCATTAAATCAGCGGGTGACAGGCTGAGTATGCAGCTGAACACGAAAAACATGACAGTTACAACCATCATTAGATGACTGTATAGCATGATACGGGAACATTTTCTTTCAGCTGCTGGGCCATATTCATTGCGTTTGGCGACGGCAAAGGCAGAGATAATCGGAGAGTGGTTAAAAGAGAACACCATAACAGGGATAACCAGCCATAATGTGATCAACATATTATTATCAATACTATTCGTACTGATTGAGATTTGTTGAAATATGGCACTATTCCAGTGCGGAATGAGATAAACGGCCAGCAGCATCAGGGTGGTAACAAAAGGAAATACCAGAATACTCATGGCCTTCACAATAGCCTGCTCACCAAAGCGAATGATACTGATCAAACCCGCGATTAATAATAATGACAGGACAACCCTTGGAGGGGGTGTCAGATGCATTTGATTGATAATAAAGCTATTGACAGTATTAGTGATGGCAACACTGTAAACCAGCAGAATGGGATAGATAGCAAAGAAGTATAACAAAGTAATAAGGTTACCCGCACTGACACCAAAATGCTCTTCTACGACCTCTGTGATATCCTTACCCGGGTTTTTAGCAGAAAGGACAAAGCGACATAAACCACGATGGGAGAAAAACGTCATGGGAAAGGCGATAATAGTTATAATAATCAACGGCAGTAAACCGCCAATACCTACATTCATGGGTAGAAAAAGAACGCCAGCGCCGATAGCTGTGCCGTAAAGGCCCAACATCCAGGTGGTGTCAGTTTTATACCAGGTACTGGGGGTGCTGGCCTGTACAGAAGTTATATTACCCGTTTGTGTTGTATCCATATAAAAACCTCCTAAATAAAAACAACCAATTCAACACTGCACACCCGTTCTATCAGTACATTAAGGCTTATCTTATATCGCATACTAGAAAAAGTTAAATAAATACCAATATATTAAGTTATACATACTCACGTAATATCTAAAATCAGGCAGCATGTACGTATTTTTACCATTATTACGGGATGTTGTAATATGACACTGAAATCTTATTAGGTATTCTCTTAAATAAATTGAACGTATGGAGTTATAAGCAATATTATTTAGCCTTAATTTCGTTGGCAGCAAGGTAACGGTTTAAAATAAAAACTACCGTGATCTTTATCTCAAATGAAGAATATAGCTTATTAAGCATAAATGTTGTTATTTTGTTATAAAAAAATATCAATGTATCTGATAAGTAAATATATTATGTGTTCGCGTTATTTAATTAATTATTTTTTACAAAAATATATAAAAATCTATTTCTTGAAATATTTCTTGAAATAAATCATAGCTATTCTGTATGAAATATTTTAATGCTCTTTACGCTGTATGAGTCATTTTATTTCTGTATCAAGTATTTTACTATATCATCCATTGCTGGCTAAAAATATTCGATGGTGTGTATTGTTTGTGGCTGTGTAAGTAATTCTATTTTTTCATACTAGTATCATTAATACATTTGTGTTATTACAAAATGCTCATTCTATTATTGATGATGCGTTGCTGAATTTTATACCATGATTGCTGACCTGTGACTGGAACCGGATTTCAGAGATACTTTAATAAGTCTCCGGCAAGATGCTATGGCGAGATAATCTATGCGTTATCTATTGTTAGATGGTTTTATGTGCATTCCAATTCTACACGTGGTTTTACTTGCACTTATTTCTCTGCAGGAAGTGTAAAAGATTTAATGACTGGCACGTTCGAATGCCAGCAGCTTGCGCTCAATCCTGCGCATCAGGAGTGTCAGTAATCCATTCACACACAGATAGATTATGCCTGCCGTGCCAAATACCAGAATGTCCCAAGTGCGGCCATAGATCAATTGGCTGTAACCCATCAGGTCCATTAAGGTGATGGTATAGGCCAGTGAGCTACTTTTAAAAACTAAAATCACTTCATTAGAATAGGATGAAAGTGCGCGTCTAAAAGCAAAGGGTAATAATATACGTAAAGATTGTATTCTGGACATGCCTAATGCTTGACAGGATTGCCATTGCGCAACAGGAATGGCCTGTATTGCGCCATAGAATAGTTGTGTGCTGTAAGCGGTGCTATTGAGTGCCAGTGCAATCATGGCGCACAACCAGGGTTGGGAAAGTAAGTGCCATAGCCATGAAGATTCCCGGATTGCCGCAAATTGTCCCGGCCCGTAGTAGATCAGAAAAAACTGTACCAGTAAGGGTGTGCCAGTAAATAGCGTGATGTAGCTTTTTATCAAAAGGCTGGCCAGCGGGGTTTTCATGGTTAGTATGATGGTAAACAGTAACGATAATACTAATGCAACAAACAGTGAGGCAAAGGTTAATGTCAGGCTGGTGTGTAGCCCTTTGAGTATTTCCGGCAGATGTTCCAGCATCAGGTAGTACTCCGTTCAAAGCGCGTAGTACGGCGTTCGATTCTTTTAATGATAAACTGGCTTAATAGCGTGATACCAAGGTAAATTCCTGCTGCAACCATATACCAGGTAAAAGGTTCCTGAGTTCTTGTGGCTATGTTTCCGGCTTGCCACATCAAATCATTAACGTTGATGAGTGCAACCAAAGCGGTATCCTTAAGTAAGACCAGCCACTGATTACTCAATCCCGGCAGGGCATGTCGCCACATTTGTGGCATAATCAGTCGGAAAAAAATGATTTTTTGACTTAAACCGAGAGCCTGGCCTGATTCCCACTGGCCTCTTGGGATAGCCTGTAATGCTCCACGTAATGTTTGTGAAGCATAAGCAGCATAAAGAGAAGCCAGCGCGACCACACCGCACAGGAATGGGCTGATTTCCACCGTGTTGCTATTTATTTTAATAGATAATTCAAATAAATATAGATTAATGCTCACTCCATCTATCAACATAATCAGTAACCAGGATGCACTGAAATAAATAAACAGTACGACCAAAATTTCCGGTAAGCCGCGTAATAGTGTGACTAATCCTGTTCCCAGCACGGCAAAAATTTTCCAGCGTGATGCTTCCCATAAAGAAAAGAATATTGCCAGTACCAATCCCAGTAACAAAGCGCACAGAGCAAGTCCAAGAGTTACACCAGCAGCGATGACTAATGATTGAATTTCATTCATGGTGATATCAATTTTTTATTGTACAAACCATTTTTGGTATAGGCTCTGATAAGTACCGTCCTGTTTTATTGCATCCAATGCGATATTTAGCCTGTTGAGTAATTCAGTATTGTTCTGGCGTACTCCAATACCCAGTCCAATACCAAAATAGTCGGGATCAGTGATTTCTTTGCCAATAGCAACCAGTGTCTGATTTTGCTTGATCCATGCATTGACCACGGCAGTATCACCAAATACTGCATCCAGTCGGCCATTTTTCAGATCCAGAATGGCATTCTGGTAACTGTCGTAAGGTACTGTTTGCATTTCGGGGTGTTTTTCCATCAGAAATCTCTGATGAGTGGTGCCATTTTGGATGCCGACAGATTTGCCATTCAGAGCGGAGATAGTGGTTAATTCATCCTTCCTGACGATAAATAGCGCTGAATTTTTGTAGTAAGGTTGGGTGAAAGCGACTTTTTTCTGGCGTTCTGGTGTAATGTCGACGCCACCGATAATGGCATCAGAACGACGTAATAGCGTCAAGCCTGGGATCAAGCTATCAAAAGATTGATGAACAAAAGCACAATCTGCTTTGAGCTGATGACAGAGCGCCCTGGCAAGATCAACATCAAAGCCCTGCATTTTGCTGTCAGCATCCATAAACACAAATGGAGGATAAGAGGCTTCAGTCGCAAAACGGATAGTTTCCGCACCCGATGCGGATAAATTGATACAGGCAAGTAAGGTCGCAATAAGGAATTTTTTCATCGTATTATTCCTGAAAAAGAGAGATTCAATGTGAAAGATAGCTGGCAAAAGCCTCAGTATGAGGTTGTACAAAGTGACTCGTATCTCCCTGTTCAATAATATGGCCATTTTCCATATAAATTACGTGACTGGCCGTTTTACGTGCGACTTCTACTTCATGAGTAACCAGTACCTGAGTGATGCCAGTTTCTGATAACTCACGAATGATACTGACAACTTGAGCCGTGATTTCTGGATCCAGGGCAGCAGTGGGTTCATCAAATAATAACACTTGGGGTTCCATCATTAAAGCACGCGCAATGGCAACACGTTGTTGCTGGCCGCCAGACAGATGCAGCGGATAACGATCAGTGAAATTGGTCAGGCGTAAACGTGATAAGAGTTTTTTTGCCCGCTCCATCGCAGATTCTTTTGATAAACCTAATACCTGGCAAGGGGCTTCAATCAGGTTTTGTACTACAGACAGGTGTGGCCAGAGATTATATTGCTGGAAAATCATGCCGACATTTTTACGCAGCTCACGGATGGTTTTCACGGAAGGGGTGCTATTAAAGTCAAACTGCTTACCTGCAATTAGCAATGTGCCTGAATAAGGCATTTCTAGAAGATTGAGTACACGCAGTAAAGTGCTCTTGCCAGCTCCGCTAGGCCCTAATAGCACTAGCGTTTCTCCAGAAACACAGTTCAGTGTGATATCAAACAACGCCCGATGTGCGCCATAGCAGCAGTTGATGCCATTAAGTTGAATACCCATTATTCCATATGATTTTGATGTAAAAAACACACTGGTTATGTTAACTTTGACAGCATAATTATGCAATCATTATGCGTTAAAATTTATTATTAAACAGCATAAAGTCATTTAGTTATATTTTAGCTTGGGTTCTGAGGGTTCATGACTCGTGGTTAACAAAATATTCATATTACTAAGCATTACTTAATAATATATTCATTTATGGTATTTGAAAGTGACTGAATGTAATACAAATTAAGGATAAATTGTGTATCGATGGTTATGGGGAATAGTGATACTGGTATTACAGGGATGTCAGATTTATTCTGATACACCATACACATTGGTTGACCAGAAAAATATTACACGGGTAACCAAGAGGAAATCCAAAGCAGTCAATCAACATATCCGTTTTCTGGTGCTCCATTATACGGCAGAGAATTTTGAAGATTCACTGGCATTATTGACGGGGGCTAATGTCAGTGCCCATTATCTTATCCCGGCAAAATCTATAATTGATACCATCAGTGGTAAACCTGTTATTTTTAAATTAGTTCCTGATAAATCAATTGCCTGGCATGCAGGTGTTAGCTTTTGGCGCGGATGGAACAACCTTAATGATACTTCAATTGGCATTGAGCAGGAAAATTTGGGGTTCAGCAAAATAGGCTCAGTAGTACAGTGGTACCCTTATTCCTCTGAGCAAATAAGCCTGGTTATAGCACTGGTGCAACAGATTGTGCAACGTTATCAGATTGCACCAGTTAATGTAGTTGGGCACAGTGATATCGCGCCATTACGTAAGAAAGATCCAGGACCATTATTCCCCTGGGCGGCACTGGCGGATGCCGGGATTGGTGCCTGGCCGGATCAGGGTACAGTAACGGCATTCCTTGCCGAGCGTGATAAAAAACAGGTTGTGGCCATGGCGCCTTTATTATCTAAACTGGCTCGTTACGGTTATAAGATTGCCCCACAGATGACGCTGGAGGAAAAAAGGCGAGTAGTAGCGGCATTTCAGATGCACTTTCGTCCGGCAGATATCAGCGGGGAGCCGG
>CAZBYB010000045.1:0-7788 GCA_964496225.1 uncultured Yersinia sp. | reverse complement strand
ACTGGAATGAATATGATAGCACAGAGTTCCCGGGCCAGATCATTAAAAAAAGCAGCACTGCCAATCACGGGTCCATAAGCATCAGTGAGTAAAATACCTGATAACGAATACCAGCCATAGGCAGAAGCCATTGCCAAGCCCGTTTTCAATGGCAGGCAAAGTATCCATGCGCTTAATGCGCCACCGACTAAAGAGCTTAATGCAACCACTATTGCGATCAGGGTTCCATGGCGATTAAGCAGGACTTGGCGCAGTGTCATCCCATTATTACGCAACTGAATTCCCACCAGTACCAGTAAAAGAATAAGTGCAATTCCGCTGGCTTTGGATGCA
Source organism: uncultured Yersinia sp. (assembly GCA_964496225.1). Lineage (GTDB taxonomy): Bacteria > Pseudomonadota > Gammaproteobacteria > Enterobacterales > Enterobacteriaceae > CAZROT01. The sequence continues at coordinate 7,455 of CAZBYB010000045.1, read as the reverse complement.
AACTGCAACCATGCCCATTCACTCAGACCCAATAGAAAACCCGCTATTATTACAGCGCATAATTTTAAAGACTCCATAACCATATACAGTTGGGAAGGTGATACCTGTGGTTTACAGGTATTTTTCCATGGAAATTTGTATTCCAGTACCAGTAGTGCCAGCAGGTTAGAACAAAAAATGCAGATAAAAAATACAGTTGAATATTTTACAACGAGGAGCAGATTAGCGCTAAGGTTTTCCTGTAAGGCAAGATTAATGCCCATAAAAAATAAAATGGCATAGACCATTCGGCTCAAAAGCCGATTAACGCTTAATATGAACGTTTTACGGTTAAGTGGGATCAGATATCCAATAATTAACGGTAACAAAACGATAAATAATCCTGAGTACATCAGTAGTAGTGCCCTTATCGGCAGAAGCCTATTTATCGGAAAAAACCCGGTGAGGACAAAATATCATTCATTGATTATGGATACGATTTGTTGATTAACTAGTTTTTTGGTCAATGAAATATTGTGTCCTTATACTATTTACCGAACAAACTAACTAAAAATGGGGGCAGAGTAAAGCTGCGAAATACAGGTTAATGATCAGGACAGGATTGCCTGAGTTAACGCATTATTTTTGATAATACTTTTATTTTTTATATTGATATAAAGTACAAGAAAAACGGGTCTGCAACGGATCGTATGGGGAGTCATACTGTGCCAATTTCATTGATAAATTTACTGAATTTAACCTATTTTATCTTTTCATTATTATGCGATATTAACAGCATGGAGGATAGCCAGCGGGCAATTTTATCAGAGACTGACAGGGGCTAATTTTATGTCTTCATCAAAAAGTAATAACATGTCAGCTTCAGATAAATTTCCAGCTAACATGTTGATCGTCAACATGAGTACATTCATTGCTTGGGGTGTGATGGCGGCGTTGTTCATGCCAGGTGGTTGGGCACCTGACGGTACTCTGGGCAGGTTGGTTGATCCCATGATTATCTGGTTGTTGCCTCTGTTAGTAGGTTATAGTAGTGGCCGTCTGACGGGAGGTGAATCTGGTGGTATTGTGGGAGCCACCATTGCTATGGGGCTGATTGCGGGTACAAATATACCGATGTTTTCCGGTGCAATGATTGCGGGTCCGTTAAGTGGTAAGATAATCAGATATGTTGAATGCAGGTTTGATGGCAGGCCCTGTAACGGTTTTAACCGATCCGTTGATTATTTTTCAGTAGGTATTACAGGTATACTACTGGCTGTGTTGGCGTTCATGGCCATTGGCCCTTTGATTGAGCTGTTGTCACAACTGTGTGTGGCCTCCGTACAGATGATAATGCATCATCATCTGTTGCCCTTAATCGCTATTGTTATTGAGCCGGCAAAAGTATTGTTCCTTAATCCGGTAATACACCAGGATATTCTCTCACCGCTGGGTACACAACAGGCTGTGCAGACCGGCCGTTCTATTTTCTTTTTGGTTGAAAATCCCGGACCTGGTCTGGGAGTACTGATGGCCTGTATGCTGTCTGGTAAAGGCCATGTTAGACAATTTGCCGCCAGTGCGGCGGTCATCCATTTTTTTGGTGGTATCCCGGCAATCTATTTTCCTTATGTCCTGATCAAGCCACGTTTAATTCTGGCACTGATCTTGGGAGGAATAACAGGCATAGTGACGTTAATATTGTTGAAGGGAGGGTTGGTAGCACCGGCATCGCCGGATTCAATTCTGGCAATTTTAGCCAGGACACCAGCAGGCAGCTATTTTGCCAACCTGACAGCGGTGGTTGCGGCCTGTATTTTATCCTTCATATCGTCTGTTATTCTGCTCAATATCAGGATAAAAACAGATAACGGTGCTCAGGAAGTCACAACATTGCCAGGACAGGATATTCAAGCGCATTTTTCCGATGATGCAGCATCTCAGATGGGTGAACGTCATGATATAACGCAGGATGCTGAATACAATTCACTGGCTCAACAGGTGAGCATGATCTCAGAGGGTACGGGTGACGGGCTATTATCCGAATTTCAATTGCGGGCAGATACTATTTTTCTTAATCAGCAGGCTGATACGAAAGAGCAGGCTATTTTATTTGTTGGCAGGCAACTGGTGAACAAAGGTTATGTTGAGCAGGAATATGTTAATGCCATGCTGATACGGGAAAAAATGGCATCCGGTTGGCAGGGGAACTTTATTGCCCTATTACAGGGACCAGCAGATGCTCAGGACCGTATATTGCATACCGGAATGGTATTTTGTCAGTATCCACAAGGTGTATATTTTGGTAACGCTAATGAGCTTGCCTACGTGGTTATCGGCATTGCCGCCCGTGATGAATCTGTGCAGATCATTAACTATCTAACCCATGTACTGCATGAACCTTCCGTCATTGCGCGTTTAACGCATACCGAAAGCGTTCAGGAAGTTCTGGATATACTGGTAGAATTGACCTGATGATGTCCTGCGAGCCTGAAAAACCCCTTTAAGGCATGACCCGATAACGCTAAAGTAAAACAGCATGCTGTATGTGGCAAGGTCTGTTGGCCAGGTGACAAGAGGCATGGTAAATGAATTCAGCCAGGAGAGCAGGATGTTAAAGCATAAAATGAATATTGCTGATTATGATGCACAGTTATGGCAGGCTATGGAGCAGGAAGTGATGCGTCAGGAGCAGCATCTGGAGCTGATTGCGTCCGAGAATTATACCAGCCAACGTGTCATGCAGGCTCAGGGTTGTCAGCTTACCAATAAATATGCTGAAGGTTATCCGGGTAAACGTTATTACGGTGGTTGTGAGCATGTTGATGTGGTTGAACAACTGGCTATCGATCGTGCTAAGGCTCTGTTTGGGGCTGATTATGCCAATGTTCAGCCGCACTCGGGTTCTCAGGCAAATACGGCGGTCTATATGGCATTACTTAAGCCGGGTGACAAAGTTCTGGGTATGAATCTGACACATGGTGGACATCTGACGCATGGTTCTCCTGTCAATTTTTCCGGCAAGCTTTACAGCATCAGTGCCTATGGTATTGATAGCAACGGCCAGATAGATTATGACGCACTGGCACATCAGGCACAGACTCATCGACCTGCCATGATTATTGGAGGATTTTCAGCTTATTCCGGTATTGTTGATTGGGCTAGAATGCGCAAAATTGCTGATAGTATTGGTGCCTGGTTATTTGTTGATATGGCCCATGTTGCAGGCCTGGTGGCTGCAGGCGTATATTCCAATCCGTTACCGTATGCCCATGTTGTGACCACGACAACGCATAAAACGCTGGCAGGCCCGCGTGGTGGCATGATTTTGGCAAAAGGTGGGGACGAAGAATTGTACAAAAAACTGGATACAGCCGTGTTCCCTTGTGTACAGGGCGGTCCACTGATGCACGTTATCGCGGGTAAGGCAGTAGCACTGAAAGAAGCCATGGAACCAGAATTCAGAATTTATCAACAGCAGGTTATTGACAATGCCAGCGCGATGGTTGATGTGTTTTTATCACGGGGCTTTAACGTGGTATCTGGAAAAACACAGAATCATTTATTTCTGCTGAACTTGGTTGATAAAAACATGACAGGTAAGGAAGCTGACGCGGTGTTAGGTCGTGCCAATATCACGGTTAACAAAAACAGCATACCTGATGATCCTCGGGGTCCACTGGTGACTTCCGGTATTCGTATTGGTACGCCGGCAGTGACCCGTCGCGGTTTTCGGGAACAGGAATCCCGGGAGCTGGCGGGCTGGATAAGCGACATACTGGATGATATTCATGATGAAGCCACCGTTGAACGCATAAAATACAAAGTGTTGGACATTTGCGCACGTTTCCCCGTTTATTTAAAATAAATCCTTTTTAGTCAATTAATTACAATATAGCCCTGTCAGAAATCCTGGCAGGGTTTTTTGCTGTTGGTGACCAAAATCGTATTACAATCTATTTCTCGTTGATGCTGTTTTTTCATGCACAATTCAATAAAAAAAGCAGCAGGGCTCTGCCAGGAATGGTCATTATATGACAGCCGTAATGCACGTTTTATGCCAGTATGAAAATGACTTTTATCACTATGAAACGAGGAAAAACAAATGATAGCGAGAACAATGTCTTTACCAAACATGAGGAGTCCTGTGATGGCCAGCCGGCTGGCGGAACCAGCTCAGGGAAATTCCAAGCCTGGAATGGTGTCAGGAATTAAAGAAGTAAAGAACACGACAGACAAGGCACAAATTGACCAATCGTCAGGCAAGAGTTTAATGAAGTTTGGGCTTGGGTCTGGGCTTGTAGGGATCGGTGTTTTGGTTACCGCTATAGTATGCATATCTGCTGCACCGTTTTTTCCTTTTGTCTTGATAGCTGCGGCTTCGGTTGCGGCTGGGGGTGCCGGGCTTTTTTTAACTGGTGCGATGCTCTCACTTGGAGCTCATAACTCTGATGATCAGGCCGATACGTTAGAGAAAAAGGTTGATACGCAGAAATCTTTACTTACTCAGACAAGTGCTCAAATACAAAGTCCGCAGGGACTAAAAAACCAGCAACACCCCGACCAGTTTAAAAAAACTGGCGACTCGTCTGATCATGGTGTATCTGATGTACTTGATGGAATTGAATGTTGTTTTAGCTTCTTTGCTTGTTTTTCTGACTAACATGATAGCGTGCTCCGTAAAATACCACTGGCCGTTCAGTTTTTCAGGCGGTCACTCAGGGCAGGGCGTATCACCGACAGGATATCTTTTACTATCCGTGGGGTGCCTGCAACAATGTTTCCGGAATGGTAATGATTGCAGCCTCCGGTGAAATCCGTCACGATACCACCCGATTCACGCACCAGCAGCTCACCGCCGGCAAAATCCCAAGGTTTAAGGCCAATTTCGAAGAAACCATCAACACGGCCGGCTGCCACCCAAGCCAAATCCAGAGCCGCTGAACCCGTGCGGCGAAAATCGGCACAGTGCATAAAAAGCTTGCCCAATACATCGAGATAATCGGGTGCATGCTGTTTATTTTTGAAGGGAAAACCCGTGGCCAGAATGGTACCGGTAAGGTCTCTGGGCTGAGTGCCGCGCAGCCGGTAGCCATTAAGCTGTGCGCCCTGCCCGCGTACCGCGGTGAATAACTCATTACGCATGGGATCATAGACTGCAGCCACTTCCGTGCGTCCTTTCACCTGTGCGGCAATAGACACAGAAAAATGCGGAAGACGTTTGATAAAATTAGCAGTGCCATCCAGGGGATCGATGATCCATTGAACATCGTTATCATCCCCGGATAATTCGCCACATTCTTCACTGATGATGCCGTGCCGGGGGTAAAATTTTCGAATAGCATCGATGATCAGACGTTCCGCATCACGATCAACATGGGTCACAAAATCATCATTACCTTTCTGAAGCACCTCGATGGTATCGGGGGTTTCATAATGTCTGGCAATGAACTTGCCGGCCTTACGTGCGGCGACGGTGGCGACCGTGAGCATTGGATGCATGGGTATTTTCCAGGTTCAGATATCATCATGGGACAAAGCGGTGCGCAGTATAACAGGAGATCTTAAATGCGCCTATGGCTGTGTTAAGATGCTGCAATGATTCGCCATAACGTGCAGAAGTGAGTATGTTACAAAATATTCGCATTATTCTTGTTGCAACGTCCCACAGTGGTAATATTGGCTCCAGTGCCCGAGCCATGAAAACCATGGGACTCACGAATTTATATCTGGTGGCACCCCAGTCAGCACTGGATTCCCAGGCGATTGCGTTGGCAGCGGGTGCCAGTGATGTCATTGGCCATGCCACTGTGGTTAATACACTGGATGACGCTTTGATGGGATGCAGTTTAGTCATCGGAACCAGCGCCCGTTCGCGCACATTGTCCTGGCCGGTGCTCGAACCACGTCCCTGCGCTGTGCTGACTGTGCGTGAGGCTGAACATGCTCCGGTAGCGTTAGTGTTTGGTAGTGAAAGAATGGGGTTGACCAATGATGAATTACAAAAATGCCATTATCATGTGGTAATCCCGGCTAATCCTGACTACAGCTCGCTGAATCTGGCCATGGCAGTACAAATTCTGGCGTATGAAATACGTTGTGCCTTTCTTGCAAAACAACAGATACCCGCCATAGAACAGCAAAAAAGCGTCTCTTATCCGTTAGCCGATGATATGGAGCGTTTTTATCAACATCTGGAACAGGTATTATGTGATATCGGATTCCTCCGTCAGGGACGTCAGGGGCAAATAATGCGCAAATTGCGGCGTTTGTTCACCCGCGTACGTCTACAATGTAATGAGCTTAGTATTCTGCGTGGCATACTGGACTCTGTTGAAAAACAGAAATCGAAAAACAGCACATGATCGAAAAGTTAAACCTCATATTATCAGGTGCAGCAAAGGGTTAGAGCAGAATTGTTTTTAGTTTTCTAGATACCCGTAACGATTGAGATAGCCTTATTTACAGATAGGAATCCAAATGACAGCAGCTAAAGTAGTGGTAATTCTGGGAGTCGGACTTGGCTTGGGAGAAGCTTTAGCACATCGTTTTGCCAGAGAAGGTTTTTCTATTGTCCTGATGGCAAGAACGCTTGATAAAATCACGTTAATTGAGAAAACGATTAACGACCAGGGTGGTAATGCATTGTCCATTGCGGTGAATGCTACTGATCCAGAATCGGTAGCACAGGCCTTTGAAAAAACGAAATTAATGTCAGGGAACCCTGAAGTTTTGATTTATAACGCGGGCATTTTTCTAACAGGCGGTATTTTGGAAATCAATGCTCAACAATTTGAAGAAGGTTGGAAAATTAACTGCTTCGGCGCTTTCCTGGCAGCACAACAGGTTTTACCCGGGATGATTGAGCAAGGGCGGGGTACCCTTCTGTTATCAGGAGCAACAGCCAGTCTGAAAGGTGGGGCACGTTTTTCTGGCCTGGCCGTAGGGAAATTTGGTTTGCGTGCTCTGGGGCAGAGTTTAGCACGAGAGTTTGGCCCCCTTGGTATTCATGTCGCTCATGTCATTATTGATGGGCAAATGGATTCCGAGAAGATCCGCTTATTCTCTCCTGATCGCAAGACGCACACGTTATTGTCTCTGGAAGCCGTCGCTGATACTTACTGGTATCTCTATAAACAAGATACCCGCGCGTGGACACAGGAGATTGATTTACGTCCATCCGTTGAAAAATTTTAAGTACACATTACAGCATCATATGATTCTTACACGTGTACCAAGGGATATACCCATTTTCCTTGCTCTTTCTGCAGGTTTGAGTGTGGCGGCACACGGCTTTGTAGAATATTTAATGACAGAAAGATTAAGTTCAACCGCAGGACTAATATTTTTATTCATCCTGCCCATGTACGCTTTACTCGCGTCTGTGATTGCTTTTTATCTTAGTCTGGCCATTCGTTTCATATGGCGGCGGCATGCATTGGTACAACCAGAGAACAGACAACCAAAGTGGTGGAT
>CAZBYB010000044.1:14855-17857 GCA_964496225.1 uncultured Yersinia sp. | reverse complement strand
CGAATTACTGCGCTTCGATATGTCTGAATATATGGAGCACCATACCGTTAGTCGTCTGATTGGTGCCCCTCCAGGTTATGTTGGTTACGATCAGGGCGGGTTGTTAACGGATACTGTTATTAAACATCCCCATGCGGTACTGTTGCTTGACGAAATAGAAAAAGCCCATCCAGATGTTTTTAATCTGTTATTACAGGTGATGGATAATGGTACTCTGACTGATAACAATGGTCGTAAAGCTGATTTTCGTAATTTGATTATTGTTATGACAACTAACGCTGGCGTCCGTGAAACTCAACGTAATTCGATTGGCTTCAAGGAGCAGGATAATAGCACGGATGCCATGGAAGAGATTAAAAAAATATTTACACCAGAATTCCGTAACCGTCTGGATAATATTATTTGGTTCAAACAGTTATCTGCTGAAATCATCCAAAAAGTAGTCGATAAATTCATTGTTGAATTACAGGCGCAACTGGATGCCAAATGTGTATCATTGGAAGTGAGTGATGAAGTGCGTAACTGGTTATCAGAAAAAGGCTACGATAAAACAATGGGAGCCCGTCCAATGGCACGGTTAATCCAGGAGAAATTGAAAAAACCCCTGGCCAATGAACTTTTATTTGGATCTCTGGTTGATGGTGGCTCAGTGTCCGTTGAGCTGGATAAGGAGAAACAGCAATTAGCCTGGCATTTTCTCAGTGCCAAAAAACGCAAAGCGGCAGGGGTATTGCACTAAAAAACGCAGCCCAGCTTCTTCATTGCAAAAAGAGAGCGTTAAAACTTTCCGTTTTAACGATCACTTTATATAACGTTAAGAAAACAGGAGAAATGCCATATTTCTGTGTTCGAAAAGCTCTTATTGAACCGACCAGTTAACCCGCTGACCCGCAAGAAAAGGGACTATAGATTCATTACCTACGCGAACTTCTTCAGGTATTGTTATCGGTGCTTTAACCAGTGTAATGGTACTTTGATTCACAGGCAGGCCATAAAAACGGGGTCCATTCAATGAACAAAACGCTTCTAAATATGGCAGTGCATTCATTTCTTCAAAGACCTGAGCATAGGTGGAAATTGCTGAAGGAGCGTTAAATATACAGCCACAGGCTGATTGTTTATGTTGTCTGGTATGAGGTGCTGAATCTGTCCCCAGGAAAAAGCGTTCTGAACCGCTGGCAATCGCCTGGCGTAATGCATCCTGATGGATGCTGCGTTTCAAAACAGGGAAACAAAACAGATGGGGGCGAATGCCAGTTGACAGCATATGATTTCGGTTGAACATTAAATGTTGCGGTGTGATGGTTGCACCAGTAAAAGGATTAGATTCCAGGACGTATTGAACGGCTTCTTTGGTAGTGATGTGTTCAAGGACAATTTTTAACTCAGGAAATCTGCGACGAACAGGCTCCAGGCTTTGTTCGATGAACCAGGCTTCACGATCAAAAATATCAATGGTAGCGTCTGTTGTTTCAGCATGTATCAGTAGCGGCATCACCAGTTTTTGCATGCGTTCAAAAATTGGGTAACTACTTGATATATCAGTAATACCATGGCATGAATTGGTAGTGGCATTGGCGGGATATAACTTTGCTGCACTGAAAACACCTTGCTGAAATCCTTTGGTCAATTCATTAACGTCAGTATCAGCAGTCAAATAGCATGTCATTAATGGTACGAAGGAATGATCAGCAGGCACGGCATTTAAAATACGATCACGATAGGCACGGGCATGGGAACGTGTTGTTATTGGTGGTATTAAATTTGGCATGGCGATGGCCCGACCAAACACCAGGCTGGTATAGGGCAATACTGCTTTTAACATCTCATCATCACGAAAATGACTATGCCAGTCATCAGGACGAACGATTTTTAGTATCTGGCCATCTGGTGTCATAGCCGCAGTTTTTTCACTCAGGGTGATGTGATGAAAAATACACGCGGTACATCAGAAAATGCGTGTATGCCGTGTGTAAAGCACAGCCAATCCGGTTGGCTGTGCCGCATTTATTTGACTGACTGAGGCCTGCCTGTGGGTACCGTAGCCTGATTAATTGCGGCATGTCCACCTGCGGCACCTTTACCGGAAAATTCAAAAGCAGAACGTTGCCAGTTGCCGGGTTTCGGTATCTCAGGCACATATCGTGGCGCTGGCGCTTTCGTCGTTGGTGCTGAGGCATGGTGTTTGCGGGAAGCGGCTAATGGTTGTTGTGCAGAAACGGTTTTTACTGTTTCATTGAGAGCATGTTCCACACCTTCATCTTGAGTTTCCATTGCCGTTATTTCAACGGTGACCGGATAGCTGACTGAAGGCGTTTCTTCAATGCAGAGATGTGGCGTGATCGGTATAACCAATTCATCCAGCTGCGACTTTGTCATGTTATCAGGTTCGTCTGTAGCTGCAATGGCCGAAAATTTTGTATCGGTAGCGGATTCATTGAGTTGAGAGACTACTGGTACAATGGGATAGTCGACCCAGACTCTGCCAAAAGCCATTTCAGGCGAAGCACATGCGCCTGTTAGTGGCACGGCAGATTGTGCTGGATAACGTTCATCACGAGCGACGACGGCGTTGACCACTTACGCGCAGATGTCGTGGTGAACGACGGGAACGACGCGGCATACCTTGGGCTTCATCCGTATGATCTGAATGTGTACCTGAGTTGTCATCAAATTCCGTTACCGTAGCCGTATTTTGAGTAGCAATCCCTTCTTGTGATGATCGTTGCTGACTTTCGTCAGTCATTGGTACGCCGGGCAAGCTATAACGAGTGTCAGCAACCTGATCAGTTGTTACCGGTTCAATGTCGTCGGGTATTTTTTCAGGTTCCCGGTGGCCGGATTCAACACGTATCTTCTGCGTGAGTTGACGGCGCTGGCGGCGGGGGGGCGTAACCGGTTGAGGGATGGTTTGTTCAGGTTGAGAATCCCCTTCAACGACTTCTGTGGCTTTAACCGGGGGTATCGTATTATTTTTTTCATCCTGGCGACGACGTTGGCCT
>CAZBYB010000044.1:0-14845 GCA_964496225.1 uncultured Yersinia sp. | reverse complement strand
ATGTAGCTTTTTATGAATCCCTTCATTGTCCTCTGGTGTTGCTGGTGAACCGTTATGATTATTTTGTGATGTGAAACGTTTATTGTGCCGTTGATCATCACGGCTATTTCTGTCAATACGATCCCTGTGCCCGTTATGCTGCCGCAATGCGTGGTGATTGACTTGTTGCAAACCAGTATTGGTGATCCCAACGCTGTCACTGCGTTGTGTTGCTGTATCTTGTATTGGCGTTGGACGGAGGGTAAAAAAGTTTTTTAGTTTATTAACCATACGTGCCAATAAAGCAGGCATTACCAAGTCGTGATGTTCAATAGCTGGCTGTACTGTGTTCGTATTTTGAGTTTGCGATAGCGCGGGTGATGTTTCAGCTAACAGCGAAAAAGCAGCCAAGGCGGGTTGCTCACCACGTTTACGTTCAGTTTGCCCTTCTTCCTGAAGGGAGGACATTTCAGTTTCATGCCGTTGTGGCAACAGATAACTGAGTGTGGACGTTTCTTCCCCTTTACGTACGCGGAGTACAGAATAATGGGGTGTCTGCATTTGATCGTTTGGCACAATCACTGCACGGACCCCTCCCTGGCGCTTTTCGATGGCATTAACGGATTCGCGTTTTTCATTTAGCAGATAGGAAGCTATCTGTACAGGCACTATGGCATGGACTTCACAGGTATTTTCTTTTAAAGCCTCTTCTTCAATTAATCGTAGAATGGACAGTGACAGGGATTCATTGTCACGAACTGTACCCGTACCACAACAGCGTGGGCAAACGTGATGACTGGATTCACCCAGTGATGGGCTTAAACGCTGGCGGGACATTTCCAGTAAACCAAAGCGGGAAATACGACCAATCTGAATGCGTGCACGATCTTCATGTACGGCATCGCGCAGACGATTTTCAACTTCACGCTGGTGACGTATGGGTGTCATATCGATAAAGTCTATGACAATTAAACCACCCAAGTCGCGCAGGCGTAGCTGGCGGGCAATTTCATCGGCAGCCTCACAGTTGGTATTAAATGCCGTTTCTTCAATATCACCGCCACGTGTTGCTCGTGCGGAGTTAATATCAATAGCAGTCAGTGCTTCTGTGCTATCTATGACTACAGAGCCGCCAGAAGGAAGGCGGACTTCACGCTGAAATGCAGATTCAATTTGAAATTCAATTTGATAATGGCTGAATAATGGAATTTCGCCGTTGTAAAATTTTATCTTACTGCTGAAATCCGGGCGACCTAAGGCCGCAATGTGTTCTTTGGCTAAATCAAAAATTTGCGGATTATCAATTAATATTTCACCAATATCCGGCCGCAGGTAATCACGGAAGGCACGTACAATCACGTTGCTTTCCTGATGGATCAGGAAAGGAGCAGTACGATTTTCAGCCGCTTTTTTGATGGCATCCCAGTGTTTCAGGCGAAATGACAGATCCCACTGCAGAGCAGGTGCTGATTTACCAACACCTGCAGTGCGTACGATCAATCCCATGCCACTAGGGAGTTGCAGCGATGATAATGCTTCTTTCAATTGGGTTCGATCTTCACCTTCTATCCGGCGCGAGATACCCCCTGCACGTGGATTGTTTGGCATCAAAACTAAATAGCTGCCAGCCAGACTGATGAAGGTTGTTAACGCTGCACCCTTATTGCCACGTTCTTCTTTATCAATTTGAACAATGAGCTCTTGGCCTTCGTGTAATACATCCTTAATATTTGGACGGGCATGGGCTGCAGCATGACTGGGAAAATATTCGCGGCCAATTTCTTTAAGGGGAAGGAAACCGTGCTTCTCTGAACCATAATCAACAAAAGCCGCATCGAGACTGGGTTCGATACGGGTGATTTTACCTTTGTAAATATTCGCTTTTTTTTGTTCATGGCCAAGACTTTCAATATCTAAATCGTAAAGCCGTTGCCCATCCACAAGCGCAACCCGCAACTCCTCTTGCTGAGTAGCATTAATCAACATTCTTTTCATAGTAACTTACTCGTTATTTTTACATTATCATTAGAGTTGTAGGCGAGACAACCTCACGACCAGTTAAACTCGTATCGCCAAATTTCCTGACAACACTTGCTAACCTCATGCTTGTTGCTTGCACAGGGTGCATTATCTGCATCAGCGAGTCTGTATTATTTTCTATAAATACAGCGCTTCTTGGGTAGAGGGTAATTTCTGAATATTACAGAATAATTAAGCTCATTATCCGGTCAGGTTGCAACCCACAGCTCGTTAATTGCTTGATTTCACACTGCGTCTTATGCCATTGCTGCGTTTTGTGTGATCAGGCAAACATTAATAATTCAACCATCACTTCGGGTAAAGCTAATGGGAAGCAATGCAGAATTAATTTTATTATTCCATTGCTGACGTTGTTATAGCAAGGTGACTTTATCGGACTGTGTGAAGATTTTCCTGACAGAGCCTGGTATTTTAGCGAAATATGCTATTTTTATCATGTAGCTATAACACAAAAACATACTCAAAAATGCCAGATTTGAAAATTAAAGGCGAAAAAATATAAAAAAAAGGTGCTATTTTTTCAGGGTATATTTTAGAATCGCCCCCATGAAAAAAAACAGGCTGTCTGCGCAATTACTCATCATATCTGATGAAGCAGGCCAACGAATCGATAATTTCTTGCTGACCAAGCTTAAGAGTTTGCCCAAGAGTATGGTTTATCGCATTCTGCGTAAAGGTGAAGTCCGTGTTAATCGAAGTCGGATTCAACCGCAGTACAAGCTCACAGAAGGTGATGTTGTGCGCATACCTCCTGTTTGTATCACCGAGTCTGGCAGGACTTTATCAACGAAACTTGATAAAGTTGCCCAGCTTGCCGATTGTATCCTGTTTGAAGACGATTATCTTCTGGCACTGAATAAACCCTCAGGCACTGCGGTGCATGGCGGTAGTGGGCTAAGTTTCGGTGTTATTGAAGGTTTGCGTGCCCTGCGCCCTGAGGCGCGATTTCTGGAGTTGGTACATCGCCTTGATCGCGATACTTCAGGTGTATTATTAATTGCTAAACGGCGTTCAGCATTACGGGCTCTACATGAACAGTTACGGCTGAAAAGCATGCAAAAGGACTACCTGGCATTGGTGAGGGGCCAGTGGCAGTCGCACTGTAACCTTATTCAGGCTGCTTTGCTGGAAAATAGTATGCAAAATAGCAGTAAAAGAATGGTGCAGGTGAGCAGCCATGGAAAGCCCGCGGCAACTTACTTCAAGGTTGAAGAACGTTTTGAACATGTCACCTTAGTTAAAGCCAGCCCTGTGACAGGAAGAACACATCAGATACGTGTGCATGCCTTACATGCCGGGCATCCCATTGTATTTGATGATCGTTATGGTGATCGTGAATATGATAAGTTACTCAAGGCAACAGGGCTGAACCGTTTATTTTTGCACGCCGCTGCGTTGCGTTTTGAACATCCCGGTAACGGTAACCTCGTACATATCGAGGCGCCGATGGATAATCAGTTACGTTGTTGTTTAGATGTGCTACGCCGGTCGGCACACAATGAAATATTGTTGAGAAATGCGGCTGAATAGCCTTGTTTCTGTAATGGGTTTAGGAAACGGCGCTGGTTACTTATGCAACCGATAAAATTACCCCTGACTGTTGATGAAATTCGTGCAGCCAAGGGCTTAAGCTACAGGGTTTTTTATGTACGTGAGCAGGTTACCCGGATTGCTGAATCTGTCGTCAGCGTAGATACTGATATTAGTGCATCTTTTCATTTCAGTATTGATAATCGATATGTTGTTATCACTGGTGATGCATGTGTTACGGTAACCCTGATGTGTCAGCGTTGCAGAGGAACATTTGAACATCAGCTGCATGTAAGTTATTGTGTCAGCCCTGTTGCCAATGATGAACAGGCAAAAGCACTACCGCAGGCATACGAACCCATTGAGTTTGATCTATCCGGAAAAATTGATTTTCTGGCCATAATTGAAGACGAAATTATTCTTGCATTGCCGGTGGTGCCACTGCATGAATCTGAATATTGTAAGGCATTTGAAGCGAATATAGTTTTTGGGCAGTTACCTGAAGAGGTAGAAAAACACAATCCATTTGCCGTATTAGCCGGTTTTAAGAAAAATACTTAAGGAGTAATATTAATGGCTGTACAACAGAACAAACCAACGCGTTCAAAACGTGGTATGCGTCGCTCACACGATGCACTGACCACCTCTTCCTTGTCTGTGGATCAGGTTTCCGGTGAAACTCATTTGCGCCACCATATTACTGCGGATGGCTATTATCGTGGTCGCAAGGTTATTTAGTTAAGCCGTTTTTGCTCAATTAAGTTAGCAAGGCGAGCTATGTTGACTGATCTGACCCTTGCGTTAGATGCAATGGGTGGAGATTTTGGGCCTTCCGTGACAGTACCTGCTTCATTGCAGGCGCTGGCTTTGAATTTGCAATTAAAGCTGCTACTGGTCGGCGATCATGACGCTATTGTTCCATTGCTTGCTAAAGCTGATCCTTCGTTATTAGAAAGATTGCAGATAATCCCTGCTGAGCAAGTCATTGTTAATAGTGTTAAACCTTCAACAGCAATACGTCATAGCCGTGGTAGTTCCATGCGCATTGCTCTGGAACTGATTAAAAATGGCAAAGCACAGGCCTGTATCAGTGCAGGGAATGCAGGGATATTAATGGGTTTGGCAAAAATGATCGTGAAGCCTTTGGAGGGTATAGAGCGTCCTGCGTTAATGGCAGTGATCCCCAACCAACATTATGGAAAAACAGTGATTTTAGATTTGGGTGCAAATATTGCCTGTGGTAGTACAACACTCACGCAATTTGCCATTATGGGATCGGTTGTTGCAGAAGAAGTACTGGGTATTACTAGCCCTCGCGTGGCATTGCTTAATATTGGCGAAGAAGAAACTAAGGGGCTGGATAATATACGTGCAGCCGCCGCGATCTTAAAAAATACAACGGCCATTAATTATATTGGTTATCTGGAAGCGAATGATTTGCTGACTGGAAAGGCTGATGTCATGGTTTGTGACGGTTTTACAGGTAACGTTACCTTAAAAACAATGGAAGGGGTAATAAGAGTTTTTTTATCGTTTCTGAGATCAACTGCTAAAAATACCAGACAACCTTGGTGGATAAGGTTATCAGGCCATTGGTTGCAAAAGCAGATGGTGAAACGGTTCGGCCCTCTGAATCCTGATCAGTATAATGGCGCATGTCTGTTAGGGTTACGGGGTATTGTCATTAAAAGCCATGGTTCTGCAAATCAAAACGCATTTACAGTTGCGATAGAACAGGCGGAGCTGGCGGTGCGACGGCAAATTCCCGGCAGGATTGCGACTCGCCTTAAAGTGGTCTTATCAAAGGTGACTAAATAGTACATGTATACAAAAATTCTCGGTACGGGGAGTTATCTGCCTGTACAGATACGCACGAATGCAGACTTGGAAAAAATGGTGAATACGTCGGATGAATGGATTGTCAGCCGAACAGGTATTCGTGAACGGCGTATTGCTGAACCTTCAGAAACAGTGGCAACCATGGGTCATGATGCAGCTAAAAAAGCATTGCTCATGGCAGGGATAGATCCCAATGACGTGGGATTGATCATTGTGGCTACTACAACTTCCAGCCATGCTTTCCCAAGTTCAGCTTGTCAGATACAACAGCTATTGGGTATTCAAGATTCGGCCTCATTTGACTTAGCTGCCGCCTGTGCGGGTTTTGTTTATGCATTGAGTGTTGCCGATGCATATATTAAAAGTGGTGCCATACGTTATGCCATTGTAGTGGGTTCTGACGTGTTGTCCCGTGTCTTGTCACCGGAAGATCGCAGTACTGTTATTTTATTTGGTGATGGTGCTGGTGCCGTTGTGTTAGGTGCATCAGAAGAGCCCGGTATTCTTTCAACTCATTTACATGCAAATGGCCGTTACGGCCACTTATTGGCGCTGTCTTATCAGAATCAACCTGCTTTTATCACCATGACGGGCAATGAGGTCTTTAAAGTCGCCGTGACTGAACTGGCCAATCTGGTGGATGAAACATTGCAGAGTAATGGCGTTGACTGTTCAGAACTTGATTGGTTAGTACCCCATCAGGCTAATTTGCGTATTATTAGCGCAACAGCTAAAAAGCTGGGTATAGGTATGGATCAAGTTATCGTTACATTGGAGCGGCACGGTAACATCTCTGCGGCTTCAGTGCCCGCGGCATTGGATGAAGCCGTCCGTGACGGGCGTATTCAACGTCATCAGCTTATTTTGCTTGAAGCATTTGGGGGTGGCTTTGCGTGGGGTTCTGCTTTACTTCGTTTTTGATTAACAGGAAAACAGCATATTGAAGCTTGCAATAATCTTCCCAGGTCAGGGATCTCAGTCTCCGGGAATGCTGGCTGAGTTGGCTGCAGAATTTTCAATCGTTGAGCAAACATTCGCAGAAGCATCAGCAGCGTTGCATTACGATTTATGGAAATTGGTTCAGCAGGGACCTGCCCAAGAGTTGAATCAAACCTGGAAAACACAGCCTGCACTTCTGGCTGCCTCTGTCGCTATATGGCGCATCTGGCAATCTAAGATGGGGAGAAGACCAGCGATGATGGCAGGTCACAGTTTAGGTGAATATTCTGCTTTAGTGTGTGCGGGTGTGCTGGATTTTCAGCAGACAGTCAGCTTGGTTGAGCTGCGTGGTAAATTAATGCAGGAAGCGATGCCTGAAGGTACCGGGGCCATGTCTGCAATTCTTGGTCTGGATGATGGGACAGTCACTAAAGCTTGTGCGGAATCAGCGTGGGATCAGATTGTAGCACCTGCTAATTTTAATGCTCCAGGTCAGGTAGTGATTGCAGGTCATCAAGAGGCCGTTAAGCGCGTTGAATTGGCTTGTAAAGCAATGGGTGCCCGCGTGTTAGGTTTACCTGTTAGCGTGCCTTCTCATTGTGTTGTGATGAAATCGGCAGCCGATACGCTGGCGATGGCTCTTGAGAAAATAGATGTTAAACCACCACAATATCCTGTCGTCAACAATGTGGATGTAAAGACTGAAAATACACCAGATGCCATACGCAGCGCACTGGTAAGACAGCTTTATCATCCGGTGCGCTGGACTGAGAGTGTCGAATATATCGCTGCCATGGGTGTCGAAAAATTGCTAGAAGCCGGTCCTGGTAATGTGCTGGTGGGGTTAACCAGACGTATTACCGGTGCACTGGAAGCCGTATCGATAAATACGATAGCCAAGTTATCAGAGGCACTTGCGTAATAAATAAAGAGGATAACATGGATTTTAACGGAAAAATTGCGTTGGTCACAGGTGCCAGCCGTGGGATTGGCCGTGCTGTTGCAGAGTTACTGGTAACGCGTGGTGCCCGTGTAATAGGTACAGCGACCAGTGAAGAGGGTGCTAATGCCATTAGTGCATGGCTAGGTCATCATGGTAAAGGTTTCGTGTTAAATGTTATCGATCCTGTGTCCATTGATACACTCTTGACAACTGTTTCTGCTGAGTTTGGTCCAGTGGATATTCTAGTGAATAATGCCGGTATTACATGTGATAATGTGCTCATCCGTATGAAAGACGATGAATGGCAGGAGGTTATGGACACGAATTTAACCGCTATATTCCGTCTGTCTAAAGCGGTAATACGGACTATGATGAAAAAACGCTTTGGCCGCATTATCACCATTGGCTCTGTCGTTGGTACTATGGGTAATGCAGGGCAGGTAAATTACGCTGCCACTAAAGCTGGCGTGATTGGTTTTAGTAAATCTTTGGCGCGTGAAGTTGCTTCACGTGGTATTACTGTCAATGTAGTAGCGCCTGGTTTTATTGAAACAGATATGACTCGGGTGTTGACAGATGCGCAACGTGCAGGCATTTTAGCCCAGATACCCGCCAGCAGATTTGGAGAAGATAAAGAAATTGCCAGCGCGGTTGTGTTCCTGGCTTCTGATGAGGCGGGTTATATCTCAGGTGAAACACTACATGTCAATGGTGGTATGTATATGGTTTGAGCATTGGAGGAGGTATTTGCATTATTTGAGGTCAAAACCACAAAATCGTAGTTTGATTGGCTGGGATTCAGTTGCATCTTTTTCAACATTTTATAAACTATGAGAACCATCGCGTAAGCGAGTGTTAATAGGAAATTTAAAAGCATGAGCACGAACGAAGAGAAAATTAAGGAAATCATTGCTGAACAACTCGGTGTCAAAAAGGAAGATGTGAAAAACGAACATTCTTTTGTAGACGACCTTGGTGCAGATTCTCTTGATACCGTTGAACTGGTAATGGCATTGGAAGATGAGTTTGGTATAGAGATTCCGGATGAAGAGGCCGAAAATATCAGGACGGTACAATCGGCTATCAAGTATATTGGGGATCACATAAAGGCTGAGAGTAAATAAACATATCCAGGCGATCGTTCGATTGCCTGATTTTTTCCCAGAAATATTTTCCCTTCTTGGAGGACAACGGTGTCTAAGCGTCGAGTTGTTGTGACCGGACTGGGCATACTATCTCCTGTCGGCAATACGGTAGAGTCTGCATGGAAAGCAATTCTTGCCGGACAGAGTGGCATTAGCCTGATTGAGCATTTTGATACCAGTGCGTACTCAACAAAATTTGCCGGACTGGTAAGAGATTTTAATTGCGAAGCGATTATTTCACGCAAGGATGCCCGTAAAATGGACGTCTTCATACAGTATGGGCTTGCTGCAGGTGTTCAGGCTATGGAAGATTCCGGGCTTCAGGTAACGTTAGATAATGCCAGTCGTATTGGGGTAGCCATTGGCTCTGGTATTGGTGGATTAGGGCTAATCGAAGAAAATCATAAGATACTGGTTACTTCTGGCCCACGAAAAATTAGTCCGTTTTTTGTGCCTTCTACCATTGTGAATATGATTTCCGGTCACCTGACCATGATGTATGGCATGCGTGGGCCGAGTATCTCGATCACGACGGCTTGTACTACAGGTGTACACAACATCGGGCATGCGGCGCGTATTATTGCTTATAACGATGCAGATGTTATGGTTGCCGGTGGGGGTGAGAAAGCCAGCACTCCATTGGGGGTAGGCGGTTTTGGCGCCGCCCGTGCGTTATCAACCCGTAATGATAATCCACAAGCTGCCAGCCGTCCATGGGATAAAGATCGTGATGGCTTTGTGCTGGGTGATGGGGCTGGCATTATGGTCCTTGAAGAGTATGAGCATGCTAAAAAGCGTGATGCGAAAATTTACGCTGAGGTTGTTGGTTTTGGTATGAGTAGTGATGCCTATCATGTCACATCACCACCAGATAGGGGTGATGGTGCAGCACTGGCGATGGAAAATGCCTTACGTGATGCGCGGATAGCCGCATCACAAATCGGTTATATTAATGCCCATGGTACTTCTACACTGGCTGGTGATAAGGCTGAAGCCCATGCAGTAAAAACCGTCTTTGGCGATGCGGCTCGTCATCTCATGATAAGCTCAACCAAGTCGATGACAGGGCACTTACTGGGAGCCGCTGGTGCAGTAGAATCTATTTTTTCTGTCCTTGCGTTGTGTGATCAAGCCATTCCTCCCACTATCAATCTGAATAATCCGGATGATGACTGCGATCTGGATTTTGTTCCCTATGAGGCCAGACAGGTAAATGGCATGGAATTTACCTTATGCAATTCATTTGGTTTCGGTGGTACTAATGGTTCTATTATCTTTCGTAAAATGTAAACAGCTTGTGTTACGGCACAACTGATCAAAAAACACCATTACAACTGATTGGAGCCACGATCTTCACCTCAAGGTGGTGCGACTGGACGGGATTATGAAGTCAGGCGGATGGATCCTAACATAACTGCTCGGTTCGTTAGCAGGGGAGAGCAGGACATTAATGCCTTCAACGGACAGCAGGGCTTCCAACAATTTCCATAGTGTTGATCCTCTAACGTGAAACCGATGGTACCGATCAGGCGCTCTGATCTGTCGTTTGGCCCGTCATCATGCCCTTAGAATAAAAATGCATAAGTCTCATACAAATATACTTTAATGATACAGGATGCTGAGACAGTTTTTATGTCTCAGGGTTGTATTTGATATTACGGGACATTAGCATTCCTGTCATCGCCGCAAGTATGATGGCACACTGCATCGACCGTAGACAGGATTTATCCGGCTGCCTGATGGGGAAGATAATTTCCTTTCATTCTGGCAGAATTCATCTGTTTGCAACTGTGCCATCAAGATTTACGGTCATGATGTGGTTTTCCCGTTGTACGCGGGTTAACAGAGATTCTGCATGTACTGATGCACTGGCAGATTCCTGCTGCGGGAAGGAAGACATCATTTCCCGTAAGGTAGCCACCGATGATGCCTTGCTTGCTTCCAGATACGAAGTCAGGTTTTCGACAGTATACTCATCTTCTCCCAGCAGCAATAACTCAATGTTATGTTGTCTTGTGGAGCTGAAATGATCCTTTACTGTTACCAGACGTTGCAAATTCCTGCTGTTGCCTTGGGTGAGATAGATCAAATCATCGTTCACTCTCTGCAACTGTATTTTTTCAGCGCTGATCCCGATAAACTGCAAGCAATCGCGTTCACCACCGGCATCGCTCAGGGTATCATGGCCATCGTCAATACCGTAATGCCGGTATTGGTCATTCTGACTGCCCCCGAATACCTGATCATCCCCGCGTCCAGGTTCAACAAAATTTTCTCCCTCAAAGGTATAAATTTTATTATTGTTATTATTACCCCAGATGTGTGTACCCTGTGCTACATCGCCATAGAGGGTAACAATATTGTGATGATCATCCGTATCGGGTGCTATCAGGCGTTGCTGCCCTGGCTGCGCAATCAGGACATCATGCTGACCTGGACGTGTTAAAAGGGTTCCATACGCGGTTTCTGTCACCGACCACAAATTCTGATGAGCGTGCCCAACAATGCGCATCTGAAACGACTGCAACTGTGCCAGGGCATTTTGGCCGGCGGTATCAGTCAGCTGTAGCACCCATTTACCTTGTGCTTTTTCACCAAGAAAGGCATTGCTGGAGGAAAGAGGAATGGAAAACATGTCGCCATTTCTCAGGTTCGCAAAAGGTGTCAGTACGTAACTGGTAGTCCCCGAGGGGGAGGTCAGTGTGGCCAGTAAATTACCGGGTTGCCTGTGACTGGTTTTGAAGCTAAATTGCAATGCTTCAACGGCAAGATCCTGCTCAATCTGAATGCTCATTCTGGCGGCAGATCCGCCATCTCCAATACGAGATAATGGATCTGTTGAGGCTATCCAGCCGCTGTCAGTCGCAGGGGGTAATGAGTTGAAATCACGGGCCATGGCGACTGCAGCGCTGGCATCGACCAGACCAAAACCGTACCAGTTGCTGAAAAGATAGCCCGCCGCGTTTTTGATCCAGCCAGGCTCTACCGTTATTCCGGCATAACTGATTTTGGGTTGTATCAGGTCCAGTGGCCGTGCCGTTGTCGCCAGGATGTATTTCACATCTCGTTGCGTCAGGGCCGGATTAACACCCAGCATGAGTGCAGCGATACCAGAAACCATCGGCGCTGCTGATGAAGTACCGCTAAATGAGGCAGTATAATCACAGTTCGGATCAGCCGCAGTACCGCCATCCAGGGCGGTATTTTTTGACAGTGATGTATTATCGCCCCTATTACCACTGATATCCGTCGTCAGAATACCGGGACCATAGCTTTTTTCACCCGCACCGGCGAATTCCTGCTGGTAACCATCCTCTCCCCCCGGGGCAGAAACCCAGAGAGAGGAGCCGGAAGAAGAAAAATAGGAGCGCACACCGCGGGCGTTAACGGAAGCAACACTGATCATCGGAACGAGGTTGGCTGTAAAGTCTAAATTCATTGGTGCACAACTGAGCCCCCAGTCATTGGCCGGGCAGCCGGCAAATTGATCCATCTCTTCACCATTGTTCACTTTTTCGATAAGATCGGTGGGCTCAAGAAAACCATTACCGGCGGCCCAGACGTAAATTCCCCCACGACCGGCACGGGTGGAACCCATCAACTTCTCCCAGTCGTCGATTTCTTCGGGAGAAATTTCAGTGTAGGTGTTGTCAGGAAATAAACCAAAACTGTTATTGAAGACATCGACATCCCTGGCCTGTTCAGCTTCACCCCATGAAGCCCGGAGATAACGTTTAATGGTGTTTTTTTGTTGCGCTACAGGGATGCCCATATGGATTTTATCAGCGGTGTTAAATGCCTTTAATGAAGCTTGTGGTGCCACACCCCGTCCCCCAATGCCATTCCAGCCGGCGGCAGCAATAATTCCTGCAACTTTTGTACCATGTCCATCAGAATCAATGGGATTATCTGATCCGTCGTCAAAATTCAATGAACCGCCTGATACCAGATTAGGCGCTAAATCCTCGTGACTACTATCAATACCACTGTCTAATACGGCAACAATGATACCTTTCCCGCGTATGCCACGTTCATGCAGTGAACCTATGTTGATATCGATACCCGCAGAGGGCAGTGTATCCGCAAAAACACGTTGCCCGGTATTGTGTAAATACCATTGGTATTTGTAAAGCGGATCACCCGTAGTGCCTGTTTCAAGCTCATTATTATCGGGTATAGTTTTATCAATCGATTTATGCATTTATTTTTCCTGGATAGTGTTAAAACGGCATTGTTGCAAAAAGTCTCAAGTAAGTCGTTACTTTGTTTCCATGATAAAATAACGCGCAAAATTCGAACGCATGTCATTGACACCTTGTGTTTGCCGATAAATATACGATCCTGATATTTGATTGCTACACACCATAGTCATACTGTATTCAACATGAAGGCCATTATATTTTTCCCTTGCATTGATTACAGCAATATTTTTTTTGATTAATTCATAGGTGTATATTCCAGAATAATTTTTTCCATCTTTTAAAGATTGATATGAGTAACTACCATCATCAAGAAATTTCATTCTTAATAGCTGGTCCGCCATTGGATTTTCTGGAGAATAAGAGCCATAAATTACCGCCAGAAAATCTTTATTAGTTAATTTTTCTGGGACTGTACAATCCGCATAAGCAGCTATACATGCCATTGTGTAAAATATAACGAAAATTGTTTTTACCATCTCATTATCCTTCAAGAATATTTGCAATGTCTGTATACAATATATTGTTCAGATGATCAATTTCATGCTGAATAATCAGGGTGCGGCTGTATTAATCGAGCGTGCGACCTGCAATTCCTTGGCCATGGAGTTTGGTTAGCCCTCTTGTCAAGGTGTTCCTTGATGTAAAAGCGTTCGTTCGAAGTCAGGAATTTTCTCTTCATGCAACAGCGTGTAGTGCCAGAGCCGGAAGTTTACCCGGGTCTGACGGTGTGGTGACTTTATTGTATTTCACTTGGGAATGGACCACAGTTTAATGCGCTGGCCCATTTTCATTGGCCAGCACAGTTGCAAATAATCCTGACAGGATGATTTTCTGGCTGAAATTCATAAAAAAAAGGTCACGACTAACATATTTATTCCAGCTGGAACAAGTACCATCTACAGTGAAATAGGTCTGTATTTAAAAAATACAGTTATAATTTACAGGAGCGGTTGCTAATATGTTTTCCGGTATTCAACCTTCATCTTTGTGCCACTCTGTCACCGCCAGTGCTGTTTCAGCCAACATTCCATCTGTCAGGATAGTAAATGTAAATGTTGATGGTGTGAATGTTAATTTTAATGTGAGTACATTAGGAAACAGGCGTTGTAATGATATTTTGTTTCCAGAAAATGGGATTAATCTTATTCAGGATTTTGTTGATGCTACTGCCTTTGAACAGGCGTGCCTTCAATTATCTGATGCGCAGCGGCAGGCTGTACGACGCTGGACGGTGGCAGATGCGGAGCATCGTGAAAGATTCAGTGATGGATCATTAAATCTCAACAGGCAGGGTATAACAGGTATCAATTATGATCTCAACGCCGCGCTTGCTGCAGGCGCCGTGCTGAGTCAGGAGCAACATGAATCCTGTATTCAGCTTTCCTCTGCTTTACGTCAGCTGCCACCGGTACGCGGAGAATATCTGCGCATTGCTGTCTATTCAAATTCG
This sequence comes from uncultured Yersinia sp., assembly GCA_964496225.1. GTDB lineage: Bacteria > Pseudomonadota > Gammaproteobacteria > Enterobacterales > Enterobacteriaceae > CAZROT01. The sequence continues at coordinate 778 of CAZBYB010000044.1, read as the reverse complement.
AATGATATGCCATGGGGGAAAAGCATTAATGTTGGTGATGTGGTGACCAATTTCCCTTGTTTTATGAGTGTGTCAGAAACTGAAAAATATGCACAAGACATATTAAATGAGCAAGGCTCTCTGGAACCGGAAGAGGGATATCGTGAGGGAATAGTCATCTACAAAATAGAAAATGCCACCACGGCCGTTCCGCTTTTGCGCGGCCCTTTATCCCTGACCAGTGAACATGAAGTGTTATTTTCACGCGATTCCTGTTTTGCGGTGACAGGAATAGCTATAGCGGATCCAGTGACGGCAGGTATGCCTTTAAGGGCAGGTGTTCTTTTAACAGAAGTGCCTGCTACCCATCAAATCATCAGGAATCTGTATTCAGGACAGCAGGTACAAATTACCGCGCTGTGACTTGAATGTCAGCGAATACCGTGCCTTCAGAAACCGTCATTTTTCCATGAAGCCGCAGATGTATGCATAACCTGCTGCGGCGATAGCGAATAAAACACAACATGAGCCGGTGTGGTAATTGCCAGGATCATACCTGATGGAGCGCTTCTTCAGGAGTTTGAAGTCTGAATGGATGCCGACAACATGTGATCAGAACTTCAGAGAGATCGGTGCAGTCAATCCATCCAGTCTTCAGAAGCAAGCATAATAAAGGAACCACCGTTATTTGCGAAGGGGGAATCTATCACCGCTCTATTATTACACTTCTCCCCCGTATGTCGGGTTGCTGTTGTTGTTGTTGTTGTTGTTGTTGTTGTTGTTGTTGTTGTTGTTGTTG
>CAZBYB010000043.1:8325-18277 GCA_964496225.1 uncultured Yersinia sp. | reverse complement strand
TCGGGAAGGTGGCCGTACGGTAGGTGCCGGGGTCGTCGCTAAAATTTTAGAATAAAATTTTTTGCCTGCTTTCGTTATAACAGAACGTGGCTCATCAGTAATTTTATAGTTTCACATTACTGGTGAGAGGTACTGGTTACCAAGATATTATTGTGCCAGTTCTGGCATTTTCTGCGACGTCGTTCAGTTTGCTTTCTTGAAATTGGGTAGAGCAAAATTGTTTACATTATATGGTTTAATATAGCGGTGAGTTGGTTTATGAGTGCAGAAACCGAGGCTCAGCAGAACAGGCGTGGCATGGAAGCAGTTAAGTGGTTACTTGTTGTTGCATTGTTGATTTCGGCTATTGTTGGCAATTATTATTACCGAGACTTCAATCTTATGTTGCGTGCCTTGGCTGTCGTTGTCATGCTGTCTGTTGCCGGTATTGTGGCACTAACAACAATAAAAGGTAAAGCGACAATCGTTTTTGCTCGTGAAGCACGTACAGAAATGCGTAAGGTTATTTGGCCTGGTCGTCAGGAGACGTTGCAAACTACATTAATCGTTGCTGCAGTGACCACTGTAGTGTCACTGATTTTATGGGGTCTGGATAGTGTTTTGGTCAGACTGGTGTCATTCATTACTGGCCTGAGGTTTTAAATGTCTGAAACCCAAAAAAAGCGCTGGTATGTTGTTCAGGCGTTTTCTGGATTTGAAGCGCGTGTTGCCCAATCGCTGCGCGAACATATTAAACTGCATGAAATGGAAAAGTGGTTTGATGGCATTATGGTTCCCACGGAAGAAGTAATGGAAATTCGCGCCGGTCAGCGCCGAAAAAGTGAGCGTAAATTTTTCCCGGGTTATGTGCTGGTGCAAATGATAATGAATGATGCCAGCTGGCACTTGGTGCGTAGTGTGCCTCGTGTTATGGGATTTATCGGTGGTACTTCTGAACGCCCGGCACCCATCAGTGATAAAGAAGTTGATGCCATTATGAATCGACTACAACAGGTAGGTGAAAAACCCCGTCCGAAGACATTGTTTGAACCTGGAGAGTTGGTGCGTGTTAGTGATGGCCCCTTTGCGGATTTTAACGGTGTGGTCGAAGAAGTGGATTACGAAAAAAGTCGCCTGAAAGTATCGGTGTCTATTTTTGGCCGGGCTACACCGGTGGAACTGGATTTTAGTCAGGTTGAAAAAAGTTGATTGAGATTATCAACAACGAAGGGAATAAGGAATTTGTTAATAATATGAAATTAAAACAACATCCTACGCCTTTTCGTGCTGTTGCTTTTGGCAGATACAAAATACAGGGGAGCTTTGAGTGAAGCGACATTACCCAATTGAGGAAATATTAAATGGCTAAGAAAGTACAAGCTTATGTCAAGCTCCAGGTAGCGGCTGGTATGGCAAATCCAAGTCCCCCAGTTGGCCCTGCTTTAGGCCAGCAAGGTGTTAACATCATGGAATTTTGCAAGGCGTTCAATGCGAAAACTGAAAGCCTTGAAAAAGGTTTGCCCATTCCCGTTGTTATTACTGTTTACTCTGATCGTTCCTTTACGTTTGTTACCAAGACGCCACCTGCATCAGTTTTATTGAAAAAAGCAGCAGGTATTAAATCAGGTTCTGGTAAGCCTGACAAAGATAAAGTTGGTACCTTGACACGTTCTCAGATACGTGAAATTGCACAAACTAAAGCAGTCGATATGACTGGTGCCAATATTGAAGCTATGATGCGTTCTATTGAAGGTACTGCGCGTTCTATGGGTTTAGTAGTGGAGGGAGAATCAAATGGCTAAGCTGACCAAACGTATGCGCTTAATCTATGATAAAGTTGATGCGACTAAACACTATGAAGTCAATGAGGCCGTTTCCTTGTTAAAAGAACTGGCCAGTGCAAAGTTCGTAGAAAGTGTTGATGTTGCTGTGAATCTTGGTATTGATGCGCGCAAATCTGATCAAAATGTGCGTGGTGCTATTGTTCTGCCACACGGTACTGGACGTTCTGTGCGTGTTGCTGTATTTGCTCAGGGACAAAATGCACAAGCTGCAACAGAAGCAGGTGCTGAACTGGTGGGTATGGAAGACTTGGCTGAAGGTATTAAAAAAGGCGCAATGGATTTTGATGTTGTTATTGCTTCTCCTGATGCAATGCGTGTTGTGGGTCAATTAGGTCAGATTCTTGGCCCCCGTGGTTTGATGCCTAATCCTAAAGTGGGTACAGTGACACCTAATGTTGCAGAAGCAGTAAAAAATGCTAAAGCAGGCCAAATTCGTTATCGCAACGACAAGACGGGTATCATACATACTACGATTGGCAAAATTGACTTTGATACTGAAAAATTAAGAGAAAATTTGGTGTCTTTGCTGGCTGCACTGAAAAAAGCAAAACCGGCTACTGCCAAGGGCATTTATATCAAAAAAATTAGTCTTTCTACCACTATGGGTGCGGGTGTTATTCTTGATCAAAGTACACTGAGTGTAACAATGAATTAATTGCTTGATGATGAGTCAGTAATTTATCTGAGTAAAATTCCCATATTATTTTTAGTGATATTTTTCGGCTGGAGCTTGGCCTATCCAAGCCTCCATCCAAGACCGTAGGTGTACCGTAGCGTGCTTAATTTTCCTGCGTAGATGGTGACAGAGCCGGTTTTTGGATTCTGCTCACCGTGTTTCAACGCTCGTATATTTCAACAAACCTGTTGTGTGTGTATTGAGTGATGTGAGTTTTGGGGATCTTCCCCGTTGATCCAGGAGCAAAAAGCGAATGGTACTGAATCTTCAAGACAAAAAAGTGATTGTTGCTGAGGTTAATGAAGTAGCCACAGGTGCGCTGTCTGCGGTCATTGCTGATTGTTGCGGTGTTACTGTTGATAAAATGACTGACCTGCGTAAAAAATGCCGTGATGAAGGTGTCTATATGCGCGTTGTTCGTAACACCCTGCTACGCCGCATTGTTGAAGGTACATCTTTTGAATGTTTAAAAAATGCGTTCGTTGGTCCAACCTTGATTGCGTTTTCTACGGAGCATCCAGGTGCTGCTGCCAGGTTGTTCAAGGCCTTTGCTAAGGAAAATGTAAAATTTGAGGTAAAAGCTGCTGCTTTTGAAGGTCAGTTTATCTCTGCCAATGATATTGATCGGCTGGCCACGTTACCGACTTACAAGGAAGCCATTGCTCGTCTGATGGCAACCATGAAAGAAGCTTCTGCTGGCAAATTGGCTCGTACTTTGGCAGCGTTTCGTGATCAGCAGCAAAAAGAAGTTGCCTGATTTACTGAATGCGGTCTCACATTTTTAATGTATAACTTTTTTGAATTTTAGGAACATTTTTATGTCTATCACTAAAGAACAAATCCTGGATGCAGTCGGAGCCATGTCAGTAACAGACGTTGTCGGATTGATTTCCATGATGGAAGAAAAATTTGGTGTTTCAGCTGCAGCCGCTGTTGCTGTAGCGGCTGGTCCTGTTGAAGTGGTTGAGGAACAAACTGAATTTGATGTCATTCTTACTGCATTTGGTGAAAATAAAGTTGCCGTTATCAAAGCTGTGCGTAGTGCAACCGGTCTTGGTCTTAAAGAAGCTAAAGACTTGGTTGAAGCTGCACCAAAGGCAGTAAAAGAAGGTATAAATAAAGATGATGCTGCTGCACTGAAAAAAGCGTTAGAAGAAGCCGGTGCTTCTGTTGAAGTTAAGTAAATTCAGTTTTCATTGTACTACAGTCCGATGAACCAGACTGATGGTTGGTGGTTGTGTTGTATAATCACCAGCCTTTTTTGTTCCAGGGCGTTGTTGGTATTACATGAGTATGATCACGGGCTCACCCCGGTATGCGTCCTACTGAAAAACTTAAATATTCTTGCATTGTCGGCTGAGATTCAGACGGGTTAGCACTGGTTCGGAATGCAATAAAATCGTTTAAGAATGACAGCGATGAATGTAACGGAAAGCGTATTTACTTTCCTGTTGAGATAAATAGTGTCTGATAAACTGTCCCTCAGGCGGACATCACTGATCAGCGAGCTGAGGAACCCTATGATTTACTCCTATACCGAAAAAAAACGTGTTCGTAAGAATTTTGGCAAGCGTCCACAAATACTGGACATACCGTATCTCCTTTCCATCCAACTTGATTCATTCCAGAAATTTATTGAACAGGACCCGGAAGGGCAGTACGGTCTTGAAGCAGCATTTTGCTCCGTTTTCCCTATTCAGGGTTATAGTGGTAGTGCAGAGCTGCAGTATGTGAGTTACCGCTTGGGTGAACCGGTGTTCGATGTCAAGGAATGTCAGATCCGTGGTGTCACCTATTCGGCGCCATTGCGTGTTAAATTGCGTTTGGTTGTTTACGAACGGGAAGCGCCAGAAGGCACGGTAAAAGATATCAAGGAGCAAGAAGTATACATGGGTGAAATTCCACTCATGACCGAAAATGGTACCTTTGTTATCAATGGCACCGAAAGAGTGATTGTATCCCAGTTGCATCGTAGCCCCGGTGTATTTTTTGATAGTGATAAAGGTAAAACGCATTCATCAGGTAAGGTATTATATAATGCTCGCATTATTCCTTATCGTGGCTCGTGGTTAGACTTTGAATTTGATCCCAAGGATAATCTGTTTGTGCGTATTGACCGTCGCCGTAAATTGCCTGCGACCATCATATTACGTGCGTTAAATTATAATACCGAGCAGATCCTGAATCTATTTTTTGAAAAAATTATTTTTGAAATAAAAAATAATAAGCTCCAAATGGCGTTAGTTCCAGAGCGGTTGCGTGGCGAAACGGCTTCTTTTGATATTGAAGTGAACGGTAAAATCTATGTTGAAAAGGGCCGACGCATCACTGCACGTCATATCCGTCAGCTTGAAAAAGATGGCATTGATAATATTGAAGTTCCTGTAGATTACCTTATCGGTAAAGTGGCAGCGAAGGATTATATTGATAAAAATACGGGTGAGATAATCTGTACTGCTAATACAGAGCTTTCGCTGGATATAGTAGCAAAATTAAATCAAGCAGGTCATAAACTGATTGAAACATTATTTACCAATGATCTGGATCACGGTGCTTATATTTCTGAAACGGTACGTGTTGATCCCACTAATGATCGTTTAAGTGCATTGGTTGAAATTTATCGGATGATGCGCCCTGGTGAACCTCCTACCAAAGAAGCGGCCGAAAACCTGTTCACAAATTTATTTTTCTCTGAAGATCGTTATGATTTATCTGCAGTAGGCCGCATGAAGTTTAATCGTTCATTGTTGCGCGACATGATCGAAGGTTCAGGCATTCTCAATAAAGAAGACATCATTGATGTCATGAAAAAACTCATTGGTATTCGTAATGGTAAAGGTGAGATAGATGACATTGATCATTTAGGAAACCGTCGTATCCGTTCCGTGGGTGAAATGGCTGAAAACCAGTTTAGAGTGGGTTTAGTACGCGTAGAACGGGCGGTTAAAGAAAGGTTATCCTTGGGTGATTTGGATACGCTGATGCCACAGGACCTGATCAATGCCAAGCCGATTTCGGCGGCAGTGAAGGAATTTTTTGGTTCCAGCCAGTTATCTCAGTTCATGGATCAGAACAATCCCTTGTCTGAAATTACTCACAAGCGGCGTATTTCTGCGTTGGGGCCCGGTGGTTTAACGCGTGAACGCGCTGGTTTTGAGGTGAGGGACGTGCATCCAACGCATTATGGTCGAGTTTGTCCTATTGAGACTCCGGAAGGTCCTAATATTGGTCTGATTAATTCCTTATCAGTTTATGCGCAGACGAACGAATATGGCTTTCTGGAAACACCCTACCGCCGGGCGCGTGATGGTATCGTGACGGATGAAATTAACTACCTCTCTGCTATTGAAGAAGGTAATTTTGTTATCGCTCAGGCTAACTCAAATCTGGATGATACTGGCCGCTTCGTGGAAGATTTGGTGACTTGTCGTAATCAAGGTGAATCCAGCCTGTTTAGTCGTGATCAGGTTGACTATATGGATGTTTCCACCCAGCAGGTTGTTTCTGTTGGTGCTTCTTTGATCCCCTTTTTGGAGCATGATGATGCCAATCGTGCGTTAATGGGTGCGAACATGCAGCGCCAGGCAGTGCCGACTTTAAGGGCTGATAAGCCACTAGTGGGTACGGGTATGGAGCGCGCAGTGGCTGTTGACTCCGGGGTCACCTCTATAGCAAAACGAGGGGGAACTATTCAATATGTTGATGCATCACGTATTGTTATAAAGGTTAATGAAGATGAAATGCATGCAGGTGAGGCCGGTATTGATATTTATAATTTGACTAAATATACCCGTTCTAATCAAAACACCTGTATTAATCAGATGCCTTGTGTCTCTCTGAATGAATCTGTAGAACGCGGCGATGTACTTGCTGATGGTCCTTCTACGGATTTGGGGGAACTGGCGTTGGGCCAGAATATGCGTGTTGCTTTCATGCCCTGGAATGGATACAACTTTGAAGATTCCATTTTAGTCTCTGAACGTGTTGTGCAGGAAGATCGTTTTACCACCATCCATATTCAGGAGCTGGCCTGTGTATCGCGTGATACCAAATTAGGACCTGAAGAGATCACGGCAGATATCCCCAATGTGGGCGAAGCTGCGCTTTCAAAACTGGATGAATCTGGCATTGTGTATATTGGAGCAGAAGTCACCGGTGGTGATATTCTGGTAGGTAAGGTAACCCCAAAGGGTGAAACACAGCTGACACCGGAAGAAAAGCTGTTACGCGCGATCTTTGGTGAAAAGGCCTCCGATGTTAAAGATTCATCCCTGCGTGTGCCTAATGGTGTTTCTGGTACGGTTATTGATGTGCAGGTCTTTACTCGCGATGGTGTGGAGAAAGACAAACGTGCGCTGGAAATTGAAGGAATGCAGTTAAGGCAGGCAAAAAAAGATCTTACAGAAGAGTTGCAGATTCTGGAAGCCGGTTTGTTTGCACGTATTCACGCAGTATTGGTTGCTGATGGCGTTGAAGCTGAAAAATTGAAAAAATTACCGCGTCAACGTTGGTTAGAGCTGGGTCTGTCCACAGAAGAAAAACAAAATCAACTGGAACAACTGGCAGAGCAATATGACGAATTGAAATCTGATTTTGAGAAAAAGATGGATGCCAGACGTCGTAAAATTACTCAAGGTGATGATCTCGCACCTGGTGTACTGAAAATTGTCAAAGTGTATCTGGCTGTGAAGCGACAAATCCAGCCAGGTGATAAAATGGCGGGTCGTCACGGTAACAAGGGTGTCATTTCCAAGATTAATCCTATCGAAGATATGCCTTATGATGAACAGGGTATCCCCGTCGATATCGTTCTAAATCCGCTTGGCGTACCGTCCCGTATGAACATTGGCCAGATTCTGGAAACGCACTTAGGGATGGCTGCCAAAGGCATTGGTGAGCAAATTAATGCGATGCTTAAAAAGCATGAAAACGTGACCAAACTGCGTGCTTTTATTCAGAAGGCGTACGATTTGGGTGACAGGGTTTGCCAAAAAGTCGATCTGGACAATTTTAGCGATGATGAAATACTGCGTTTGGCTGAAAATTTGAAAAAAGGGATGCCTATCGCAACACCTGTTTTTGATGGAGCGACAGAAAAAGAAATTAAAGAATTGTTGCAGTTGGCGGGATTGCCGACTTCTGGCCAGATCACATTGTATGATGGTCACACCGGCGAGCCCTTTGAACGCCAGGTGACGGTAGGTTATATGTACATGCTGAAACTGAACCATCTGGTTGATGATAAAATGCATGCACGCTCTACCGGTTCTTACAGCCTGGTGACTCAGCAACCGTTGGGTGGTAAAGCTCAGTTTGGTGGGCAGCGATTTGGTGAAATGGAAGTGTGGGCCCTGGAGGCGTATGGTGCTACCTACACATTACAGGAAATGCTGACTGTTAAATCTGATGATGTTAATGGCCGTACCAAGATGTATAAGAATATCGTGGACGGTGATCACCGCATGGAACCCGGTATGCCAGAATCTTTCAATGTATTGTTAAAAGAGATCCGTTCGTTGGGTATCAACATTGAGCTGGAAGATGAATAACCAGTTGTTTTTTTAACTACTTATATATTCACCTGTTCGATGATGAACAGGTGGTTTAAGCGTAAGAATAACAGGGCACTTGATATAAATCGCGTGTCTGACGGGTTTAACTCCGACAGGAGCCAGGTAGTGAAAGACTTATTAAAGTTTCTGAAAGCACAAACCAAGACTGAAGAGTTTAATGCAATTAAAATTGCTCTGGCATCGCCAGATATGATCCGCTCATGGTCTTTCGGCGAAGTTAAAAAGCCGGAAACGATTAACTATCGGACATTTAAACCAGAACGTGATGGGCTTTTTTGTGCCCGTATTTTTGGTCCGGTAAAAGATTATGAATGTCTGTGTGGTAAATACAAGCGTCTGAAGCACCGTGGTGTTATTTGTGAAAAATGCGGTGTAGAAGTGACCCAGACCAAGGTGCGCCGTGAGCGTATGGGGCACATTGAACTGGCTTCTCCCACTGCCCATATCTGGTTTTTGAAATCGCTGCCATCGCGTATTGGTTTATTGCTGGATATGCCATTGCGTGATATTGAACGTGTATTGTATTTCTAATCCTATGTGGTGATCGAAGGTGGTATGACCTACTTTGAACGGCGTCAGATTCTGACTGAAGAGCAGTATCTGGATGCGCTGGAAGAGTTTGGTGATGAGTTTGATGCTAAAATGGGGGCAGAAGCTATCCAGGCTTTGTTGAAAAATTTGGATCTGGAGGCTGAATGCGAAATTCTGCGTGAAGAATTGAATGAGACTAATTCTGAAACCAAACGCAAAAAGCTGACCAAACGCATAAAACTGCTTGAAGCCTTTATTCAATCGGGTAACAAACCTGAATGGATGATCATGAATGTGTTACCGGTGTTACCACCCGATTTGCGCCCACTGGTTCCGCTGGACGGCGGTCGTTTTGCCACTTCTGATCTGAATGACTTGTATCGTCGGGTGATTAACCGTAATAATCGCTTAAAGCGCCTGCTGGATTTGGCGGCGCCCGACATCATTGTACGTAACGAAAAACGGATGTTGCAGGAAGCGGTTGATGCGTTGCTGGATAATGGTCGTCGTGGGCGAGCCATTACTGGTTCCAACAAGCGGCCACTAAAATCTTTGGCTGACATGATTAAAGGTAAACAGGGCCGCTTCCGCCAAAACCTATTGGGTAAACGTGTTGATTACTCCGGTCGTTCTGTGATTACGGTGGGTCCATATTTACGTTTGCACCAGTGCGGGCTGCCCAAAAAGATGGCACTTGAGCTATTCAAGCCATTTATCTACGGAAAACTGGAGTTGCGTGGCTTGGCAACAACCATTAAAGCAGCTAAAAAAATGGTTGAACGCGAGGAAGCAGTGGTATGGGATATTCTGGATGACGTTATCCGTGAACATCCGGTATTACTCAATCGGGCTCCAACACTGCACCGTTTGGGAATTCAGGCCTTTGAACCTGTTCTTATTGAGGGCAAGGCTATTCAGTTACATCCACTGGTTTGTGCGGCCTATAATGCTGACTTTGATGGTGATCAGATGGCTGTTCATGTGCCTTTGACACTGGAGGCACAGTTAGAAGCCAGAGCGCTGATGATGTCGACCAATAATATCCTTTCTCCGGCAAACGGTGAACCCATTATTGTACCGTCTCAAGACGTGGTACTGGGTTTGTACTATATGACTCGTGACTGTGTCCATGCTAAAGGTGAAGGTATGGTCTTAACGGGTCCTAAAGAAGCTGAACGTGTTTACCGTGCAGGTCTGGCGTCACTGCATGCCAGGGTTAAGGTACGGATTTCTGAAGAAATCAAAAATACGGAAGGTGAAAGCCTGTTACAGACCAGCATTATCGATACGACGATAGGGCGTGCTATTTTGTGGATGATCGTTCCCAAGGGGCTGCCTTATGCGATTGT
>CAZBYB010000043.1:0-8315 GCA_964496225.1 uncultured Yersinia sp. | reverse complement strand
AATACTTGTTACCGTATTTTGGGCCTGAAGCCAACAGTGATTTTTGCTGACCAAATCATGTATACCGGCTTTGCCTATGCTGCACGCTCTGGAGCTTCCGTCGGTATTGATGACATGGTTATTCCTGAAAGGAAAGCGGGGATCATTACCGCTGCTGAAACTGAAGTGGCCGAAATACAGGAACAGTTCCAGTCTGGTCTGGTGACGGCAGGTGAACGTTATAACAAAGTGATCGATATCTGGGCTGCAGCCAATGAGCGTGTTGCCAAAGCCATGATGGAAAACCTGTCTGTTGAAATGGTAATTAACAGTGAAGGTGCTGAAGAGAGTCAGGTTTCTTTCAACAGTATTTTTATGATGGCCGATTCTGGTGCGCGAGGTTCTGCGGCTCAGATTCGTCAGTTAGCAGGCATGCGCGGTTTGATGGCTAAACCGGATGGTTCCATTATTGAAACTCCCATTACGGCTAACTTCCGTGAAGGTTTGAATGTATTGCAATATTTCATTTCAACTCACGGTGCCCGTAAAGGTCTGGCAGACACAGCACTGAAGACGGAAAATTTAGGTTATCTGACCCGTCGCTTGGTCGATGTGGCACAGGATCTGGTAGTAACAGAGGATGATTGTGGCACTCATGATGGCATAGTGATGACCCCGGTCATTGAAGGGGGGGATGTTAAAGAACCCTTGCGTGAACGGGTACTGGGCCGTGTGACGGCAGAAGATGTCCTCAAACCGGGTATGGCGGATATTTTGATCCCGCGTAATACCTTGTTGAATGAAAAGTGGTGTGATCTGTTAGAAGAAAATTCTGTGGATGGTGTTAAGGTTCGTTCTGTTGTGAGTTGTGAGACTGATTTTGGCGTCTGTGCCAACTGTTATGGTCGCGACTTGGCGCGGGGTCACCTGATTAATAAAGGTGAAGCTATTGGTGTTATTGCCGCGCAATCAATCGGTGAACCGGGTACGCAACTTACCATGCGTACTTTCCACATTGGTGGTGCCGCTTCCCGTGCAGCGGCAGAATCCAGTATTCAGGTAAAGAACAAAGGTCATTTGAAACTCCGCAATGCTAAATTTGTCATGAATTCATCGGGTAAGATTGTGATTACATCACGTAATACCGAGCTGAAACTGGTCGATGAATTTGGCCGTACCAAAGAAAGTTATAAAGTGCCTTATGGCGCAGTGATGGCTAAAGGTGATGGTGCAGAAGTGAATTATGGAGAAACCGTTGCCAACTGGGATCCACACACCATGCCAGTTATTACTGAAGTGGGTGGTTTCATTCGTTTTTCAGATATGGTTGACGGCCAGACAATTACCCGACAGACCGATGAACTAACGGGGTTGTCATCGCTGGTGGTACTGGATAGCTCAGAGCGTATCGGTAGTGGTAAGGATTTACGTCCTGCGCTGAAACTCGTTGATGCTAAAGGCAATGATGTGTTGATTCCCTGGACTGATATGCCTGCACAATATTTCCTGCCAGGTAAGGCCATTGTGCAGCTGGAAGATGGTATTCAGATCGCTGCTGGTGAAACGTTGGCGCGTATTCCTCAGGAGTCTGGTGGTACCAAAGACATTACCGGTGGTCTACCCCGCGTGGCTGATCTATTCGAAGCCCGCCGTCCGAAAGAGCCCGCCATTTTGGCTGAAATCAGTGGTATTATCTCGTTTGGGAAAGAAACAAAAGGTAAACGTCGTCTGGTGATATCACCCCTTGATGGTAGTGATAGCTATGAAGAGATGATTCCGAAATGGCGCCAGCTCAATGTGTTTGAAGGTGAAATCGTTGAGCGTGGTGATGTTATTTCTGATGGACCTGAGTCTCCACATGATATTTTACGCTTACGAGGTATTCATGCGGTAACCAGTTACATTACTAATGAAGTTCAGGAAGTTTATCGTTTACAGGGTGTCAAAATTAACGATAAGCATATTGAAGTTACGGTGCGCCAGATGTTGCGTAAGGGGACAATTGTCAGTGCAGGTAATACCGACTTTCTGGAAGGTGAACAGGTGGAAATGTCGCGTGTCAAGATTGCCAACCGGAAACTGGAAGCAGAAGGCAAAATACCCGCAACCTATTCCCGAGATCTGTTGGGCATTACTAAAGCCTCTTTAGCCACTGAGTCGTTTATCTCTGCTGCCTCATTTCAGGAAACAACACGTGTTCTGACTGAAGCCGCTGTGGCGGGTAAACACGATAAGTTGCGTGGTCTGAAAGAAAATGTGATCGTTGGTCGCCTCATCCCTGCCGGTACTGGTTACGCGTATCATCAGGAGCGCCTGCGTCGTCGTCAGCAGGGGGAAGAAGCGGCTGTGGCGCATGTGAGTGCGGATGAAGCAACAGCGAATTTGGTTGAGCTACTCAATGCAGGTTTTGGTGATAAGTAGGGGAACATTTTTTTATATGATCTCTATTGTAACCGGGAAAGCATGATTTGTACTGATGATAAAAAGCTCGCCTTAGCTTAGCGAGAGCTAAGGCAGCTTGTAACACCCCCAAGTGATCTCCTTGTATAATGCACTCGGCCATGTAACAGACTGGTTAGCATTGGGTTTAGTGCCGGTGCGATTCCATGCCATCAGGGTGCTGTCTGCTCAGGACTCCCTACTGAAGAAAAAAGGAGAACCACAATCTGCTGCAGTTGCCACGGCTGGGTTAAGTTGGCACTGGGCAGGGCGTTATTCTGACGAATTGCTGACCTGTGATGTTCTATACCTACATCCACATTGTCTTGTAGTAAAAGCCAGATTCTTCGGGCTATCAATCTGATAGAGAAGCTATGGGACGATTTGTAAATAAAGTAGCCAATCTTGCAATCAACTGCCATTTTTACTAAATTTTAACATAGTGCTTCTGAGTACATGGATAGCTGAGTTTATTTTTTACTTAAATATTCCATGATTAATGACCAAAGATGATGTTATGAACAATAGTAAATTTCTAACGTTCGTTACCTGGATGCTGTGTTTAACTTCTTTGCTGGTATAAATACGATGTAGGCACAACAGTATATGTTGAATTTGGGGGTATTTGAGGATAGATGGTTATGAAAAAAAGCCTTCTGGCTACTCTTGTAGCTACCGTACTTACCACAGGACCAGTTCATGCAGCCAATTATCCTGCTGGTACTGTGACATTAAATGGTTTGGTATCCGATACCACCTGTAATGTTTTTGCTAACTCAAACAATATATCCACGTCAGGAAGTAACACGACTGTCATATTCGCGCCTCTTGCTGCTAGTGCTTTTGGTGGCATTAACCAGGGACCACAGCAAAATATTGATCTGGGTTTCTCCGATTGTCCCGAGAGTATTACCAGCCTGAATCTGATGTTTGCTGGGACCGCGGACGCGGATAATCCTGAGGCATTTGCGAACAGTGCTGGTAGCGGTAGTGCAACAGGTGTAGCAGTAGTCCTGCAAAGGGGTTACCCCGCGCCCACTGTATTTGTACCAAACCAGACGGCAACAAATTCTCCAGTTGCGATAGATGCCAGTCGTCAGGGTGGCCTGGCATTATCCGCTCAGCTGATACAGACTACAGTGACAGAGCCAACATCAGGGCCAGTGATTGTTTACGCAACAGTGAATATGGTTTACTGAATTTCAATCAGTCTCCTTATTACGTGCCGTGACTCAGCATGTAAGCACTGGGGCATTGCCTGCCTTCAATGAGTTGTAACAATTTTTTTGTGGCTTGCCGCCAGTCGGGTGCTTTAGTAATGGCACTTATTACTGCCACACTACCGACACCACAGGCCAGTACTGCCGGTACACAATGGATACTGATGCCACCAATGGCAACGGTGGGAAAGGTAGGAACAGCCGCCACATAGCGTTTGAGTTGTACCAGTCCTTGTGGCAAGGCATCCATTTGTTTGCTTTGGGTAGAAAAAACAGGGCCAATCGCAATGTAGGAAGGCTGTATGGCAGCAGCATATGCCAGTTCGGTACCATTGCAGGTGGAAATTCCAAGGCGTAATCCGGCTTGTGCAATCGCAATAAGATTGGCTTTTGCCAAATCTTTCTGTCCTAAATGGACACCATAAGCGCCATGTTTAATGGCAAGCTGCCAGTGATCATTAATAAACAACCGTGCGTGATAACGTTTAGCCAACGTAATGGCAGTACTAATGTCATTTTCGATCTGTGCGTCAGGAAAATCCTTGATGCGTAACTGCAGGGTGGTCACACCGATATTCAGTAGCCGGACAATCCATTCCAAGCTATCGACGATGGCATATAAACCAAGATGGTGTGGTGTAGTAGTAAAAGATATATGGGGTACGACGGTCATGTGCTTTCTCCCATCTGCACAAAATTACTTCTCTGAAGCTTTTGAAAGGAACTGTAGTGTCAGGGATAAACCATGATTCTTAAAAAGACGGTAGGATTGCACAGCAACTGTACTCCTGATTTTTTCCACAAGATTTAACCGGAAAGGCTGCACGGATCCTTGCGTACTGAGTGATTATATCTGCTTGGGCCAAATACTCCGACAAGATAATTTTTAGTATATGAGTGGCAATAAAAATTACAAGTCTCGACCGGGTCAATTTATCATAATGTATCAATTGCAGAGCGGATAAAGAGCGGGTAGATTCTGGGAAATGGGTATTAAATGTGTTGATAGATAATGATTGTACGGAATTTTATGCATAAATTAAAGAATGACCGTTATTTGCGGGCGTTGCTCCGCCAGGACGTGGATATAACGCCAGTATGGATGATGCGTCAAGCGGGGCGTTATTTACCAGAATATAACAGGATACGTGCGCAGGCGGGCGATTTTATGTCATTATGTAAAAATGCTGAGCTGGCTTGTGAGGTTGCCCTGCAACCACTGCGTCGTTATTCGCTGGATGCGGCAATTTTGTTTTCTGATATTCTGACCATTCCTGATGCGATGGGGCTGGGATTATATTTTGAAAAAGGAGAAGGTCCACGTTTTCAATGGCCTATTACCTGCCGGGCCGATATTGAAAAGCTACCGGTTCCTGATCCAGAACAGGAGTTGGGCTATGTTATCAGTGCGGTCAGGATCATCCGTCAAACTCTGGCAGGCCAAGTACCCTTAATTGGTTTTTCAGGCAGTCCGTGGACACTGGCAAGTTATATGGTGGAAGGTGCCAGCAGTAAGACTTTTACCAAGCTTAAAAAAATGATGTATGCTGAGCCTGCTACACTCCATCTATTACTGGAAAAACTAGCGGATAGCGTGATTTTATACTTGAATGCACAAATTAAAGCGGGTGCTCAGTCAGTGATGATCTTTGATAGTTGGGGAGGCGTGTTAAGCTCACGAGATTATGGCGAGTTCTCCTTGTTTTATATGCATAAAATTGTTGATAGTCTGATCCGTGAGAACGAAAATCGGCGAGTACCAGTGACCTTATTTACTAAGGGTGGAGGACAGTGGCTGGAAGAGATGGCTGCGACTGGCTGTGATGCGTTAGGACTGGATTGGACAACGAATATTGCAGATGCACGTCGCCGGGTTGGTGATAAGGTTGCTCTTCAAGGTAATATGGATCCTGCAGTATTGTATGCATCACCAGCGCGTATTGACCCAGAAGTTGATGCCATCTTGGCAGATTTCGGTAAAGGTACTCGCCATATTTTTAATCTGGGTCATGGTCTTCATCCGGATACGTCACCAGAACATGCTGGTGTCTTTGTTGAGGCTGTGCATCGACGGTCTCAACCATATCATCAGTAATATCGCCAAAAAACCAAAATGATTATCGATATTCAGGCCTTAAGGCAGCAACAATTGCAACAGGCATCTGAAGTGATCCGATATGATTGTTTCAGCATTGATCAACCGGTATTGATTGCGGGCGCTGATGTTGGTTTTGAGCTGAACGGCACAATAACCCGGGCCGCGATTGCTGTATTGCGTTATCCATCCTTTGAATTGATTGATTATCAAATTGCCAGAATCGCAACGGCATTACCTTATATCCCGGGTTTCCTTTCTTTTCGTGAATATCCGGCATTGCTGGTGGCATGGCATAAATTGCAACAGTGGCCCGATCTGGTTTTTGTGGATGGTCATGGTATTGCCCATCCACGTCGCCTTGGTGTTGCCAGCCATTTTGGCGTTTTGATTAATGTTCCAACCATTGGTGTTGCTAAAAAACGTTTGTGTGGTAACAGCTTACCACTCAGTATGCATGTAGATGCCCTGCAACCGTTGGAGGAGCAAGGTGAAAAGATAGGTTGGGTATGGCGTAGTAAAGTCCACTGTAATCCGCTATTTATTTCTACAGGACATCGCATAAGCACTGACAGCGCATTGCACTGGGTCAAACTCTGCATGGCAGGATATCGTTTACCTGAAACCATACGTTGGGCTGATGCTATTGCATCAAATCGTCCCATGTTCCAACGCTGGCAACAGAAGCGTCTTGATATGAAAATATGAGTAAAGTAGATTAAAACCTTTCAGGTAAGGCGATGACGAAGAAAAAGCCAAAAGTAGCATTTAGTTTATCAAAATGCAGGGCCAGTCTTCTGTTCCCTTTTTTATCCTGTTGGAACAGCGTTCAATGGCAGAGCATGTTTTTTATTTTTCCTTATCTTTTTTAGCAGGCAGACAGGCAGGCACTTCTCCGGAAAGTCCAGCATGAATTTTAGTGCTCCATCCTTTACGTCCCCTTCTGATCGGCTGACACCCATTTTTTAAACTCTCTGAGCCATGATGGTGTAACACGGTTGTTGTATTGTCCACCCATGCATAATCAAGGATGATTTTTCTCTTTTTTCGAAGAATCTGAATTAGATGCCAGAAAAGCTTGTTCTTACTCCAGCAGTTAAAGTGGGTATAAGTCGTGTGCCAGTTACCGTAAAAAGCCGGCAAATCCCGCCATGGTATCCCTGAATTTCTCACTTACCTCAAAAATAATTTTGTTAATAGTTTCAGAACTGGGAAGTGGTAAAAATGTAGGGATATCATTTGATTTCGGGTACACTGCTGTGCAGATAATGAGTGATGAGATTATATGATTATATCATGTTACGTAACCCTATTCATTTACGCCTGAATAAATTCACCAGCTGGCAACATCTGACCTTCATGGCTTGTTTATGTGAGCGTATGTATCCAAATTATCAACTATTTTGTTTACAAACTGGATTTCATGATCAAGCTATTTACCGTCAAATTCTCGATTTGATCTGGGAAACTCTATTGGTAAAAAACACTAAAATTAATTTTGATAAGCAATTAGAGAAATTTGAAAATGCTATTCCATCGTTGGATACGTACACTATTTACGCTGTTTACCCAGCAATTGATGCTTGCATCGCACTGAGTGAAGTGATTCATTCACGCTTGAACGGAGAAACGCTTGAACATACCATCACTGTTAGCGAAATCTCAATTCGCACAGTGGTGATGCTGGAAATGACACAGGCAAATAGGGAAATGACTGATGCAGAACTCAATAACCTACCGGCTGTTAAAGAGGAATGGGATATTCAATGGGAAATTTTCCGTCTATTGGCTGATTGTAAAAAGCATGATTTTGAATTAATTAAAGGATTGCGTTCTGATTTACGCGAAGCAGCCTTAAGTAATATTGGAATAAATTTAATGCAATAAAATGAAAACATATTTAAAAATTGAATTGTTATGTTTCGATACTTCACATCTGCCCCCAGTCTGTTCTACATTTGGAGAGCGGAAATAGTGGTTATCGTGGCGTATAATAAACGCGGTGTTGTCAGTTGGCATACCCATTGTGTCTGATGCGTTGAATAATAAATACACTGAAGGATAATATAGTATGAATAAGACTGAATTGATTGATGTTATCTCCGACAAAATGGATCTGCCTAAAACTAAGGCGAAAGTTGTGTTAGAGTCGACGTTAAACGCTATTAGGGAATCTTTGAGAGAAGGTGATTCAGTACAATTGGTTGGCTTCGGCACTTTCAAAGTGAATCATCGTAGTGAACGTAAGGGTCGTAACCCACAAACAGGTAAAGAAATCGTCATTGCTGCTGCAAATATACCTACCTTTGTTTCAGGTAAGGCATTAAAAGACGCTGTTAAATAATCAACGTAAAAATCAAAGCGGGGTAGTAAATCCATTTTGTAGGTATTTATGATCGCAGGCATCATTTTGGTTGGGTTGCAATGCCTGCTTTGGGATCAGGGTCATATGCCGTTTTATTGTTTATCTGTTACGGATATCATATGGTTATGCTGATATCTCGCTGTTTTCAGTCAGAGTGATGTATAAAGGTTTTAGAAAAAAGCAAAAAAAGGTTGCGAAAAGCGTTGAAGGGCTTATA
>CAZBYB010000042.1:15286-18413 GCA_964496225.1 uncultured Yersinia sp. | reverse complement strand
TCACCCGAATAGATGAGATAAACATCCACTGGCGGCGGTATTGTCAGTTCAGGATTAACCCGCTGGACTAAAAGCACTAAGCGTTCCAGTCCCATGGCAAGACCCACTGCCGGAGTAGACTGTCCACCCAATTGTTCCACTAAGCCATCATAACGTCCACCTGCACATATCGTACCCTGAGCACCCAAGCTATCGGTAACCCATTCAAATACTGTCCGGTTGTAATAATCCAGACCACGTACCAGTTTTTCATTAACCCGATAGGGAACACCTGCCTGTTCCAAAAGGGTACATAGCTGCGTAAAATGCAACCGTGACTCAGCATCCAGACAGGCAGAAAGCCGGGGGGCATCATTTAATAGCAATTGGACATCCGGGTTTTTGGAATCCAGGACGCGTAATGGATTCACGTGCATCCTGCGCCTGGAATCTTCGTCCAGGCTATTTTGGTGTTTTTTGAGAAACTCGACCAGGGCATCACGATACTGAGCACGAGCTTGAAATGAACCAATGGAATTGATCTCGAGCCTGACATGACCGTCAATTCCCAGAGCCCGCCACAAGCGCACAGTCAATAGAATGAGCTCAACATCGATATCAGGGCCTGTCAACCCAAAAACTTCTGCACCCAACTGATGGAACTGGCGATAACGGCCTTTTTGTGGGCGTTCATAACGAAACATAGGTCCTGTATACCACAGACGCTGCTCTTGATTGTTGTACAACAGTCCATGCTCAATAGCGGCACGAACACAACCGGCGGTCCCCTCAGGGCGCAGTGTCAGGCTTTCATTATTGCGATCCAAAAAGCTGTACATCTCTTTTTCAACGACATCAGTCACCTCACCAATGGCACGTTTGAATAACGCAGTTTGCTCTACCACTGGCAGACGGATTTCGCTATAACCATAGCCGCTCAATGTCTGTTTGAACAATGTTTCAATATATTGCCATAATCCTGTTTCTACAGGCAGGCAATCGTTCATACCACGGATGGCCTGAATATCCTTTGCCACGACTGTTCTCTAATTTTCCCGTAGACTGACGTTGATACGATTTTTTTCTATCATGGAAACTCTGGCACGTATCTTTGCTTCCAACTGTTCAATCATCTTATCGTTATCAAAACGTTCTTTCTGGCGCACACCATCCTCATAAAAACCGCTTTTATTATGCGCACCAGTAACACCAATAGTTGCAATAAGGGCTTCACCAGGACCATTGACCACACAACCGATAATCGATACATCCATGGGTACAACAACATCTTCCAGACGCTGCTCAAGTGCATTTACCGTTCCAATAACATCAAATTCCTGCCGTGAACAGGTGGGGCAGGCAATAAAATTAATGCCCCTTGAGCGAATCTTCAAGGATTTAAGAATATCAAAACCCACTTTAACTTCTTCCACGGGATCCGCCGCCAGTGAAATACGTAATGTATCACCAATACCTTCCGCTAATAACATACCCAAACCCACTGCCGATTTCACCGCACCACTGCGAGCTCCCCCCGCTTCGGTAATCCCCAGATGCAACGGCTGTTCAATACGAGCAGCCAGCAAACGATAGGCGCCTACTGCAAGAAAAACATCAGAAGCCTTAACACTGATTTTAAATTGTGTAAAATTCAGACGATCAAGAATATCAACATGCCGCATTGCGGATTCCAGCAGCGCCTCGGGGGTTGGTTCTCCATATTTTTCCTGAATATCCCTTTCAAGCGAACCGCCATTAACACCGATCCTGATGGGGATTTTTTTATCACGCGCACTGGCGACAACTTCACGAATACGGGCTTCACTACCGATATTACCCGGATTAATACGCAGGCAATCGGCACCGTATTCAGCTACTTTCAGGGCAATGCGATAGTCAAAATGGATATCGGCAACGACAGGCACATTGACTCGCTGTTTGATCAGTTTAAAGGCTTCGGCGGCATCCATCGTCGGTACCGAAACGCGCACAATATCCACACCGACACGTTCCAGTGCAAGAATTTGCCCGACGGTCGCATCCACATCTGTCGTACGGGTGTTTGTCATAGACTGCACACTAATTGGTGCTCCATTACCAACCGGTACTTTCCCGACGTAGATCTGTGTAGATTTCCGCCTTTTAATCTCATGGACACTAGACACATACTCTCCTTGACGACAGTGTGATACTTAACCTGTTCACCTGCTTTACGGATCCCGAACCAGATTCCCTGTTATTGAGCAGGTATCATCAATCGGGCAGTGCGATTTGTTTTTACAAAACGACTTAAATCCACCGGGTTTCCCTGATACTGAATTTGTACTGCCGATGGCGCACCAATAATCAATTTATAAGGCTCCTTACCCACCAAATTCAGTTTGGTACCCGCTTGCTGAATACCATTAAACAGCGTCTTACCACTGGCATCCGTGACCTGTAACCAGCAATCGGCAGAAAAATCCATCATCAATGCATCCGGATCTACCACCGTAATATCAGGTACGACATTTGCTGTTATTACAGCAGATTGATCGGAAGCGACAGCCTCGCTACCCCTGTCAGTATCGATGGCAAAAGGGGAGATTCCGTTGGTATGAGTTTCACCTGCCACACTGTCATTATGTTGATACTGGCCATATGATGGCTGGGCAATGACGCTATTTTGGCTATCCGTTGCTACAATATCGATACCCGTTGGCGTATTATTTTTGTTATCGACGTTTTTTACTGACGTTTCGCTGTCTATTCCGGTAGCAGATACGGCCACAGGCACAGGTGGATGATCGCCCTGTTGGGCAGCAGAATTATCCACCATAGAGGCTATTTCTTCCTGTTGTGCTTTATGATTTTGCCACCACCATGCCCCCGTGAGACTCAGCACAATAATAACGATTAACCAGGTGAAATAAATCAACCACCCATCGCGTTTTTTACGTTTTTTCCGCGAAACAGTCTGCATGGGTGCAATCTTTGGCGTCAGAACAGGCGAATTACTTTTCAGTGCAGCCAGTAAATCATCCTCAGGAAGCTGAACAAGCCGAGCATATGAACGAACGTAACCGCGAAAAAACAAGGGAGCCAAATTGCTCTGTGCTTTATCTTCTTCAATGCTACGAATAGTAGATGCTGTCAAGCACAGACGCTC
>CAZBYB010000042.1:0-15276 GCA_964496225.1 uncultured Yersinia sp. | reverse complement strand
CTCTGCAACAACCTGTCGGGTAAAACCCAATCGTTCACGAGCCTGACGCAAGCGCATACCCGTCGTTTTTTGGACTTCCTGTTCCTGCATGATTTCAGTATTCATGGGCTAAAAAATATTGGTACTGTTTGGATTGTGGAAAATATTGCGCCAACTGTCTGCCATAACGTTGCAAAATATCCTGGCGGTTGGTCAACGCAGCGAAACGAATTTGTAACCATAAACTTGCCGCACTCACCGGAAGGGTATATTGATAAACTTCCAGTAGAAGCTGCACCTGAGCACGTTTCCCTTGCTCAAATTTCCTTTCTGCTTCTGCTAACAGAGCGGCTCCCTTTTCAGGATCAAAGCGTAAAGCACGACTGAGCAGCACGCGGGCTTCACTGTCCTGATTCGCCTTAAGAAAACAATAACCGGCGTTTTCCAGGCTATCTGCTACCTGACCGTAATCAGCTCGCAAAGCAACAGCACTAAACTGCTGTTGAGCAGCAGCATACTGCCCTACATTACATAAAAATACACCGTAATTATTTAACACAGTACCATTTTCAGGGGCCAGCTTTAGCGCATGATGATAACGCTGTTCTGCGGCACGGTTTTCGCCGATTTTTTGCTCATAAAGCGCCATTGCTAGCTGAACACGATAATCCCGTGGATCAGTATTCAGGGCCTTTTCAAAATTCCGACGCGCTGCATTTAAATCGCCGCGCGCCAGATATTCCATGCCCAACTGCAAACGCGTTTGTACTGCTGCCCGGGTACTAGATTGATCAGACTTATCCCACAATACGCCAGAACAGCCCATCAATAATAGTGTGGTCAGGAAGACGTTATACCATTTTTTCAGCTTCATGCTAACTTTAATTATTTTCAGACTCAATTTCCTTGTCTCTTCCAACTCACACCCTGCTTATCGTTATCACCTCACCCGCCATTTTGTTTTTCAAAGTACGCCGGGTACGATCGATTACATCACCCGCTAACTGCCCACAAGCAGCATTAATATCATCGCCACGCGTCTTACGCACAATAGTGGTCAGTCCGTGCGCCATCAACACTTTGGCAAAACGATCCATGCGGGTGTTAGAACTGCGTCCATATGTGGCACCAGGAAAGGGATTCCACGGAATCAGGTTGATTTTACAGGGTGTCCCTTTCAGACAGGCAGCCAGCTGTTGTGCCTGCTCCGTACTGTCATTAATATGATCCAGCATGACATACTCAACCGTAACGCGCCCTTGATTAGCATTGGATTTGGCTAAATAACGGCGTACTGAAGCCAAAAACGTTTCAATATTATATTTGCGGTTAATGGGCATAATTTTATCCCTGATCTCATCAGTGGGTGCATGCAGAGAGATAGCCAGAGCCACATCGATCATATCACCCAGTTTATCCAGTGCAGGCACCACACCTGAAGTCGATAGTGTTACACGACGTTTAGAGAGACCAAAGCCAAAATCATCCATCATAATATCCATGGCCGGCACAACATTGTTCAAATTTAATAAAGGTTCACCCATGCCCATCATGACCACATTGGTGATAGGGCGTCTGCCGCTGGATTTCAATGAACCCATGATTTTTGAAGCGCGCCAGACTTGGCCGATAATTTCTGAAACCCGAAGGTTACGATTAAAGCCCTGCATGGCAGTGGCGCAAAACTGGCACTCCAGCGCACAACCCACTTGGGAAGAAACGCATAACGTAGCACGATCTTTTTCAGGAATATATACCGTCTCGACCCGACTGGAACCCACCTGCATTGCCCATTTGATGGTTCCATCCGCTGAGTGGTGTTCTTCAGCAGCTTCGGGAGCACGGATACTGGCAATACGTTGCAACTTGATACGCAGGGCTTTGTTGATATCCGTCATCTGCTCAAAATCGTCATAACAATAGTGATAGATCCACTTCATAACCTGATCAGCGCGAAAAGGTTTTTCTCCCATGGAAATAAAAAACTCGCGCATTTGCCGGCGATTAAAATCAAGCAGGTTAATTTTGGCAGTAACCGGTATCTCCTTCTGAACAACATTAACAGATGGCGAAACGGATTCTATTGGTTCAGATAAAGGCAGATCCTGGAGCATGAATGGTTTGTAGCCTCATTATTATGGTCTTAGTGCCTGTTTAAGCATCCGCTTACATTGGTTATCCCAATATGCAAAACAAGCTAAAAATACGTAGCTAACTGATTAAATTTAATTTTTTAGTACTTTTTCCTTACAGGCTCTTATACACTTCATCATGAGTAAAGAAAAAAGCAATTTCACGCTGAGCTGATTGCACTGAGTCTGAACCATGTACTGCATTGGCAGTAAAACCCTCGGCATAATCCGCCCGTAAGGTACCTGCCAGGGCATTATCAGGGTTAGTCGCACCCATAATTTCACGGTTACGGCGTACGGCATCGTCGGCTTGCAGAACCTGAACCAGGATAGGCCCGGACGTCATAAATTCAATCAATTCCTTAAAAAAAGGGCGTTCTTTGTGTTCCGCATAAAATCCTGCCGCCTGCTCATATTTCAAATGTAACATTTTTGCGGCAACAATCTTAAACCCGGCGCTTTCGAAACGGGCATAAATAGCACCAATCTTGTTTTTAGCAACAGCATTGGGCTTAATAATTGAAAAAGTAAGTTCTACCGCCATAATAACCTCTGGACTGACTGGGGATATTTGAATTTAAAAAGACGCATCCTTTTAAGTGGAGTCGATTATATGCGCGCACGTGACGCCTGGCTACGACGTTATTATAAATACACCATAAAAAAATGACTTTGGCTTAGTATTTTTTACATGAATCACATTTTTTATTAATATAATCAGTAGATTATTGGATATATTCTCTAACGAGAAAAACAAAACGAGTGTCTGATTTCGACACTCTTATTGGCTACCTTCAGGCCTGAGTGAATACCGCTAAGCGCTGTACTGCTTGGTGAGATCTTCCAAAAACGTTTTTTGCCCTTGCAGAAGCTGATTCAGATTCAGTGCATTGGTGTCCGTATTTTGCAACCGGGTCAGCTCCCTCGTAAACATCTGCCAAGCCTGATGAAGTTTTTCCGCTTCAATCAGTACAAATTCACGTTCTACATCAATTTGCAGGACAGCGTTAATATTTTTAATGAATTGTTCAACCTGTTCCAGATTAGCTTTCAGCGCAGTAATTTCCCCGTCAATATGCTCAATCTGGCCGTCCAGTTTTTTACGTACTTTGGCGAGATCACTGTATTTCAATCCTTCAGAAACGGTTCCCAGTGTTTTCTTAAGAATGGCAATACCCTGCTTAATGCCTTGCTTAATGGCTTCCTTTCCCGTTAACGTCAAATCCAGACTGTCAATATCACTACCACTGGGTAGGTAATCCTTAAAGAGATCTGCCAAATTGTACTGACGTACCAGATCCTGGCTTTCTACGATCTTGGTACGTTCCTCTTTCAGGCTCAGCTTATTTTGTATTTTTTGGGCAATATCTGCAGATAATTCCTTCTGGCGTTTTTGCTCGCCTATCAGGGAGTCCTCTACACGCCCGGCAATCATGACATGACGCAGATCAGCGATTTTTCTTCCCAGAGCATGATTATTTTCGCAGAACAGTCTTTCGATCCTCGCCAGCTCGCCATTCAGGTTCATGAGAATTTCGACACGAGCCTCCAGTAAAGCCGCTTCATCTTCCTTCCTGAAGTTGGGATCAGCATGGGCTGTATCTATTTCGGTAATACTGTCACAATACCCCTGTATCTGCATATTGTTTAAATAACTGAGCAAGTTTGGTATGGCACTTTGTATCCTTTCATCCAGTTCACGTGCATACAATTTAACACGCGTGGCCTTTTCCTTAATGGCATCAATCCCCTGATTCTGGAATTCCACCAGCCGGAATATGTTTTTTATCGACTGTTTGAAATTTTTAATATTTATTTCAGGATAACTCGTGCCGCTGGCTGGAAAAGCGACAACGGGCATATAAATAAGCTCTGCTATTTCCTGGGGTTCCCCGTACTGTTTTTGATATTCCTTCAATGCATCATCAAACATATCAGACAGATATTTTGCTGAGCTGTCTACGCTACTCCAGGGGTTAATCACTTTTTGAAAGTGTGTGACAAACGAAGTCAGTTTGAGGGCATTGTTGATGTTGCCGAATTGCTTCCGGGATTCACTGATCTCAGCCAGCATGGATTGCCACATCAAATCCAGATGGCTTATGGCAATTTCTGCATCTACCATACGCATACCAATGTTCCTGAAATTACGAGACAACCCTTCAAAAGTCCTTTGTAATTCTTTTTTATTTTTGACTCGATCTTCCAGTTTACCGACTTCTTCAATTAATCGATTTTTCTCTTTACGGATCTTTTCTGCCTTATCACCAAAAATACCACCGGTGATCGCCAGACCAATGACGCCACCCGCCAGTCCGATAAACGACTTTTTAACATATTCGGTATAATCTTTTTTTAGTTGTTCAATGCGTCCGTTTTTTTCATGTATCTCCTCCAATAAATCTTTCAGGACATTTTTTAAATTATTGTGTTGCATCAGATTATCTTTGGACTTAACCTGCGGTTCCAGACCATTGGCAACGGTATTATTTGACAGCTCACCACCAATTAACTGGATTTTAAAATCGGTAATATCAGTTTTAATTCTGGCAGTCCGGGCCTGCGCGTCAGCAATATCCACTTTCATGGCATCCAGAAAATTTATCAGTTCACCGGCTATCGCATGATCGTCTTCACCATAATGAATTTCAGCCAATTTTTCCTGTGGCATTGTGCCCACTTCCGTTTTAATTTTTTCCATGACAGGCATATGACCGATGATATTGATGATCTCGGTACCCGTACTGATCATACTTTGAGCAGTTATTTCCAGATGCTTATTCTGTAACTTTATATTGCTTTCAATGTGATCCCAACTGAGCGAATGAAGTCTGATTTGTTTAAACAGTGCCCAGATATCTGCTGGCATAAGGCCGGCAATATGGGTTCTTTTATATCCAATATGACTTTCAACTTCTGCCTGCGTGAAAGGCAGTGATAAACCATGCTTGATATACAGCTTGATGCTGATGAGATCTTCTTTGGTGAATATTCCACACGCTCTTGCCACATCTTCTCGTTTACAGGTGAGCAATGCCAGGGTGAGCTTTGTTACCTCCTCCACGTGTTGATGCGGATTAGTCGCATCCAGTTGTGTTTGTGTCATTGACTTATTCTCCATCATCAAAACCGATTTGGACAAAAAAATCTGCCTTAAGCGGGAATCAAATACATCCCTGAATTAAATTCAACTATATTGAATCACCTGGTTGGTGATAATCAGTTGAAAAAAAATCAGGCAATTCGTTAGCTATCCGATTTCGCTACCGTTGTAAAAATAATAAACGAATTTCGCTATCTTCAGGCTACTTCTAATTTATGCAACCCCTAATATAAGTTAGATACCAAGCTTTCTGCATAACGTACGCTGAATAAATAAGATCAATAAGTGTGCAAGCGACAAAGCTGCAGGCAGGCTACGTTCGCTGGTACTGC
Organism: uncultured Yersinia sp.; assembly: GCA_964496225.1. GTDB lineage: Bacteria > Pseudomonadota > Gammaproteobacteria > Enterobacterales > Enterobacteriaceae > CAZROT01. The sequence goes on along the minus strand of CAZBYB010000042.1, from coordinate 9,730 downwards.
AAATATGGCAAGCTACCGGTAGTTTCAGGAAATGCTGGCCGAACGTGGTGTCAAAGTGGATCATGAGGATTATTCTTATGAATGGTGTAATTAAATCGTCAGTAGTCATTGCGTTTGTTATGTCATCAGCTGCATCAGGTGAATTGTCAGGTGGATTAGCTGGAGGCGCTGCAAGTTATGAAACTTCGTCTTTTTGTGGTAATGAATCAACATATGATGCTTGCAAAAATTGTGTAATAAATTCAATAGGTACTGCTAATAATGTGGACGAAGTATTATCCAGTCTATGCAAACAAAAAAATAAAAAAAAATAACATGATAATGTTTGAAAGCCGGTAGTACGAAAACATACACTTACTGAACACATTCGATTACTGCTGGCTTATCCCGGCTAGTGCAGTGCAAAACTAAAGTGTATTACCCGTGTAAAACCGCTTTACATCTAAGCAGATGCTGTCATCGGGTTTTGAGTAATAAATTTGCCAGCGTACGCACACCGGTTCCAGTCGCACCTGCTGCCCATTGTTCCACGGCGTTTTTACGGTAAGTTGCGCTGCAGTCAATATGCAACCATCCTTGTTGGTAAGATTTCACAAAATAAGAAAGAAATGCAGCAGCCGTGCTGGCTCCTGCTGTATGGGCTGTACCTGCTACATTGTTAAGCTCAGCAAACGCAGAAGATAACTGAGTACGATGGAATTCTGCCAGTGGCAAACGCCAGAATTGTTCATGCTCACTTTCAGCACTAGCCAGTAACTCCTGTGCAAGCAAATGATCAAAACTGAACAATGCGTGGTAATCATTACCCAATGCAATTTTTGCCGAGCCCGTTAATGTAGCAGCATCAATAATCAGTGTGGCTTGTTGCTCACTTGCGTCAATCAGGCCATCCGCCAGTACCAGACGCCCCTCAGCATCGGTATTCGTCACTTCAACGGTTTTACCATTGCGATATCGAATGATGTCACCCAATTTAAATGCATTTCCACTAACCATATTATCGGCACAGCACAGATAAAGTTTGACGCGCTGCTGCAAACCACGGGTAATAGCCAGTGCCAAGGCGCCAGTTACCGTCGCAGCACCACCCATGTCGGATTTCATAGATTCCATAAAAGTGCTTTGTTTCAGGCTATAACCACCAGAATCAAAAGTAATCCCTTTTCCTACCAGGCAGGCCAGTACCGGTGCATGAATATCGCTTAGCGGATTATAATCCAGTACCAGCAGCACCGGTGGGCGTTCTGAACCACGGCCTACCTGATAAATGCCAGTATAATTTTGTAAACGCAGATCGTCACCTTTGATAATTTGATAGCTAACCCCCTTGCCACCCACATCAAGGATCAGATCCACGGCACTGTTGGCTAACTGTTCAGGCCCTAAATCTTGTGCAGGTAAATTAATGGTATCACGCACCCAGCCAATGATTTTTAGACGATGGTTGAGTTCCCGTAACGGGTGGTCAAGTAATGGCGCCCACTGAATAATCTGTTCCCCTTTCGGGCCACGAAAACCCTGCCAGAATGCCCAGCTCTCCTCCAGCCCCCATTCATGTCCCGCTAACCGTACTGTTTTGATACCCAGACCGTCTACCTGACGTGCCGCGCGCTGGATGACATTGAGGGATTCTCTAACGGGTAGATGAATGATCATTCCCTGATCACTGGTGCTCAATAGTGCCTTATCGCCCCAGCGTGCATCTGCCGGCTGACAGGACAGAAAAAGGGGCATTATCTTTGTCGTCATAACCGCTCCTGGTCTTTAATTTATTTTAGTTTGCAGGATTCACTGTTTTTACTATTCCATTTCATCAAGCCAAGCCAGTAAAATGGCCTCCAGTATTTTTTCACTGGATTTTTGTGGATCATCCTCAAATTCTGCCAGCTCACAGATCCACTGATGCATGTCAGTAAAGCGTACTGTTTTAGGATCAATATCCGGGAACTTATCAAACAACGCCTCAGCAATATCACGGCTGTCATGCCATGTTAAACCCATATAACCTCCGGAAAAATCAGTGTTCACGTGCATGATTAATGGTATAAAGCGGGATCTCAACGATCAAATCTTCATCCATCACTCTGGCCTGACAGCTTAGCCGGCTCTCTGGCTCCAATCCCCACGCTTTATCCAGCATATCTTCTTCAGTTTCAGTGCAGGGATTCAGCGAGTTAAAACCTTGACGTATTACACAATGGCAGGTCGTGCAGGCACAGGATTTTTCACAGGCATGCTCGATATCAATACCGTGGCGTAAAGCAGCATCCAGTATGGTTTCTCCCTGCTGTACCTCCAGTTGTAAGCCCTGGGGGCACAGATCTTTATGAGGCAAAAATATAATCCTGGGCATATTAAACCTTATCCACAAAATGGCCAGTCAATGCACGGCGAACAGCGGCATCCATTCTGCGTGCAGCAAAATCTTTCGTTTTTTCATCCAGTGCTTTTATCGCAATTTTAATCGCTGTCGCATCACAACCCTGCATTTTGTGCCGTAATGCCTCAACAGCCAGACTAATTTCACTCGTTTCCTGCTGACTTAACAATGCACCATCCTCGGCCTGTGCCTGTGCTAAGCCTTCCAACATCCGTACTGCATCAACTTTTTGTTCCGTCAGCGTACGCACATGCATATCATCTTGCGCATTGGCCATTGAATCCTTGAGCATCCTGGCAATTTCCTGCTCTGAAAGACCATAAGAAGGCTTAACCTGAATGGAAGTAGCAACTGCAGTGGATTTTTCCATGGCAGTCACACTGAGCAAACCATCAGCATCAAGTTGAAAAGTAACACGAATATGGGCAGCACCGGCCGGCAATGGAGGAATACCACGCAATGTAAAACGTGCCAACGAGCGACAGTCTGCCACTAACTCGCGTTCACCCTGCAGCACATGAATTGTCATCGCATTCTGGCCTGCTTTAGCCGTCGTGAACTCCTGGGCCCTGGCTACAGGAAGGGTTGTATTGCGTGGTATCACTTTTTCAACCAGCCCACCCATTGTTTCTATCCCTAATGAGAGTGGCGTCACATCCAGCAACAATATGTCGCTGCCTGGCCTGTTGCCTGCCAGAATATCGGCCTGAATGGCAGCACCAATGGCAACGACCTGGTCAGGATCAATGGAAGTCAATGGGTTGCGTCCAAAAAATTTACGCACATGTTCACGTACCAGTGGTATACGGGTAGAGCCCCCCACCATTACCACTTCCAGCACCTCATCAGTACGGATACCTGCATCTTTTAACGTACGACGACAGGTTAATAAGGTACGCTGAATCAATGGCCTGATTAATTCTTCAAACTGCTGACGAGTCACCTCACCGCACCAATCGGCGATGACCACCGGAATCACATCAACCTCACTGAGAGCGATTTTGCTGCTAATAGCAACATCAAGTAACTGACGCTGGATAACAGGATCACAACAATCAGTAATCCCGGCACGTTCACGTAGCCAGGCAGCCAGCAGAAAATCAAAATCATCACCGCCCAGTGCCGAATCACCACCCGTTGCCAGTACTTCGAACACCCCCTGCTTGAGGCGCAATACAGAAATGTCAAAAGTACCGCCACCCAGGTCGTAAATCGCGATCACGCCTTCCTGAGCAGAATCCAGACCATATGCAATGGCCGCTGCAGTGGGTTCATTTAACAAACGTAACACCTGCAAACCCGCAAGATTTGCCGCGTCTTTTGTCCCCTGGCGCTGGGCATCATCAAAATAAGCGGGAACGGTAATCACGACAGCATCCAATGCTGCATTTAGTACCAAAGCAGCACGGGCTGAAAGCGTTTTGAGAATCTCTGCCGAAACCTGTACCGGATTAACCAATCCCCCCACCGTCTGAATAACGGGCAAACTATTTTCATTGCCCTGAAATTGATAAGGTAAATCAGGATAACGTTGCTTAATGTCTGCCAGCGAACGACCCATCAGGCGTTTGACGGAACTAATGGTATTGACGGGATCCCTGGATGCCTTCAGACAAGCACCCCAACCAACATCAACAGCGTGCGGACTGTAATGAACCACTGAAGGTAACAGACACCGGCCCTGATGATCAGCAAGAACGTCCACGACCCCTGCTTGCGTCAGTGCAATAAGGGAATGCGTGGTGCCCAAATCAATGCCTGCCACCCGACGTTTTTTTTGATGCAGCCCGGCCGTTAAACCCGGCTCACTAATTTGTAATAAGGCCATGTGAAGATTCCATTAATCAATTTATGTCTTATCACGAAGATATGTTGTACCTGGCCTTTAGTGTGTTCAGACAACATCATCAGACCATTGCTCTTCCAGCTCTTCAATCTGCTGGCGAAGTCTGTCAAAAAAATGCAGTTTGCGCAAAGTATCTGCCATCTGTAACCAATTTTGACAACTGAAGTGTTGCGACATGTGTATGCTGTATTCCTGCATCATTTTGGCCACCCTGGCAGTAAAATTCGTCAGGGCCTTTTTTGTATCAGGTGTCTGTGCCTGTGCAATGGCATCCAGTTCTTCACGCAATGCCAGTTGTTCCATGAGAAAGACCGTATCACGCATACTCTGCTGTTCATTATCTATATCAATACCCTGCAAGAAAAGCAGATATTGCGCACGTTTCAAAGGATGTTTCAGTGTCTGATAGGCATCATTGATGGTCGCTGCCTGTTGTAAGGCCATCAGGCGTTGGCGTTCAGGCTGCAGAACATAACGATCGGGATGAAATTGTTGTTGTAATGCCTGCCAGCGATGAGTAAGCAGGCTGGCATCCAGGGAATAATCAACCGGTAGACCGAATAAAGTAAAATAATCCATACGCTAACTTTGAACAGGATAACGCTATGACAAAAAAATAACAGATGGGTCAAACAGTAAAACTTTCACCACAACCACATGCACTGGAAACATTGGGATTATTAAATTTAAAACCTTCATTTAACCCTTCCCTGACAAAATCCAGTTCAGTACCGTCAAGATAAACCATACTTTTACCGTCGATGATAACTTTTACTCCTTTGTCTTCAAAAACAATATCATCGTCATTGATTTCATCGACAAATTCGAGCACATACGCCATGCCTGAGCACCCAGAAGTTTTCACACCCAAGCGCAATCCCACACCTTTTCCCCGCTGCTGAAGAAAAGTACTCACCCGCTGTGCCGCACGTTCACTGATGGATATCGACATACAATAACCTTATCTGGCGTCATGTTTACTGCGCTTGCTACGGTAATCCGCAATCGCCGCCTTAATGGCATCTTCGGCCAGAATAGAACAATGAATTTTAACAGGTGGTAATTCCAGTTCCTCAACAATTTGCGTATTTTTAATCGCCTCTGCCTGATCAAGTGACTTGCCTTTCATCCATTCTGTAGCCAGCGAGCTGGACGCAATGGCAGATCCACACCCATAAGTCTTGAAACGTGCATCTTCAATGATGCCTGCGCTATTGACTTTAATCTGCAGTTTCATCACATCACCGCAAGCTGGCGCACCCACCATACCGCTACCGACATTAGGATCATCTGCATCAAGGGACCCCACATTGCGTGGATTTTCATAATGGTCAATGACTTTTTCGCTGTAACTACCCATACCTGGCTCCTGAATTTACAAGGCTAACTTAATGATGTGACCATTCGATACTGTTAATATCCACACCCTGTTTAAACATATCCCACAGTGGAGAGAGTTCGCGCAAACGGCCGATGGACTGATGAATCAGTGCAATGGCGTAGTCTATTTCTTCTTCTGTGGTAAAACGTCCCAGAGAAAAACGGATAGAACTATGTGCCAGTTCATCATTCATTCCCAGTGCCCGTAATACATAGGAAGGCTCCAGGCTGGCTGACGTACAGGCTGAACCTGAGGAGACGGCTAAATCTTTCAACGCCATGATTAAAGATTCACCTTCAACATAGCTGAAACTGACATTAAGAATGTTAGGCGCCCCCTGTTGCAAGTCACCGTTCAGGTACACTTCTTCAATATCTTTGATACCGTTCCACAAACGCAAACGCAGGGCACACAGCCGTCTGGATTCTGTTTCCAACTCCTGCTTTGCAATACGGTAAGCTTCTCCCATGCCCACGATTTGATGTACAGGCAACGTACCGGAACGCATACCTCGCTCATGGCCACCCCCATGCTGCTGTGCTTCGATACGAATACGTGGTTTACGGCGTACAAATAAAGCACCTACACCCATTGGGCCATAAATTTTATGTGCTGAAAAAGACATCAGATCAACTTTGAGTTGACTCAAATCAACAGGTATTTTGCCAATGCTTTGCGTTGCATCAACGTGAAAAATCACACCCTGATTACGGCATAGTTCACCTATGGCCCTAATATCCTGCACGACACCGATTTCATTATTAACATGCATAACAGATACCAGAACTGTCTCGGGACGCATTACTGTCTCAAGCTGTTTGAGATCAAGAATACCATTACGTCCGGGGGACAAATACGTGACCTCAAAACCTTCACGCTCCAGTTGACGGCAGGTATCCAGTACAGATTTATGTTCTGTTTTACAGGTAATGATGTGCTTACCTTTTTTTTGATAAAAGCTGGCAGCCCCTTTCAGGGCCAGATTATTGGACTCTGTTGCGCCCGAAGTAAACACAATTTCACGGGGATCTGCACCAACAAGAGCGGCTATCTCATTACGCGCAATGTCCACCGCTTCTTCAGCTTGCCAACCAAAACGATGTGAACGGGAAGCCGGATTACCAAAAATACCGTCCACGGTCAAATATTGCATCATTTTCTCAGCCACCCGCGGATCAACTGGTGTTGTTGCTGAATAGTCTAAGTAAATAGGTAACTTCATGGTCCTGCTATGCTCCGTACTTCATTGCGCCTGTTTTTATCACAGATCCTTTACTGTACCTGCAGAGTGACGTTAATCGTCCCCGACCCGCGGCCATTGACTGCACGGCGTTTATTATTATCCTGACGGTCTGCAACATCCAGTATATCCTGATTATTCACCAATTCTGCCAAAGTAATATTATTCAGGAAATTGCTGATACGCTCGCTGAGATCACGCCATAACGTGTGAGTCAGGCAACGATCGCCTCCTTGACATATTTCCTTACCCTGACAACGGGTGGCATCCATGGATTCATCCACGGCAGTAATCACTGCACCGACTACAATTTTTTCAGGATCCTGACCCAGTAAATACCCTCCGCCCGGGCCACGCATACTCGCTACCAAGCCACTTGTACGTAAGCGTGAAAAGAGCTGCTCCAGATAGGATAACGAGATGCCCTGGCGTTCAGAAATATCTGCCAGAGGAACGGGCCCGTTATGAGAATGTAATGCTACATCCAGCATGGCAGTTACTGCATAACGGCCTTTAGATGTCAGTCTCATAAAAAATTACCAATGATGTGAGGATAGAAGTGTAAAGTCTGTCATTCCTGAGTTTTTTAGTCAACTATTTCTCTGTGGGATACAAGAGACAAAGCTTATGCCGTGTTTTCTTCCGTAGTGCCTCCAACAGAGAGAAGATGAAAAGGCGTCAGGTAACCATGTATAGACTGAAAAGGTTTTCAGACACTAATTCATGTAATGGGCATGGTGAACCTTTTATAATAATTATTTGGTATTAATCTATTATAATAATATTAAGTTAATAAAAAGATTGTATGAGGTAGCGCTAATGGCATATATAAACTCAACTGATCGCAATAACACGATAAAAGTATTAACTGAGTCTCAGGAAAATCCTCAATCCTCTGAAACAATTAATACTATTACCTGTATTACAAATAGCAATAATCAACCTGAAATACAGAATTGTGATCCCATAAATAAGGCTATTTTCTCTGATGGTATCCTACCTACCAGTAGCAGGGGAAAATATTTCACCTGATGCCACAGCGGCAGAAACTCACAGGCACTTAAAGGTGGTATCCCAAAAAAATATCCAGGTGCTTCAACAGGCTGTAGGTAAAATGAGCGATGATGAACGTAAGATTTATAAAGCTGTTATAGACACACCATGGCGTTTTAAGCACCAGACACGCAACAATCTGGAAGAAAAAGGCTATTTACATAACCTGTCTAACTGGAAGTTACATGATAATAAAATAAAATTTGATCGAGAGTTTACTAATGGTTTTACCAAAAAATACATCAGGAATGATGATTTTGTATTTTTTGCTCTTGAAATCTTACATGACAATAATTTTGTATCCGGTAACCAACATTATATTAAAGACAATGGACATTATTATTTTTTTGATAAAGATGTTGTAAGAAATAGATTTAGCGGTGCTTATTATGGAAATCAGGCTTATATGCTGGAAGAAAATCATTCACCTATCCAGCGTGGATACTTTACCTTCACGGACCAGACAGTTGGCGCAGCAAAGTTTTATTCAGATCTTCACGGTTCTGATCCTTATGCAATCAAATCTCGATTTCCTGAATTATGTAAACAAATGGAGAACAGAAAATCTGTATTGTTTGAAGTAAAAAATCCGGAAACCGGGCAAAAGTTCGATGAGTATCGCCCCCTTTTTTCTGCCCAACAAATGAAGCCTGCCATGGCATTGATGGCGGTCCTGTTTCTCAGAAATCCGGACAGTGAAGAAAAAATACCTGATGGAACAAAACGCCGCCTTGGACCTATAACACACTGTACGGATGAAAAATTTAAGGCCTATGTTAAGGATAATATTTCTAACCCTGCAACAGTTGATATGCTTATTCATGCTGCCTGTGAACCGGAATTTCATATTCCGCGGATGGTATCGACTCATTCCTATAAAAAGTTTGATCTTGCTTACAATCCTCGCTCTTAACAAGTACGATAAACCTGAGTTTTGCACTCAGCTGAAATTGGCTCAGCCTGGTTAGTTCAGTGCGAAACTCGTATAAAGAGAAATGAGGAGTGACAGATCAAACTTAATACTGTGTTGCCGGCCATATGATCAGTGATTTTTCACAATCTGATCCTATAGCAATCGCTTCCCCCTTTCCCGATGGATCCTTTTGAACATCAACTATTGTGTTGGAATTGATTTTCCAAAAGCGCTGAATGCGTTCTTCCAGAAGAACATCGTAGTCTGGCGATACAACCACAATGATGGCCCGGCGACCCGTTGCTCGCCCGGCAACCACTACTGCCAAGAGAGGTTGGGAATATTCTGCGAACCACACTGGAACCGCATGGACCTCGTTGATGTAATCCAACGCAGTGGTAGAGAAAGTCACCTGCTGGGAGTTGGTCTGATCACGAATCTGAATTTGATTATCGCTAATGATAAATTCTGACGTATTCAAGCCCCAGGTGATCGGTTCAGGAGCCTTGCCGTAGCGGAAAAGTAGTTTCCCTTTTCGCACGGGAACAGCGGCGTTATTTGATACGAAAATACGCTGTAGTTTTCCCGCATCGATGAGCACAGCAGGGCGAGCCGCATTTTCAGTCCTGACCGCCTCAAGTGCGCCAAATAAAGAAGCACCTGCCACAATCAATACCAATAAACCGGGCAGTATCCACCACTTTAGTTGTCTGTTCTCTGGTTGTACCAATGCATGCCGCCGCCATATAAGCCATACGAAACGAATGGCCAGACTAAGATAAAAAGCAATCACAGACGCAACTAAAGAGTATATGGGCAGGATTAAAAATATCAGTCCTGCGAAAGAGGCACCTGCGATAATCAATAAACCGGGCAGTATCCACCACTTTAGTTGTCTGTTCTCTGGTTGTACCAAT
>CAZBYB010000041.1:18493-18738 GCA_964496225.1 uncultured Yersinia sp. | reverse complement strand
TCCGGGCAGCAGGCTGGCAGAGAGCGATATACAGTATTACACGCCCAAACCACTCCAGGGCACAAATAGCATCATTAATATCCCGCAAAACAACACGGACAGCGCTAAGGTAAGAACAGTATTAGCGCCCCGGCAACAGTACCTTACAGGTACTTTTATGAATGAACAGAAAAAGAGCCTTTCCATGGCATTAAATGTCAAGGAAGAAGAGCAGCGTGCATTATTAGGAGATTTTAACGGCGACA
>CAZBYB010000041.1:18068-18483 GCA_964496225.1 uncultured Yersinia sp. | reverse complement strand
CGACAGGCAGGTGGATATCGCCTGTTTTACCCCACAGGGGCTATATCTTGCTTTTGCTGATGGAAAAGGCGGGTATCAGCAGCCACAGCGTGCTTCCATTCAGGGAAGCAGCGGTATTCCTGTAGAAAACAGCATAGCGTATCTTACACGTCTGACAGCTGATATTAATCAGGATGGGCGAGATGATATTTTAGTGATGTTGCCAGGGGACAAAAAGCTGGAAATACGATTTTTACTGGCACAAAAGGAGGGTGGTTTTAAGGAAAAACACAAAACACTCCTCGACAACATGGCATGGGGAGCCGGTCAATTCCTCACAGGAGACATAGATAAAGACGGCAGGCCTGACTTAATACTCTGGCATCACCATCAATTGCACGTCTGGTATGGTCTGGGCACAGGAAGCTTTGCTGAA
>CAZBYB010000041.1:14327-18033 GCA_964496225.1 uncultured Yersinia sp. | reverse complement strand
CAGACAAATACCCTTTATTCAGGGTAGCGAGCATGATTATGCGCCAGCCAGCTGTATTATGACAGAACGGGCAATGGCTTTAGAAAAAACCAATTGCAACTGCAAGATATTGACGGCGATGGCTGTGCCGATCTGCTGGCCGTCCGCAATGATGGCAGCTATACGGTAGCCCATGGCAGAAAGGATGGAACCCTGGGGCCTGTGTTAAACGAGGGTCTTTATGAAAAAAGGGGGGAAGAATATCACGCTGATCGCCTGCATTCCCTTGCCATCCTCGGTCAGGAGCACATCCTTGGCATGGTAAGACAAAATAACCGTTCCAGTTTACTGTCTCTTAATCAACAGGGGGAGATTAAAGCGCATCCCCTGAATCAACGTCTCCCGCAGGGCACACGGGTGTATTTTATGCAAATGGGGAGCTATAACAGCGAATTTGTGGGGTATCCTGACCGCAAAAATATTTTTGCAGTGGGTGAAGGCCGTAAACAATTTACCGGAGGTGATGAAAGTGACAGCTTCTTATTGCTGGGAGCACCTGAGCCTGAAATACCCGGCATATTGCGTGGTGGGCGTGGGGAAGACTGGCTTGTAGTGTCTGCTCATAAAAACTATCGCATTGATTTACAACATGGTTATGTGCAGTTTTCAGGAAAAAAGAAAAAACTGGCTGAATTTTATGATATTGAACATATCGAGGGACATGAAGGCCGTGACGATTTTATCGGCAATGAAAAAAACAACAGGTTATTGGGGAAAGGCGGTAATGACCAATTACAAGGTAAAGGCGGTAATGACACCCTCAGTTTACAGGAAGGAACTGCACAAGGCGGGACGGGGACCGACCTCTATCATATCTTATCCAACACGGGAACACAGGATGTTACAATAGCGATTACAGAGCCTGACGAAGATGCGATCAGTTATATCTGGTTCGAGCAACGTCTGGGTACAGCCACAGAAGTGCATTTGTCTGATGATAAAACGGGACTGAGGCTGATCGCAGTTAATGAGAATGGCACCAGGACATTTGTGCATTTGAACAATGTCTATGTCAGGCAGGGCAACCAATTACAGCGGTACCATGATTTCCGCCTGTATGATGCTGATGGCCGGTGGTGGAGTTTACCTGAGCAAATCTCTCCGGACAGCACCTGGCAAAGGTTGTCAGCGTCCAGGAACTTTGGCGGTTTTTATGCCCAAGGTGAACAGCTGGGTGAGCGTACCTTCTTTATCCATCAACAAAATGGTGACCGTTTCCAGAGCAAATTCGGGTTGAATCATTATGTTATTTACGCTATCCCTCAGGATATCTTACAGCTGGACTGGGAAGTATCTATGTCAGCTTTGTACCTTAATCGACAAAACCAAGATTTACTGATACCGGGGACAGATGCCGCTATTCCTCAGATACGTATTACGAATTTCTACCAGCGTGCAGGGAACCATCATCTTCAGGTGCGGGATAAAAACCAGAATGCGTATCAGTTAACGCGTGATGAAACAACAGGACAGGCCGTCTTACAAATGACAGCCACAGCAATAATGTTAGCGGATGAAATTGCGCACTTTCCCTCTGAAGCAACAGGCACAGGGCCAGATATTCTTCCCTCGCTGTATCCGCCTGCTATTTCAGGGCAACTTGTACAAGCACCGTCTGCATTGACGTTAGCAGTAACATAACGAGCACCAGGGGAAACCGCCAGACTGTTTACCGCTGTGTGGCGCAGTGTTAATTTCGCGATTCTAGCGGATTGCATTTAATTTACAGGCCTGATCATCCGGGCCATACAAAAAAACCTGGTGACGGGCACTCAATATTTCCAGTGCCTTGGTGTTGTGACTGATAAGCTGGTCAAGTAGCATACCGTTATTTCTATTTGTTCTGTTAAGGGACACGCTGGATTGTTGAATTTTCTGCCAAATTGTATGTAACGGGGATATATTTGGGTAGGGAGCTGTCAGGCCCAGCGCTGTTGATCCAATCTGGCGAGGATCTCCAGTAATGAACTTTTTTTACCGGTGGTCTTCTGTAAGAGAGCGCCCTGTATCCGCCCGGCACAGAGTAGCTGCTGCTCGTCCGCCATAACATTAGTCAGCACCTCCAGGTTGGTCAGCTGTTTTTTGAGTATGTGCTTTAATTTTTCCACCTGCTTGTTTTTCTCACCGATCAAACCGATGCCGCCGATAAAAAACACCATTTTTTGTCGTGGGTATCCCGTATCAGCATCTTTTCTGCAAAAGTTTTCGAAGCATTAGGTAGAGTCGTCAAATTATTTCAGCCAGAGTAAAAGGCAGCGGATGTGAACAGCTGAAAGGAAAGAAGCTGAATTTTTGGCATAGAGCTACCCCTCGCGTGGCACTTGATAAAACCAGAATGTTAATCAATTCATATTGTTTCACTACTGCGGGTGCCGCCACTGGCACACCTTGATCTGGCACCAGCGAGCGTACCCTGAGACGCCGCATGCAGGCCGTATTGGGCAAGTCCCTTCTGGACTATTTTCAGGATCTGCGCATGGAATGAACGCTGCACCTGTTGCAGACCAGCGATGAAAGCATCGAACATATTGTCGCAGGGTATGCAAATAGCAGCACCTTGCTACTTTTTTACATCGCAAACCGGGTCCAGGGATACACGAATTGCGTTAAAAAATAAATTTTGTATTACCAAACAGCCCTTTTTATACACTGGTGAAGGGGTTAAAGTGTTGCACGCCAAAACCAGAATAATAATTTTAGAGATTCCCTCAATGACAAACCCACTGTTAAGCGAATTTTCCTTACCTCCCTTTTCATCCATTCAGGCTGAAGATATCGTTCCTGCATTACAGTCAGTACTGGATGCATGTCGTCAATCAGTACAGCAGGTGGTCGCACAATCCGAACCCTTTAGCTGGGATAATCTGTGCCAGCCACTGGCAGAATCGGACAATCGCCTGGCTCGTGTCTGGTCAGTAATCAGCCATCTCAACGCGGTAAAAAATAGCCCCGAACTCCGGACGGCCTATGAGCACTGTTTACCCTTATTATCAGAATACAGTACTTGGGTTGGCCAACATGAAGGCCTGTATCACGCATATCTTAACCTGAAACAGAGCACGGCATTCACTACATTGAGTGTGCCTCAACGCCAGTCGGTGGAAAATGCACTGCGCGATTTCAAGCTGTCTGGCATTGCATTGGCTCCGGCGCAACAAAAACGCTATGGCGCCATAGTGACACGTTTGTCTGAACTGGCATCAACTTACAGCAATAACGTACTGGATGCCACCATGGGCTGGAGCAAACTGATCACGGATATCAAACAACTGCAGGGTCTGCCAGAAAGTGCCCTGGAGGCCGCTCGTGATAAAGCAAAAGCACGACAGCAGGATGGCTGGCTGTTAACGTTGGATATGCCCAGTTATTTATCCCTGATCACTTATGCGGATAATGCCGAGTTACGCCAGGAAATATACTGTGCCTTTGTCACGCGGGCCTCTGATCAGGGACCCCATGCCGGCCAATGGGATAACAGTGCAGTTATGGCTGAAATCCTCGCCCTGCGCCATGAACTAGCCGTACTGCTCAGTTTTACCAGCTATGCCGATCATTCGCTGGCGACTAAAATGGCCGAACATCCGCAACAGGTGCTGGATTTTCTCCATTATCTGGCCCAACGTGCCCGCCCACAAGCTGAACGGGAACTGGCTCAGTTGCGCGCTTT
>CAZBYB010000041.1:0-14317 GCA_964496225.1 uncultured Yersinia sp. | reverse complement strand
AGGCAGCATCATAATGCCAGTGAGCTGAATGCCTGGGATATTCCTTACTATTCTGAAAAACAAAAACAGCATCTGTTCTCAATCAATGATGAGCAGCTACGTCCTTATTTTCCAGAACAGCAGGTTCTCGACGGTCTGTTTGAAGTGGTCAAACGTATTTACGGTATTTTAGCCCGGGAACGCACAACAATGGACACCTGGCATGCAGATGTCCGTTTCTTCGATCTATTCGATGACAGTGGCGAGTTACGCGGCAGTTTCTATCTGGATCTCTATGCCCGTGAAAACAAACGCGACGGCGCCTGGATGGGGAGTTGTGTTGATAGCCTGCGTATTAATGACCGGCTACAAAAACCAGTGGCTTATCTTATTGGTAATTTCAACAGACCCTCAGCAGGTAAACCCGCACTCTTTACCCATCAAGAAGTGATCACGCTGTTTCATGAATTTGGCCACGGCCTGCAGCATATGCTGACCCGGATAGACACCTCTGGTGTTGCCGGAACCCAAGGTGTTCCTTGGGATGCAGTGGAACTTCCCAGTCAGTTTATGGAAAACTGGTGCTGGGAATCTCAGGCACTGACGTTAATTTCCGGTCATTACCAAACCCATGAACCCTTACCACACAGCATGCTGGATAAGCTGTTGGCCGCCAAAAATTATCAGGCAGCATTATTTATTCTGCGTCAACTGGAATTCGGTTTATTTGATTTTCGTTTACACTGTGAACAGGATCCGCTACAGGGTGCACAAATATTACCGATCCTGTCTGAGGTAAAAAAACAGATTGCCGTGATAACAACGCCTTCATGGGCGCGTTCCCCTCACTCATTCAGTCACATTTTTGCTGGAGGCTATGCTGCCGGCTATTACAGCTATTTATGGGCAGAAGTGCTGGCAGCAGATGCCTTCTCGCGTTTTGAAGAAGAGGGTATTTTCAATACTGATACTGGCCATGCTTTCCTGGAGCATATCCTGTCACGGTGTGGTTCTGAATCTCCCATGGTATTGTTCAAACGCTTCCGCGGGCGTGAACCCCTTCCTGATGCCATGCTGCGCCATTACGGCATTAACGGATAACCCATGGCTGTCTATTTGGTCTCTGAAGCAGGCGTTGATCCCCGTGCATTATCCACTGTGGCAGAACGCTGGGGCTTGGTCTCTGATAAACAGGCAGTGATGGCGCTCATCATGACGACAAAAAGACTTGAACTACGCAAAAGGGATGAACCAAAACTCAGCAGCATTTATGTTGACTTTGTTCATGGTGCCCTGGCATATCGACGTCGTTTGGGCAGCGTGCGTACGGAAGCCATAGCCCGGGCAGTAGGGATAAAACCAGGCTATCGTCCTGATATCATCGACGCAACCGCAGGCTTGGGACGAGATGCTTTTGTGCTGGCAGCACTGGGTTGCAACGTACGTATGTTGGAACGTAATCCGGTGGTAGCAGCCTTGTTGCATGATGGATTGATGCGTGGCTATCAAGATCCTGAAACCGGGTCATGGTTACGGGAAAAAATGACACTGCTGCATACTTGCAGTTTGAGTACACTGGTCGGATTGCATCCACGACCACAGGTCGTTTATCTGGATCCCATGTATCCTCAGCGTAAAAAAAGTGCACTGGTAAAGAAGGAAATGCGCCTGTTGCAATCATTGGTGGGTACAGATATTGATGCTGACGGTTTATTGGGACCAGCCTGCGCCTTGGCCACCAAACGCGTGGTGGTAAAACGCCCCAATTATGGACAGCCCCTTGCGGGTGTGCCTGCTCAGGCAACAGTCAACATGCAAAATCATCGTTTTGATCTGTACTTACAGTAATATGCCGTCACGACCTTATGGTTATTTAACCGGTTAGCATATCGAAATGATTATTTGTAAAGCTGCGCAGCAATTACCTTGCCATTATCATCTCGCTTTATGACAAAATATTTAGCTCCTTTCATAGCCGCCCTTCTGGATAAATCTTCCCGTATTGCTACTGGATCCGTCAAGCCTGGCGACACACCAATAACATCATCCTGCACGATAGCATTGGCGCTGGCATATCCTTTCAATTTTGCCTCTTCCTGACTAATTTCTTCTGCCGGAGGCGGGTCTTTTCTATCAAATAATTGTTTTGCTACATACGCACCAATCAGTAAACTACCCATAACCAGTAGCGCTATCAGTACTTTTAATCCGCCCATCAGAGTATTCCATATAAAATAATGAGTTGAATACTTTACTGCTTACTTACTTAATAGTGATAATTAAATTTTATTAAAACAAACTCAAATCCTGAATAAAGATAGCTGTAGGAAAACCGGTACAGAGTAAACCATGTCTTAACAACCAGATTTGCTATAATAGTGAACCTGTGCATCTCAATAGCTTTATATGCTGATCATTTAACACGAGAAACATATTCACCAGAACGGGTATCTACTCTGATCACTTCACCAACTTGCACAAATAGAGGCACCTTAACCACTGCCCCTGTACTCAACGTGGCAGGTTTACCACCAGTACCGGCAGTATCGCCTTTCAGGCCAGGATCAGTATCAGTCACTTCAAGATCAACAAAATTTGGTGGAGTCACTATAATGGGCTGACCATTCCACAACGTGACAACACAGGCAGCCTGTTCTACCAACCATTTGGCATTGTCACCGGTAGCCTTAATATCGGCTTCCAGTTGTTCGAATGTCTCATTATTCATGAAGTACCAGAATTCACCATCGTTATAGAGATAAGTCAAGTTCATATCCACAACATCGGCAGCATCAAAAGAGTCCGTGGATTTGAACGTTTTTTCCAGCAATTTACCGGAAATGAGCTTGCGAATACGAGTACGAACAAACGCCTGACCTTTTCCGGGTTTAACGAATTCACTTTCAATAACAGAACAGGGTTCACCATCTAACATAATTTTAAGACCCTGACGAAAGTCGTTGCTATTATATGATGCCATATTGATTCTCTTAAAATGCTAATCTGACTAAAAAAATGACCGCTATTGTAACTCAAAATACACAACAAAACATACCATCAGGGGATGATTGGTTGCAGCAGCTTGCTGATGTCATCACAGATCCCGGCACGTTACTCCATCTTCTCAAACTCAGTGATCATCCCGTTTTATCACAGGGAAACAATGCCCGTCATCTGTTTCCATTACGTGTTCCCCGCGCTTTTATTGCACGCATGCGTCCGGGCGATCCCGCGGATCCCTTACTTTTACAGGTACTGACGACAAGGGAGGAATTTATCGCTTCACCGGGGTTTACCTCTGATCCCCTTGATGAGCAATCCAGTGTTGTACCTGGTCTGTTGCATAAATATCACAACCGAGCCCTGTTATTAGTTAAGGGGGGTTGTGCAGTCAACTGTCGTTATTGTTTTCGTCGCCATTTTCCTTATCAAAATCATAAAGGTAACAAAACAAACTGGAATCTTGCATTGGACTACATTCGAAGCCACGCTGAATTGAATGAAGTTATTTTTTCCGGCGGCGATCCCTTGATGGCAAAAGATCATGAGCTGGACTGGCTAATTAGCCAATTGGAAGCTATCCCCCATGTCAAACGATTACGTATTCACAGCCGTCTGCCCGTTGTCATACCGACGCGCATTACGCCCAAACTTTGCCAGAGACTGGCCAATTCGTCCCTGAAAATAGTCATGGTGACACATATCAATCATGCAAATGAAATCGATCACACTTTGTGTGCAAGCTTGGCACAACTTAAACAGGCCCAAGTGACCCTGTTAAATCAAAGTGTCTTACTACATGGCGTCAATGATAACGAAGATGCCCTGGTTACTCTGAGCAATACGCTATTTGATGCCGGTATTTTGCCTTATTATCTTCATGTTCTTGACAAGGTTCAGGGCGCAGCCCATTTTATGGTAGATGATGACACCGCCAGGATATTGATCACCGGCTTGCTGAAACGGGTATCGGGTTATCTGGTACCACGACTGGCAAGGGAAACAGGAGGAAAACCCAATAAAATTCTGCTGGATTTAAAACTAACATAAGGACTTAAACAGCATAGAAGAATGCCTATCCCTGTTTCGTTTTGCTGATTCAGAACAGACCTGATGCAGGCTTATGGACATTTATAAACACTGCCTGATATTTTACTGGCCACGGGAAAAAAGTGAAACCAGAAGCGATCACTGGCATCTGCCGCACCATAAACAACATTGCCACCCATTGTGGCGGCTTTATTGCGTAGATCGTTCGTCGCACTGTGCATGGCACTGCTCTTATCGTAATTATAGCCTGACAGCCAATTATTCTGCACTCCTTGCGCTTTCCCCAGCAACCGACATCGACTGTCCAGTTGAGTATCGACAAATCGAACCTGTGCCCCACCTGTACTTAATGGATATTGATGACTGATATGGCAGCCTGTCAATAACAGGGCTATTGACATACCTATCAATAGTTTACTCTGCATTTCCACCCCCCAGCTTATATGTGATGGCATGATAACTCCAAATAATAAATAATTTATATTGATACATATACATTATTTATAACACAAATAACAAGAGGTTATATTTAATTAATTAATGAAAAATAAAGGACCTTGCAGGTAACGAACATAGATATCTCAAAAAAAAATCGAGTGGATTATCCACTCGATTTTATTACTCTTACAACGTATTTAATGCCTCATGAATGTAACAAATAGTGCCATCGGACAGAATTACATCATACCGTCCATGCCACCCATACCACCCATGCCACCACCCATACCACCAGCACCCATGTCTGCTTTATCTTCTTTCGGCAGATCAGTAATCATGCACTCAGTAGTAATCATAAGGCCAGCAATAGAAGCAGCGTACTGCAATGCAGAACGTGTCACTTTTGTTGGATCGAGAATACCCATCTCAATCATATCACCATACTCTTCAGTCTGAGCATTGTAACCATAGCTACCTTCATTGGCTAATTTCACTTTATTAGCAATAACAGAGGCTTCTCCGCCGGCATTCAGCACAATCTGACGTAATGGTGCTTCCATCGCACGCATGGCAACACGAATACCCACATTCTGATCTTCATTATCACCTTTCAGGCCAGCAATTTTAGCTGCAGCACGGATCAATGCAACACCACCGCCCGCAACCACACCTTCTTCCACCGCTGCACGCGTCGCATGCAAGGCATCTTCAACACGGGCCTTTTTCTCTTTCATTTCAACTTCTGTTGCTGCACCAACCTTGATCACTGCAACACCGCCAGCCAATTTAGCGACACGCTCTTGCAGTTTTTCTTTATCATAGTCAGATGTTGCATCTGCTATTTGTTTGCGGATCTGGTTGGCACGGCCGTCGATCTCTACTTTTTTACCCACACCATCGATAATGGTGGTATTATCCTTATTAATAACAGCGCGTTTTGCCTGACCTAAATCTTCCAGTGTCGCTTTTTCCAGCTCCAGCCCAATTTTCTCAGAAATAACCTTACCATTGGTCAAAACTGCAATATCCTGCAACATGGCTTCACGGCGATCACCAAAACCAGGTGCTTTTACCGCAGCAACTTTAACAATGCCACGCATGGTATTGACCACTAAAGTCGCCAGCGCTTCACCTTCAACATCTTCAGCGATAATAAGCAAAGGCTTGCCTGCTTTGGCAACCGCTTCCAAAACTGGCAACATTTCACGAATGTTAGAAATTTTCTTGTCAACTAACAGAATATATGGGTTTTCAAGTTCAGCAGTACCCGTTTCTGGCTTATTAATAAAGTAAGGTGACAGATAGCCACGATCGAACTGCATACCCTGAACAACATCCAGCCTGTCATCCAGACCAGAGCCATCTTCCACAGTAATAACGCCTTCCTTGCCCACTTTTTCCATTGCATCTGCAATAAGTTTACCGACATTTTCATCAGAGTTAGCAGAAATAGTACCCACTTGAGCGATAGCTTTTTTATCTGAACAAGGTATTGAGAGTTTTTTTAGCTCCTCAACTGCCTTAATAACCGCTTTATCAATCCCACGCTTAAGATCCATCGGATTCATACCAGCAGCTACTGCTTTGAGGCCTTCAGTAATGATGGATTGAGCCAAAACCGTTGCAGTAGTAGTACCATCCCCTGCTGCATCATTGGCTTTGGAGGCTACTTCTTTAACCATTTGCGCACCCATGTTTTCGAACTTATCTTTCAGTTCTATTTCACGTGCGACCGAAACACCATCTTTGGTGATAGTAGGAGCACCAAAAGACTTCTCCAAGACAACATTACGTCCTTTAGGGCCCAAAGTAACTTTCACTGCATCAGCGAGAATATCTACGCCACGACGCATTTTTACACGCGCTTCATTGCTGAATTTTAAGTCTTTAGCTGCCATTGTTATATTTCCCTTAAATTCGTTCTTTCAATTCAGAAAATTTAAAGAGTACAATTAATCTGTTATTACTCTTCAACTATTGCCAAAATGTCACTTTCGGACATAATCAACACTTCTTCATTGTCGATTTTGTCTGATTTTACACCATAACCATCATTAAAAATAACGATGTCACCTACCTTCACATCCATAGATTTGGTCTGACCATTATCCAGAATGCGGCCCTTGCCAACGGCCATAACCAGACCTCGGGTAGATTTTTCTGCAGCAGTACCCGTCAGTACAATGCCACCTGCTGATTTTGACTCAGCTTTTTTGCGCTTGACAATAACGCGATCATGCAATGGACGAATATTATTCATTAACAGCTCTCCTTTGAGAAGGTCCATACCCAGTTTAGGATCGACACCGGCATACCTTCATAACCGATATCGTGGCTTTCAAGATGGGGATGGGTAGGATTCGCTTCAAGGGATGACAAAAAATTTTTTGTTGTTTCTTTATTAAACCAATAAGAGTTCTTTTTGCCGAATAATAGTTATTTATCATCCTTAGCGCTATCTTTGTCGTCCTGCTGATTCAATTTATCCTGTGCGTTGGATCGAGTATTATCTGTGCGCCGGAATTCACCATCAAAGGTCTTACCTGAATTCCTTGAACGATAAACAGTGACATGGCGTACCAGCCTTAATGTCAATAAATTCTGGATAGGAGGTAACAGAAGGAGTAAGCCAAGAAAATCAGTCAAAAAACCAGGAAGCAACAACAAAACACCCGCCAGCATGAGTGAAATTGTTTTCACCATTTCTGCCGCAGGAATTTCCCCTGCAGTGATTTTTTGTCGTATCTGGATTAAGGTTTTTATTCCCTGATTACGCACCAGCGAAACCCCAATACAAGATGTCAGAACCACCAGCAACATCGTGATGGCGACACCCAATACATCTGCAACTTTAATGAATAATGATATTTCTATATACGCCAATAAAAATATCAAAACAATAAATAACCAGCGCATCCTACCGCTCCTTAATTGTGAAGCAAATCACAAATATTAAACAATACTCACTCACCACCCTCATATTGAACTGGATTCCATGAATTTTTAAACAAACAGCATATGATTCAGAACAAAATATTTCATTGTTTACTTCATCTATGAACCAATTAATTTAAGCATAAAGCATACATTAAACTAATAAAAACCTAATCAGACAGCAATTAATAGCAAAGAAGGCGTTCATGTCAAATAACATTCGTATTGAAGAAGACCTGTTAGGTACAAGAGCCGTTCCCGCAGAAGCGTATTATGGTATCCATACCTTACGTGCAACCGAGAATTTTTATATCAGCCGCAGTAAACTCAGCGATCTCCCTGAATTTATTCGTGGCATGGTGATGGTAAAAAAAGCTGTCGCAATGGCAAATAGAGAATTACACACCCTCCCACAAAAAATTGCCGATATCATTATTCTGGCGTGCGATGAAATTCTCTCTAAAGGAAAGTACATGGATCAGTTCCCTATCGATGTGTTCCAGGGCGGAGCAGGAACTTCTTTAAATATGAATATCAACGAAGTACTGGCAAATGTTGGTCTGGAATTGATGGGACATAAAAAAGGTGAATATCAATACCTTAATCCCAACGATCATCTTAATAAGTGTCAGTCTACCAACGATGTCTATCCCACTGGTTTTCGCATTGCTGTTTACAGCGCTATTATGAAACTCATTGATGCTATCAGGCAGTTGAGTTCAGGATTTAGCAAAAAAGCGCAGGAATTTTCTACTATCCTGAAAATGGGTCGCACTCAGTTACAGGATGCAGTACCCATGACACTGGGCCAGGAATTTAATGCATTTCAGGTGCTGCTAAATGAAGAAACAAAAAATCTGCAGCGAACTGCTGAATTACTGCTGGAAGTAAATCTTGGTGCGACAGCCATTGGCACTGCACTGAACACACCGGAAGGTTATCAAAAATTAGCGGTACAAAAACTGGCCGACATCAGTCTTCTGCCCTGTGTACCTGCAGAGGATTTAATTGAAGCAACATCAGACTGCGGAGCGTACGTTATGGTACACAGCGCACTAAAACGTCTTGCAGTTAAAATGTCAAAAATTTGCAATGACCTGCGTTTACTTTCTTCCGGGCCACGTGCAGGATTCAACGAAATCAACCTGCCACAACTACAAGCAGGCTCCTCTATCATGCCAGCCAAAGTCAACCCCGTGATCCCTGAAGTTGTAAACCAGGTATGCTTTAAAGTCATTGGTAATGATGTTTGTGTTACCATGGCATCAGAAGCAGGTCAGCTCCAACTCAACGTTATGGAACCGGTAATAGGACAGGCCATGTTTGAATCCATTCATATTCTGACCAATGCCTGCTACAACTTGTTGGAAAAATGCATCAACGGCATTACCGCAAATAAAGAAGTTTGTGAACATTATGTCTTTAATTCCATAGGAATTATTACTTATCTCGATCCCTTTATTGGTCACCATAATGGTGATGTTATTGGCAAAATTTGTGCACAAACCGGTAAAAACGTACGTGAAGTTGTTCTGGAGCGTGGTCTGCTCACTGAAACAGAACTTGATGATATTTTTTCCATAACAAACCTGATGTACCCCACTTATAAAGCAAGGCGTTATAATGAAAGTGAAAAATAATAAATTTCGTGGAGTTTAGCTCAAATCAAATTAATAATTTTAGTCTTATTTTTTAATATGATAATGCGTGAACACACCGAATTTTAACCACAGGTTTTAAGGATATCTTTATGAAGATCATTCCTGCATGTGGCCTTGGCACATATCGACTTAGAGGCCAGATAGTCATGGATTCCGTCAGGACCGCCTTGGAACTCGGTTATCGCCTGATAGATACGGCGCAGGTCTATGGCAACGAAGGAGACATTGGCCAGATCTTGGTCAACAGCGGTATTCCCCGCAACCAGTTGTTTCTTACCACCAAAATCTGGATTGAGAATCTGGATAAAACCAGACTTATCTCAAGCTTAAAAAATAGCCTGGATAAACTGCGTACTGATTATGTGGATTTAACACTGATACACTGGCCATCTCCTGGAGGTACTGTTCCTCTGGCAGAATATATGACTGCACTGGCACAAGCCAAAACACAGGGACTCACCCGGCTCATTGGCGTATCAAATTTTCCGGTTGCCTTGATACGTGAAGCTATTGCAGTAGTAGGTGCTGCGCAAATTGCCAGCTGCCAGATTGAATTACATCCTTATTTACAAAATCAAGAAGTCGTGGCATTTGCACAAGACCACGGTATTCACATTACCTCATACATGACATTGGGGTATGGCCAAATACTTAATAACCCTATTATCCAGACCATCGCAAAACGACATAATGCAACACCCGCACAGGTGGCATTGGCTTGGGCTATGCAATTAGGTTACGCCGTGATTCCTTCTTCCACACAACGCAGTCATTTGGAAAGTAATCTCAAGGCATTGACATTACGCCTGACAGACATGGATATGCAGGAAATTACGGGCTTGGATCGTGCGAAACGGTTTGCTAATCCAGAAAATATTGCACCAGTATGGGATTAAAAAATTCACAACCAAAAAAATAACTGTTTTTTTTGTTATCCAAAAATTCGACATACCTCCCTGCCAAAATCAGATCCTGGCAGGCTATCTTAACAACAGACACTCTGGATATGAAGTCAGTGCACAATGAATAAAGATTACCTGCATACTTTCCTGACACGATTCCTGTTATTTTTGTGCAGCACAGCCCTTTTTTCCTTGAGCACTCATGCTTCGTTCCTTAAACAAACTGGCCGTAATCAGTTTATTCCTGCATCTCAGGCCTTTGTTTTTGATTTCAAACAACAGGGCTCCTGGCTGCATTTAAGCTGGCAAATCCAGCCAGGTTATTATCTTTATCGCCAGCAAATAAAGATTGTGCCACAACAGGCCATACTGGGTAATTTTACACTTCCTGCAGGCCTGAATCATACAGATGAATTTTATGGTGATATCACCATCTTTAAGCAGCAACTGGCTGTACAGATCCCCCTGGTACAGGTCAAAAATAATGCCAGTATCCGTGTTACTTACCAAGGATGCGCTGAAGCTGGGTTTTGTTACCCACCAGAAACTCAGACAGTGCCACTTACTGTCAACACTGGCAACCAGCCAGTCAATATGGGCATGAACACGCCAGTGTCAGTAGACGTTGGTGCCATCGAACACCCAGCGTTTTCTCCAACACCTTTGCCCTTTTCTCCCCTTTGGGCTTTGCTGACGGGTATTTTGATTTCCTTTACTCCCTGCGTACTACCCATGTATCCACTGATCTCCGCGATTATTCTTGGACGTAAAAAAAACCATAATTACAAACAAAATTTATTAATTGCAATGAGTTATGTACAGGGAATGGCGCTTACTTATACCCTGCTTGGATTTGCAATTGCAGCAGCAGGACTACAGTTTCAGGCAACATTGCAACACCCTTATGTCCTGACCGGCATCTCCCTTGTCTTTGTCTGTCTGGCACTATCCATGTTTGGCCTGTATTCACTGCAGCTGCCTGCTTCGTTGCAAACACGTTTAGTAACATGGAGTAATCACCAGCAGGCGGGTTCCCTGACCGGTGTATTTATCATGGGCGCACTGGCCGGTCTTATCTGTTCTCCCTGTACCAGCGCACCATTAAGTGCCATTTTGTTATACATAGCACAAAACGGAAACATACTGGCCGGAGGAGTAACCCTTTACCTGTATGCCTTTGGCATGGGTATTCCTTTAATCATCATTACCCTGTTCGGCAGCAGATTACTACCCCGCCATGGCTCATGGATGCAACATGTCAAAGAAGCACTGGGGTTTGTAATGCTGACGCTCCCCCTTTTTCTATTAGAACGCATTCTGAATGAGAGTTGGATCCCTGTCTTATGGAGTTTACTGGGTACTGCTTTTTTTACCTGGACATTCGTACTAAGCCTGAAAGTAAAACAGGGCAGTATCCCTGTACTACAA
The DNA here is from genome assembly GCA_964496225.1 of uncultured Yersinia sp. Classification (GTDB taxonomy): domain Bacteria; phylum Pseudomonadota; class Gammaproteobacteria; order Enterobacterales; family Enterobacteriaceae; genus CAZROT01. The sequence continues at coordinate 2,925 of CAZBYB010000041.1, read as the reverse complement.
ACGCTGTTACTAACAGCCGCCCTGATTACTGCACATCCATTGCAGGATTGGGTGTGGCGCACATCCACACAACAGGCACACGTTAATCGTTTAAATTTTAATCCGATTGATAACCTGACACAGCTCAACAGAGAGTTGGTAAAGGCTAAAGGTCAATACGTCATGCTGGATTTTTATGCTGATTGGTGTACAGCCTGTAAGGAATTTGAAAAATACACTTTCAGCGCAACAAAAGTACAGCATCAACTCCAGGGCACCCTGTTATTACAGGCTAACATTACCGCAAATACCCATGAACAGATTGCTCTGTTAAAACATTTCAAAATACTGGGATTGCCCGCTATCCTGTTTTTTGACCTTGAAGGCAATGAAATATCGCAGGCACGGGTCAGTGGATTTATGGACACGGATACTTTTCTGGCACATTTACGCCAGACAATGCGGTAACTAAGCGCACAGATTCACTTAATCATTACTAAAAACATTTCCCTTAAAATTCATCGTATTTTTTAAAATTTTATAAAATTCGCTAATAATTAAAAAATTATCCATTAGACTTATTATCACCAATAGCTCAATTTTGTCACTTCTTTCCAAGGAAACATGATGAAAATACTCGTCGTCGATGATTATTCAACAATGCGTCGCATCATTCGAAACCTGTTAGCTCAAATCGGTTATACTGACATAGATGAGGCGGGCGATGGGATCACCGCACTACAGAAATTACGTGAGACAAAATTTAATTTAATCATCAGTGACTGGAATATGGAACCCATGACCGGCCTGCAACTCCTCAAAGACATTCGTGCGGATAAAAAAATTTCCTCTCTCCCTTTTATTATGGTTACCGCAGAATCCAAAACTGAAAATATCATCGCGGCCAAAAATGCCGGGGTGAATAATTACATCGTTAAACCTTTTAATGCTGAAACCTTGAAACAGAAAATTCAATCTGTTATCGGTGGGTAAACTATTAAAGCCAAAACATCACATTACTATGATCACCACAATTAGCTGAAAGGATTATCAGTTAATTCTTTTTTTGAAAAGAAATTATACGAAAAGCAACAGATCATCCATTTGTGCCTATCCGCCGCCTTAAATTTGATCGTGTATCGATTAATATTTTCTTTCCATCATGCTCAAACAGTAGAACATTCAATGGCCCGCTTTCCGCACCAAAATGCCCTTGAACAAGCGCCCTATATATCTTTTATTGGAAAAATATTTACATATTCAATTACAAAAAGATAACGGCTTGCAATGTCTAAAATCCGTTCCGATTTGCTGCATGCCAAACTTCGTTATGCTTGAAATCCTGTATTAAGAAAAGTTTTCTTTACATCACAACCAAAATTGATTTTGGTAAAAAATGGTGATAGGGTGAAAGCAGGTTTTATACAAAACGCGGAAGTTTTAATTGATCATAATGCGTTATCAGGATAATCAAATTACCCTTACCTTCATTATTATCGGCTGATGCCGATAAACATACTTTATTCTAAATTTCTTAATGCCTGACTACTAATAAATTTATCAATATCAACTCATGTCATGCGATGAGGTAATCCCTGTGCTTACGCAAAAATACAAGTATCTACCTTTTTTTATGTGGTTCTTCCCATTATTTTTTTTCGCCTACCAGTTTATTTTGCGTCTTTGGCCTGGACTAATGATGCATCAGATTATGGAACAATTTTCCATTGATGCCAGCCATTTTGGAATACTTGCTGCATTTTATTACTACGGCTACGCTGGTATGCAAATTCCTGTTGCCATTTTATTGGACCGCTGCGGTGCACGAAACATCATTTTAATATTTGCCATGCTTTGTGGCATTGCCACTTTAACTTTTACCTATACAAATAATTATTACCTGGCGATATTGAGCAGGTTTATAGTAGGAGCAGGTTCAGCAGTAGGATTTTTAGGTGTTTCTAAAGTCGTTTCTGAATGGTTTTCTAAAAACCAATATTCAAAAATGATAGGTTTTTCATTCACCTTAGGCCTTATGGGTGCCATTTATGGAGGAAAACCAGTAAGTTTGTTAATAGAAAGCTATAAATGGCAAAACATCGCTTTATTATTAGGAATACTAGCAATAGTTATTGGTTTAATAACCTACCTTGTTTTACGTTCTCCTCAAAAAACAGGATTTGTGATTTCAAATAAACAACTTAACATAAATAATTTTAAATCTATTCTAATGTCCCCATTGATTTGGTGTTTGGCAATTGCCAATTTGTTAATGGTAGGCTCACTGGAAGGGCTGGCTGATGTTTGGGGAGTCCCATATTTAATGACGACCTACGATATCGAAAAAAAAGAAGCTGCCGGACTAATATCATTCATTTTTTTCGGTATGCTTTTTGGTGGACCTTTATTAGCTTTTTCCAGCAAAAAATTTGGCAATTATACCCTGATTGCAATATGTGGATTTGTCATGACCACGATAATGATATGGTTATTATTTGGTAAAACACATGATCCTTTTATGCTTTCCACTATTTTTTTTATTATAGGCGTAATGTGCTGCTATCAAGTTATAATATTTGCTGCAGGTGCAGAATTAGTTTCAGAGAAAAATCTAGGAATCACCATTGCGTTTTTAAATAGCATTAATATGTTAGGTGGATCGTTTTTTCACACCTTAATAGGAAAGATAATGGATTTATTCTGGTCTGGCACTTTAAGTTCAGAGGGGATAAAATTATACCATCCTGTTGCTTACCAGTATGCCCTCAGCATTATCCCTGTATGCTCTCTTTTTGGCACTATAGCAATACTAGTATTAGGATGGAAAGTAAAAACGGCCCCTAAGCCTTTACGTTAACAAAATACGATTGTAACCATCGCCACAAATATATAGGGTATGTAAAATGCAGGGGATATAACGGGTAAAACATTCTCTCATGTGGCGGT
>CAZBYB010000040.1:12528-19283 GCA_964496225.1 uncultured Yersinia sp. | reverse complement strand
ATCACCTTTTTTCTGATTCATTATTTTAAGTCAATTTATAGGGATGCAGCCATATTGCAATCTTTTATATTAAGTACGAAAAATGCTGGCCCCCCAAATACATTCCCAGTCACGGGAGGAAAGTCGCTCACCCGAACAAGGGGTAATCTCACCGTGTTACCTACTGCATCTTGCCCGGAAAGGCTAAAGCTACAGGTGGTGCTGGACAATGACCCATTGAATGTCACGTTACCGGTGGGATAGTTAATGGCGTGAGCTGGACCAAATGTAATGGCAGCTGCGATAAGAGTAGCAATACTATTTCTTTTCATACTTGGCACTCAAATTAGTCCATAAAAAATTTAGACTAGATTAAAAATCTACAACGACAATGAATTCTCAATAAAACAAAATAATCAATAAGAGGAAATTAGGCTTCTCATGGTATGAAGGCTCTGCCCTATTCCATTAAGCTGCAGACCCCGATATATTGACGCCTTCTGAATATCAATGGCGGCTTGCCATCTTAATGGCCCTGTAGTGTATTTCTCTATTTTTTGAAGCGATCATGAACGATGATAAAATGACTCCACGGGAGCGACGGGCCACATGGGGGCTTGGTGCAGTATTTTCGTTGCGGGTGCTGGGTATGTTTATGGTATTACCCGTGCTGACAACCTGGGGCATGGTATTATCCGGCGCCAGTGAGGTGTTGATTGGTATTGCCATTGGTATTTATGGGTTGACTCAGGCCATCTTTCAGATCCCGCTAGGATTGCTGGCTGATCGTATCGGTCGCAAACCCCTCATTGTGAGTGGTTTATTACTCTTTGCCCTCGGCAGCCTGATTGCGGCTATGAGCCATTCCATCTGGGGCGTGATTCTTGGGCGTGCATTACAAGGATCTGGTGCCATTGCTGCTGCTGTCATGGCACTGCTTTCTGATCTTACCCGGGAACAAAACCGCACTAAAGCCATGGCGTTTATCGGTGCCAGCTTTGGCATAACTTTTGCTATCGCCATGGTACTGGGCCCGCTAGTGGCTCATGCCTTTGGGCTGCAGGCCTTGTTCTGGAGCAGTGCTTTACTTGCCATCAGCGGTATTTTTGTAACGTTGTGGGTGATCCCATCAGCCAATACCCGCCTGCTTAATCGCGAAGCCAGCATGGTCAAAGGCAGTTTTGGTAAAGTATGGCGCAACCGGCGCCTGCTGAAATTAGACTTGGGTATCCTGTGTCTGCATTTCCTGTTGATGGCCAATTTTGTCGCCCTGCCACAGGTACTGGCCCAGCACGGACTGGCATCTCATCAACATTGGAAAGTCTGGCTGGTGACCATGTTAATCTCCTTTGCCATTGTCCTGCCTTTTATCATTTATGCGGAAAAAAAACGCCGCATGAAAGAGGTTTTTATTGGTTGCGTCGCCCTGTTATGTCTGACAGAAATTATCTTGCTGTTTTCCCCCCATGCTTTTTGGATCGTTATCCTGGGAGTACAGTTATTTTTCGTGGCATTTAACCTGCTGGAAGCCCTGTTACCTTCACTGATCAGCAAGGAATCTCCCGCAGGCTACAAGGGCACAGCCATGGGCATTTATGCAACCAGCCAGTTTATCGGTGTCGCCATTGGCGGTAGTTTATCCGGCTGGCTACTGGGCCTTGGGGGAGCAGACGCCGTGTTTATGGCCAGTGCATTGATTGCAGCGCTATGGCTGCTGGTTAGCTCCAGCATGCAACAGCCTCCTTATGTCAGCAGTCTGCGTATTGCGCTGCCGGCATTTGTTATACAGGATATCACCCTGGAAAAACGCATCAAGGCGCAGACGGGGGTGGTAGAAGCAATAGTGATTGCGGCTGAGCAGAATGCCTATGTGAAAATCGATACCCAACAGACCAGCCGTCGCCAGCTGGAACAGTTCATTAATGGCGTACAGTAACCTGTTTAGCCTGATGGAATATCACCGTTAGTCTGCTTGTTGCTCTCGAGCTAGTCACGAAAGTTAGTGAACTGGAAAGGTTGACCCAATTCAGAGCCACGAATCAGTACAATAAGCTGCTGTAAATCATCGCGTGATTTTCCGGTAACTCGCACCTGATCACCCTGAATCTGTGCCTGTACCTTGAGTTTACTATCTTTAACCAGCTTGACCAGCTTCCTGGCCATCAGGCTTTCAATACCCTGTTTCAGTCTGACATCCAGACCATAAATTTTGCCACTGTGCTCCAGTTGCTCTGGGATCTCCAGGGCAGCTCCTTCAATACCCCGTTTCGCCAGCTTTTCACGCAAAATATCCAGCAATTGTTTGACCTGAAAATCCGACGCACTGGAAATATTGATGCTCTGATTTTTTTCGCTAAACTCAAAATTAGCCGGAACGTTACGAAAATCCCAACGGTTGCTTAAATCACGTGTGGCATTTTCTACCGCATTACGGACTTCCTGCATGTCAATTTCGGAAACAATGTCGAAAGAGGGCATTATCCTTCTCCTGATCAATTTAATTATGAAGGTCAGCACATTCCCCGGGATCAGGGTCGATAAATTTTTACGTTGGTGTAACCCTGCTCCTGCAGGTGCTGTGCTTGCAAATAGCTCATTCGGCCCTGTTCACAATAAAGCAGATAGGTTTTGCTCTGATCCAGCCACTTGAAATCTGTATTCAGTTTATAAAAGGGCAATAACTTGATTTCAGTTCGTTCCAGTATCAACGGCTTGTCCTGCTGTTCATCTGGTGTGCGTATATCCAGCAAGATGTCATTAATCCCAGGTTCTGTCAGTGTCGCTACTTCTGTCAGTTGCCTGCCGACAGACGTTATTATTTTACGAATATCATTACTTTTTGCCTCATGAATAACCTGTTGTAAAATTGAAAAATCAAAGCGAGATTCTTCGTCTTCCAACCTCGATTTAACGGCTTTTACCGTAGGTCTTTTGGAAATAACCCCACAGTATTCAGGGATAGATTTTGAGAAATTTTCGCTACCGATTTCACGCGCCAGTTGAATGATATGCTGTTTGTCATGAGCGATCAGTGGACGTAGGATAAGGGTATCCGATACACCGTCAATCATACTCAAGTTAGTTAACGTCTGACTGGATACCTGCCCCAAGGCTTCACCAGTAACCATAGCTTGCACCCCATAACGTTGAGCAATCTTTGATGCAGCCCTCACCATCATACGCTTTAACACAACACCCCTCTGGCCATCGGTAATTTCCTCCCTGATCTCAGCAAGCACAGGCGCAAAATCAACTGAAACAAAATGCACCGGATGTGAACGACCAAACCTATCCCATAGCCAGTAAGCCAGCTGTTTTACACCAGTATCATGACGGGTACCACCAAGATTAAAAAAGCAATAATGTACCCGACAGCCACGACGCATTAACATATAGCTGGAAACTGCTGAATCGAAGCCACCCGAAATCAGTGATAATACATCCTCCTGAGTGCCCAGAGGAAAGCCACCCAGACCTTGATAACGTGCTTTGATCAGCGCGCATGTATTCTGGCGGATCTCCAGATGCAGGGAAAGCTGGGGGCAAGTCAGATTTACGCTGGCACTGGCCACATGCTGCTTAAGGCCAGCACCCAGATAACATTCTACATCTGTGGAACGAAATGAATGGACACCGAAGCGTTTAACCCGGACACAGAACGATTTTTCCGGTAATAAATGGCCCCAAGCCGTGATAGCGTGTTCAAGAATATGATCCATGTCACTAAAAACATGCTCTTCGACCTCGAGAATACAAGCGATACCCGGGATGCGCGTGAGCATATCCCCCATATTGATGCCGTGACTTTCACCATGAGTGCAAACTTCAATATAATCCCAATGACGGGTAACACGCACCGAATCATCGAGCTGTTTTAGTAGGTTACGGATATTAGTCGTCAATATTTTAATAAAACGCAGGCGAACAGGCGCACTCTTGATCGTAATTTCCGGGAATAATTTGATGATAAACTTCATAATTTTTAGTTACACACGAACACAAGTTGTCCCATGTATTTAGACATACCTGATAAAAATTCTCAATGTCTGTACAGCGTACAGGCAATAACATATTGTGTGAGCAATCCATGGATTATCTGCCGTGCAGACACAAATGTGGCCTCAGCCACCCGTTGGAGGTAAAAATTTATGCCAAAAAAAGCAACTGCACAAAATAAAATTAACCCTGATCCTGACAAGGAAGGGAAAGCATTTCCAAGCTTTGAAGCGGCACTCAGCGAACTGGAAAAAATTGTGATCCACTTAGAAGCAGGAGAACTGCCACTGGAACAGGCCTTGAATGAATTTGAGCGCGGTATGCAACTGGTTCACCTCAGTCAACAGACATTACAACAGGCAGAGCAACGTGTACAAATTTTACTGAATGATGAACCCGATGCACAGCTGACACCTTTTACCCCGGATGCACCATGATGCCTGAAACAGCACCCGGAGAGATGAATGATCTGTTCACTTTTTATCACAAGCGTGTGGACCAGACGCTTTATGATTTTATGGCCCATGAGCCTTTGCAGAACAGCTTGCTGATAGCCGCCATGCGTTACAGCACCCTGTCAGGCGGTAAACGGCTTCGTCCATGGCTGGTTTACACCACGGGGCAGATGTTTGGCGTCAGCCTGCATAATCTTGATGTTCCTGCCACGGCCGTGGAATGTATTCATGCTTATTCATTGGTACATGACGATTTACCTGCTATGGATAACGATGACTTACGCCGTGGTAAGGCCAGCTGTCACGTGAAATTTGGTGAAGCTTGCGCTATTCTAGCGGGTGATGCATTACAGACGTTGGCCTTCTCAATTTTGGCTGATGCGCCGATGCCCGACGTGGCTATCCAGCATCGGCTGGCCATGATTTCTGAACTGGCAACTGCCAGTGGTGCAGCAGGAATGTGTGGCGGTCAGGCCCTGGATCTGGCGGCAGCAGGTTGCCAGATCGCATTGGAATCTCTCGAACAAATCCACCGTTACAAGACAGGAGCGCTCATTCAGGCTGCCGTGCGTATGGGAGCGCTGGCGGCAGGGGAGTCCGGACGTGCCGTTTTACCTGTACTGACACGTTATGCTGCGGCCATTGGCCTTGCTTTCCAGGTTCAGGATGATATTTTGAACGTGGCGGGTGACAGTGCCAGAACGGGTAAACGTCAGGGTTCCGATCAGCAAATGGGTAAAAGCACCTATCCGGCCCTGATCGGCCTTGAGCATGCGCGTATAAAAATGCGGGAACTACTGGCAGAAACAGATGAGGCTCTGGATATGCTGAACGCACAATCTTACGATACCCGCTCTTTGCGTACCTTAGCCCGTTTTGTGATCGAACGTGATAATTAATTCTCCCATCCATCAGGGCAAATTGCCCGCTGGAGTATCGATGTTTCCTGGATAGCATTAAGGACTAGCAAGTTAAGATCACGACCTTGGTTAATCTAATAAGGTTACCCTGAAATCTGTTACCCTTTTCTGAAATTTGAGTATTAAATGAGCTTTGACATAACCCAATATCCAACACTGGCATTAGCAGAGATCCCTGAGGAACTCCGCCTGTTACCCAAAAACAAACTGCCAATATTGTGTGATGAACTGCGTCAATATCTGTTAAACAGTGTCAGTCGTTCCAGTGGCCATTTTGCCTCTGGATTAGGTACGGTTGAGTTAACCGTTGCTCTGCATTATGTCTACAATACGCCCTTTGACAATCTGATATGGGATGTCGGTCATCAGGCCTATCCGCATAAAATTCTCACCGGGCGCCGTGACAGAATTGACAGTATTCGCCAGAAAAACGGCTTGCATCCCTTTCCATGGCGCGGTGAAAGTCAGTACGATGTGCTTTCTGTCGGGCATTCATCAACCTCAATCAGTGCCGGTCTGGGTATGGCCATCGCAGCGGAACGTGAGAATAAAGGCCGTAAAACCGTTTGTGTGATTGGCGATGGCGCATTGACTGCCGGTATGGCATTTGAAGCCATGAATCATGCAGGCGATATTCATTCTGACATGCTGGTGGTGCTAAATGATAACGAAATGTCCATTTCAGAAAACGTAGGTGCCCTGAATAATCATCTGGCTCAGCTGCTGTCTGGCAGGCTGTATTCCACCCTGCGTGAAGGCAGTAAAAAAATGTTTTCCGATATACCACCGGTCAGAGAATTACTCAGGCGTACGGAAGAACATCTCAAGGGGATGGTGGTGCCAGGAACACTGTTTGAAGAATTGGGTTTCAATTACATTGGTCCAGTAGACGGTCATGATGTACAGAGTCTGGTACAAACACTAAAAAATATGCGCAACCTGAAAGGCCCTCAGTTCTTGCATGTGATGACCAAAAAAGGCCGGGGGTATGCCCCCGCTGAGCAGGATCCCATCGGCTGGCATGCGGTGCCTAAATTTGACCCGGCATCTGGTATATTACCCACCAGCAAGGAAGGATTACCCACTTATTCCAGGATTTTTGGCCAATGGTTATGTGAAACCGCAGCCAGTGACCCATTACTGATGGCCATCACCCCCGCCATGCGTGAAGGTTCCGGAATGGTGAATTTCTCCCAACAGTTTCCACAGCAATATTTTGATGTCGCCATTGCCGAACAACATGCGGTGACTTTTGCCGCCGGGCTGGCGATAGGTGGTTATAAACCGGTGGTGGCCATTTACTCTACATTTTTGCAACGCGCCTATGATCAATTGATTCATGATATCGCTATTCAAAAGCTGCCGGTACTGTTTGCCATTGATCGTGGAGGAATTGTGGGAGCTG
>CAZBYB010000040.1:5083-12518 GCA_964496225.1 uncultured Yersinia sp. | reverse complement strand
CACACCAGGGGGCGTTTGATCTGTCTTTTCTGCGCGGTATTCCCGATCTGTTGATCATGGCGCCCAGTGATGAAAATGAATGCCGTCAAATGCTACATACCGGCTATCATTACGGTGCTGGCCCCACCTGTGTGCGCTATCCCAAGGGTTGCGGTACTGGCGCACAACTGGAACCCTTGCAAATGCTACCTGTGGGTAAAGCACGTACCTGTCGCAAAGGTGAAAGGATCGCCATTCTCAGTTTTGGTACCCTGCTTGCTGCAGCCAGTGACGTTGCCGTTAACCTGAATGCCACCCTGGTTGATATGCGTTTTATCAAGCCACTGGATGAAGAACTGATCCACGAGCTGGCAGCAAGTCATCAGTTACTGGTAACACTGGAAGAGAATGCCATCATGGGAGGGGCAGGCAGCGGCGTGAACGAAGTCCTGATATCCAAAAGCCAGCTAACCCCGGTGCTCAATATCGGTCTACCTGATCGCTTTATTCCCCAAGGCAGCCAGGAAGAGATCCGCAGTGATCTTGGATTGGATACCAGCGGTATCGAGCAGCAGATTCTGCGCTGGCTAGCTAAATAACCTGACTCGCAAGGCACAGTATCCCCGCACAAATAAGCCCGGCAACAATATCGTCAAGCATAATCCCTATGCCACCCCGCACATGGCCATCAAACCAGCGCACAGGCCAGGGTTTCCAGATATCCACAATACGAAACATGACAAAACCCGCGCTAACCCATTGCCAGTTATTTGTCGGCAAGGCCATCAGGGTAATCCAGATACCCACAAATTCATCCCAGCAAATACTGCCCGGATCGTTTTCCTGCAGATCGCTAGCCGTTCGATGGCAGAGCCAGCAGCCGATCATAATGCTGAACAGCACCCACAGATAATAGAGTGGTGAGGGTAACTGGATTAACAGCAGCCAGAAAGGGATGGCGGCAAAAGAACCGACGGTACCCGGGAATACAGGGGAAAGCCCGCTGCCAAAGCCTGTTGCCAGACAATGCCAGGGATTACGAAGATGCAACCGGTGTCTGATTCTGTTCATGTTTTACCGACGCAAAATGATTAAAACCTTGCCATGCAAGTGTAACGGGCTCACCCTGATTAAAGAAAGTCAAGCCAGTTCCTGGTGCGGTGATCTGGCCAATACGGGTATAATCAGCGCCCAGATGATTCAAGAGGGTATCAAGGGCACTACGGTGTATTTCTGGCACACTAAAACAGAGTTCATAGTCTTCCCCACCGGCCAGTGCCCAATATAACGCCTGTTCTCCATTCACCTGGTTTTTCAGATGGCTCGAATAGGGTATCAGATTCAAATCGATACGTGCACCGCAGCGGCTGGCTTTCAGGATGTGTTGCAGGTCAGAGATCAGGCCGTCAGAAATATCGATAACCGCAGTGGCAAGGGTACGCAGAGCTTTACCCTGCAGTATGCGTGGTTTAGGCCGCAGATGGCGATGAATAAGTGCGATTTTGTCCATCTCGTTATCTGGCTGTAGTTGGCCCTGTAAAATGGCTAAACCCGCTGCGCTGTCCCCCAATGTGCCAGTGACATAGATCCAGTCACCTGTTCTGGCACCCGAACGGGTTAATGCCCGTCCGAAAGGCACCAGACCATGAACGGTGAGCGTCAGGCTGAGCGGACCACGGGTGGTATCTCCACCTATCAGCTGCATATCGTAATAATTTAACTGCTCGAACAGACTATCGCTGAATTTTTTTAGCCAATTTTCATCCACCTGAGGCAAGGTAAGTGCCAGAGATAACCAGGCAGGATCAGCCCCCATGGCAGCCAAGTCACTTAAATTAACTGCCAGAGATTTATAACCCAGATCACCGGGATCGATATTTGGCATAAAATGAACCCCTGATACCAAGGTGTCCGTACTGATAGCCAGTAACTGTTTGTCTGAAACCGTCAGTAATGCGCAGTCGTCCCCAAGGCCTAATTTTACATCCTGGCGGTTACCTCGAAAACGGTTGAAGTAACGGGCGATGATGTCAAATTCGCAACATGTCATGCTTTCATTCCAGAAAAAACTTAACTGCGCATCATGCATGCCAAAGTTTGTTATGACCCTGTTGAGGATCAAGGCTTACAGGTTGCACGGCATTTATCCTGCTGTAAACTTTAATCCATTGACCGTCAATCAGCAGGATCAGAAACAGATTTTTAATCAAGATGGTAAAGGTTTACCGATAACCGACTCCCTGCGCACAACCGGAGCTACTTTATCCAGTACACCATTAACAAACTTATGACTATCTTCAGCACCGAAAGTTTTAGCCAGATCAATGGCTTCATTGATAGCGACTTTATAGGGAACATCAATGCGTTTGCTCAGTTCGAACAGGGCAAGCCTTAAAATAGCTTTTTCAATCTGACCTAACCTGCTGAGCTGACGAGAAAGATAGGGTGCCATTAACGCATCCAGCTCGGCGGTATTGGCCGCCACACCCGACAACAGCTCGCGAAAATACCTGACATCCACATCTTTTATATCCTGCTCTGACAGAAAGGTAGATTCGACATCAGAGATGCTGTTTTGGGATAATTGCCAGGAATAAACGGCTTGGACCGCACATTCACGGGCACGGCGGCGAGCAACAGGTTTCACATCATTCCCCTTTAATTGAAGGTCGCTTTCATGGCCCTGATAACATTAATCATTTCAAGTGCCGTCATAGCGGCCTCAAAGCCTTTATTTCCGGCTTTACTGCCGGCACGTTCAATGGCTTGCTCAATACTGTCAGTGGTTAATACACCAAAAATGACAGGGAGATCAGTGTCTATGGAAACTTTTGCCAGGCCAGCACTGCACTCCCCCGCTACGTAGTCAAAGTGTGGCGTCGCACCACGAATGACGCACCCCAGCGCGATAATGGCATCATGCTGCCTGTTTTTTGCCAGAAGACTGACAGTGAGTGGCAGTTCATAAGCGCCAGGCACCCACACTACGCTGATATTATTGTCATTTATTTGCCCCATACGTCTGAGGGCATCCAGTGCACCGGTCAGCAAACTGTTGTTGATAAAATTGTTAAAACGCCCAACAGCAATGGCTACCCTGGCATCAGAAGCCACAATACTACCCTCAATAATGTCCATACCCTTCCTTAAATTCAGACAGTACTGACGGATTTTATCATATTTTTTTACTGACTGCTGCCGGGTTTCAGATGCAAACAGACATCAGGCCCAATCTGACGAATCTCGTTGATGATAAACTCAGGTGCCTGAGACAACAGGTGTAACCCGGGCAAAATGCACAAAGCACGTGCATTATCACCCAACAGTTTGGGGGCAAGGTAAAGTAATAATTCATCCACCACACCGGCACTGAGTAACGCGCCTGCAAGCAAAGCCCCCGCTTCAACCAGCACGGAATTGATTTGACGTTTACCCAACGCCATCAGCAATAGCACCAGATCGACACCATCGCCTTTAGCTGGCAATATGAGCTGTTCGCTGTTATCAGGCCAGTGATGACGGTGATCACGATTCAGGCGAGCCAGCCAGCAGGCACCGGGTTCCTGAATGACCCGATGCTGTAGTGTAATACGATTACGGCTGTCGAGTAACACCCTGACAGGCTGGCGCAAGTTGTTTTGTGGATATTCGTCCTGGATCCGGGAATTCAGTTCTTGCCAGCGTACTGTCAGGGCAGGATCATCGGCAAGTACGGTAGCACTGGTGCTCAAAATGGCACAACATTGGGCACGCAGTTGTTGAACATCGGATCTCGCTGCTTTGGAGGTGATCCATTGGCTTTCGCCCGATGCCATGGCCGTACGACCATCCAGTGAAGCGGCTATCTTCAGCTGTATCCAGGGAAATCCAGTGCGCATCCGTTTGAGAAAGCCACGATTAAGCGCTTCTGCCTCTGGCAGCATCAGGCCGTGCTGCACTTCAATGCCTGCCTGTTTCAGCTGATGTAGACCCCGTCCGCACATGTGTGGGTTGGGATCCTGCATGGCCGCTACCAGGCGCTTGATCCCTGATTGAATCAGGGCATCGCTACAAGGTGGGGTACGCCCATGATGGCAGCAAGGCTCCAGGGTAACATAAGCCGTTGCCCCCTGCGCACGACTTCCTGCCATGTTCAGGGCATGGATTTCTGCATGGGGTTCACCCGCACGCAGATGATAACCTTCACCCACCATCTGATCATTTTGTACAATCACACAGCCAACACTGGGGTTGGGCGTAGTGGTAAACCGACCCATACGTGCCAACTCAAAAGCCCGGGCCATCCAGATTTTATCTTGATGCATCGCTTGTTTACCCGTAGTGGGGCATATAAAGCCCGTTTATGGTATTACCGGAAAGTAGTAAGGTTAATCCTGTAATCGGGCAATTTCTTCACCAAACTCACGGACATCATCAAAACTGCGATAAACAGAGGCAAAGCGAATATAGGCAACTTTATCAAGGCGTTTTAACGCATCCATCACCAGATTACCGACCATTTTACCTGGCACTTCCGGCTCTCCGCTGGCACGTAACCGCGATTTAATCTGGTTGATAGACGTTTCTACATCATCGGTACTCACTGGCCGTCTTTCCAAAGCACGCAACATGCCCCGGCGCAATTTGTCTTCATTAAAAGGTTCACGCAGGTTATCACGTTTAATAACTCTGGGCATCAGTAGCTGTGCCAGCTCAAAGGTGGTAAAACGTTCATGACAACATAGACATTGACGGCGACGTCGTACCTGGGCGCCCTCTGCCCCCAGACGGGAATCGATAACCTTGGTATCAACAGCGTTACAAAACGGGCAATGCATGACAATGGCCTGTATCACTTATCCTCAACGTTAAACGCAGTCTACCCTGAACTTAAAATCAGCACCAGTACCACAAGACTCGCTGCTGATAAGCTGTTACCGCTGTCGACGACGTCTGTCTGTTTTTCTCCGTTCTTTCCCCTCAGGAGGTCCCCTATTTTGCTGCCGTCTGTCTGATGATCTTTTCTCATTCCTGACAGGAAGTTTTCCCGGCAGAGTCTGGTGCTGGGTTGAATGACCGGTATTCTGAGAGGCAGTCAGCGCGAAGGGAGCTTTATGAGAAGGCCTACCCGCAATTAATTTTTCTTTTATACTGGATAATGCGGCTTCATATATGATGCCGTTCTTTTCCCCAACTTTTCCGTTGCGGGAAAGCACGTTTTTATCCCCATCAGGCTGAATGATACTGGTCTGGCTGATGGTTGCTCTTTTTCTTTTTACCCTGAGAATATGCGGGTCACGTTGTCTTACCGACAGCATGGAATCCCCGCTATCACTGTCGCAACCACTGTCATTTAACCTATTGCTGATATTATATTTTTTTTGCAAAAATTCAGCAGGATATTGTAAAACAAACAATAAATGGCACATGAGGGTACGCAGCTTTTTCTGGATGCGTATATTAAGTCGGATTGTAACACTGCCATCCAGAACGTTGGCAATATTGTCCGTGTTGTAAATACCGTTAATTTTCTGCGGGATATCTTTGCAGTCATGAGGCTGCTGTTTTACCTCCTTGAGGCCCGTAGAGGTCATGATGCTGGTCGGGCTTTTATTCATCTCAACGGACATGACGACCTTTGGATAAAATCAGTATGATTTATTGCGCATTATCGTCGATAGCGATAAAAACGGCTATCATAAATAGACCATCCGATCCTCATGTGTCGTGGTCAGGTATTTTTTACTCTCTGATTTCACCATCCCCTATTAATTAAAACGATAGATGACATGATAAATCCAGACCCCATTTAAAATTGCCTACTCCCTGTCAAGGGTATCCATACTTGTAAAATAACTGATGTAACTGACGTAAATCATACCCTACTTTTTATACGGATATCGGGGGTATTCTTAACATTGAGATTGAGATTGAGGATAGAACCTTGCAAAGGGTCCTGTTGATGTTAATGCGACAGATCCGCTAAATTCAGGTATAACCTTGGAATTGCGCACTTTACCTATCGGCACAAAAACCGTCAGATAAAGAGGAAACCATGCCAGAGAAAGAAAACAGGCCGTGCAGGGATCTAACCAAACAGATTACCGCGTCATACCGTTCCCACTACCGACCTGAAAATTTCATAAACTGCGCGCTCTTCTGTCTGATTTTCTGCGCTCGATCTTCCCGGGAGGACCCGCATTCTTCTGCCTTCTCTCTGCCCGGAATCTTTTTTCACTGTTAACCGGCTTTTTAAGCAGGGATTGCCGCTGGGTAGAATGCCCCATACTCTGGGATGCCGCCAGGGCCGTGGGTAATGCAGAAAAACTGACGGAATTGATGGTTTTTTTTGCGCTAAATAATAACGACGCCATGTTTTCATTGATCGGCGGGTGATCTGTGAAGGTATTGTTATAAATACCCGCAAGATTTTCTCCCCGGTGCCGGATCACTGTTTTATTCATTACCCCCGCTTTCTTGCGCATACGGTACTCCTTAACGTCCATATAAAGGGGCGGTGTGCGTTTTCCTGGATTTTCGTCAGAAACAACGATGTCATTGCCGGTATTGTGGCTTTCATAGTGTTTTTGCAGAATGCGCGTGGTGCTTTTTAAGATAAACCAAAGCGTGTGCATAAAGCTGTTCAATTTACCCTGAAGGTTTTTCACAGGCCGGTGACGGGCATGGGTACGCATGACTGTGGGTGTATTGGCACTGTTGTGAATCCGCAGGATCTTGATATTACCCTGGGGTTTCAGTTCATCAGCATCCGCCGGTTGCCTGATACGGTTGTTGAAATGTGCCGAATCTGTCGTAATTTGATTAGGCATAACAAATACCCTGGTTATTGGATGCGGTGTTTAATCGATTTCGGTGATCACATGGCTAACGTCAGGATAAATACAGGTATTGATCACAACGTCAGCGCTGTTTCTCTTGCTTGACCTTCGATTAACATGATGGCAAACAAAGTGTTAAATAATAGGCTATTTTGAATATAAAAATGGGATTATTTGTTAATTATAGATGAATTAATTTATAAATTAAAAAATAACGGGCAGGTTTTTGTGTGAAAATATCAATGTATCAAAAGCAGGAAGGGGTAGGTTAGCTGTGCGCAGCGGCTATTGAATGGTAATCAATTTTCTCTGTAGCATGGGCATATTACGTGATGGAATCAGTATCTTAAAAAAACCAATATGAATTTTTTCCAAGATTTTTTCGTACAAAATCTTTTCGTATTAGCTCGCAACAACAGGAGCCTGTCTGACAGGATCCTGTTGTTTAGAACAAGTAAGCATAGATTTTCACCAACCTGCTCTTTCATTCCAAGATGCTTACATTCATTTGAACATATTGAGCAGCAATTCTGCACCTTGCGCTGTTTCCTTCCGTAAGGCAAGCTGCTCAAATGAACCATTCATGTCATCATATGCCTTACGTGCACGACTTTCTTTGCCCCAGTGCCAAAGCGCAC
>CAZBYB010000040.1:0-5073 GCA_964496225.1 uncultured Yersinia sp. | reverse complement strand
GCAAGGACCGCGATACCGGCTAAAAAAGGGAGAGCAGGCATTAAAAAAGGCAGCGCTGTGACAGAAAGAATGGAAAGGGTCGTTGTAACTACGGCAATACCGGCGCAGGTCGCTGTGATCGGGTTAGTCATTAGTTTTTGTAGCATAGTCCCAATTCCGGGTTTGCGCGGAAGGTGCTGACGAGCTATATCCAGTATTTGCTTATCGGTGGGCAGCGTCGCCCTGAATGCAGCCGCCACTTCATTAGCATGCGCTTCCATTGCTTGCTCAGTTTTATAGTGTGCGCTAGCAGGATCCACTGCGAATATTGCTTTATCTATCGCCAAAGTATGTTCTTTGTGCAACTGAGTTAACGTGCTGACTACATTAAGGTATTTTTCTGTGAAAACAGTATCTCTGTTTCCTGCGGCGACTTTACGGCGCTCCATAGGAAGAACTCCTCTGAGCCATTTTGGAATACTATCCTGCCAAGTGGTTTTATCCATAGCCTCCTTAAGCCCAGCACTAAAATCGGTGCTAATAATATTTGCCTTAGCGATCTTACGAAATGCTGCATCATCTGCAGCACGGATTATGGCATGGTTGTTTTGTTGCATTATCTTAAGGTCTGCCAGTATTTTTTCCCGGATTTCTTCGGGTATTTTCGCACCCTTCATTGCCTGTTCGATCATGGACCGCTGTTTGCGATCATAGTCTATCTGTCGTGTTACAATCTCCGTTAACGTACTTGACCAGTTTTTTATAACCTGAGCAGTATTAGTTTTCCCTTCTTTAGCATCTTTGATCGCTTCATCGATGTTAAAATTTTCATAAGCCTGCTTCAGGTTAGCGGAAAATGCCTCATTACCTGCGCGGGCTGCTTCCAGCAAATCATCACAGTAACCTTCCCGGCTAATTTCCAGATATGCGGCATCACGCTGCTTTTTTTGCACTGTGCTACTTTTAAATTTATCCTTATCCGTTACTTCCTTAGTGAACTTTATTGCCTGGTCTCTTGCGACCTGATCTTTGTCAGACAGTATCTTGGCAACATTCTCCGGTGAATCAAGTTCTTCGATTACATTTTGAAGTATTTGTTTGTGTTTTTCGACAATATTCTGCACGCTGCTAGCGAAGTTCTCACTTGCTGTTGAACTGGCCTCCTTGAACAAGGCCCTGATTTTTTTGTGTGGATTCAGGATATCCATATATTGGTTGTTTGATATTTCAGTTGTGACTTTATCTTTGCGGAAAAAATTATCCGTACGTAACAACAAATCTCTAAATGGTTTAGCATGCTCTTTGACCATGGCTATATCAAATTCTCTCGGATCGGAGAGAGCATCATTAAGTACGCCTCGCTTAAATTCCAACTTTGCTGCATCATATTTTTTATGGAAAACAGTATGCCTATTTAAGACATGACGAGGCTGTATCGCCTTTTCAATGAGCGCATCCATATCCTGTGTTTTTTGTTCGGTTATCTGTACAGCGGTTCGCGTATTGGTAAAGGTACGTCGGTAGAGCTCATTCATCTGACGCAATAAGGGTGACTTTTCTGTATCATGGCTGGTTTCTTTAAATTCATGAATGATCCTTTCTAATTGTGCATTGGTGGTAGGACGTTTTCCTTCCTTGTAGACCACACCATAGGCTTCTGTGCCATATCGAGTTTCTGCTTTTATTTCAAATTGTTCAGCAAGATAACTCCGTTTAATTAAATCATTGGCAAGCTTACTCTTGTGAGACGTTTTAGCGTTACAATAATCGGTAAGCAAACGCAGTAGCTCATTACTGTCTTCTTCGCTGATTTCCAGATTCTGAGTAATATTTGTAGCAGTAGCGGCTTGTGGTGTTTTGTAAGGATTATCCGTATCCGTTTGATCAACTGGATTGTCAGGATCCCCAAAAGGATTGGTATTGGCAAGGGCATCCGCGTCAGGATCCCCAAAAGGATTGGTATTGGCAGAATGAATACCCGATGCGCTACCATTGATTTTATTATCAACTTCTCTTCTTTGGTCCTTACCCACAAAATCTTGCTGTAACCGCCTTCTTTCCTTCCCGTCCCAAGACTTCGGCTCCTGCTCCTGGGTAACGTGTGTAACCTGACTACCCAATTCTTGTTGTGCTTTTTTATTTATCTTTTGTTCCAATTCCAAACCATGGCATCCATCTTGATTTATCGTTAATTGATAATGACCTTTATGCCCCTCCAGCTTATAATATTGACCCAATGCTGTATTCTGCATGGCTTCCTGAAAGGCATCTTTAATAGTGCTCTTCCCGGAGTTAACTGCCATAAGTGCCTGATTCAGTGCAGAAAGTAATTTTTCCGGATCCTTTATATCCTTAAATTTCCTTATCTCCTGGTTAGCTAATTTATTAGCTTTAGAATCACGGGAATGCTTTGCGTCATATTTTTTTAAAATAGCTTCCGCGGCTTCTTGTAGAATCGCTACTTTACGCTCATTTAACTGATGTTCAGTGTTGTGTTTTGTATTGCCATGGATACTACTGTCACCGTCAGTATTGTGAATCGTTACGTTTCCTTGCAATGGGCTCTTAGTTTCTTTTGCCGTTTTTGATGTAACTTGATCAAGTGAAGCAGCGGTACTTGTTTTTGAGATTATTGGTGTAGGCATAATCCTATCCTCGCAGGTTAAGTTAATAACCACCGCATGTTCAGATCATCAAGGGGGTTATTTTGTTGCACTGAATTATGGTTGACCGTAGTAAAAAGCGATATCAAAAATAAGCCATATTCATTAGCAACAGCAATCAATCCGCCTGTGGAAAGAACGGCAAAAACGACATATCAGCATATGCCACCACAGCAACGCTGTTTTTAAACAGCAGTGAGTGAATGGATTAAAATTCGGTGATATGAGGCCAGGGAAAGAAACATCATGAACATCGGGCAGCACGACTGCACCACAGAGGCCAAAGCGGGAATGGTAATAGATAAAAAAACAGGTAAACACTGGTGGGCCGTGCGGGATTCGAACCTGCGACCAATTGATTAAAAGTCAACTGCTCTACCGACTGAGCTAACGGCCCTGAAAGGGAATAACGCAAGGTTTCTGAACTAAAACAAGGTTCCATCTTTATAATAGCACCTCAACCAGCTTGCTGACTGATCAGTGCCGAAAATAGCGGATTCCGTGCGCGATGGTGGGCGATACCAGATTCGAACTGATGACCCCCTCCGTGTAAAGGAGATGCTCTACCAACTGAGCTAATCGCCCGCGCTGCTGGGGTGGCATTATAGAGATAGCTGGCAGTGAGTCAACGGTTTTTATAATAAAACGCCCCGGTTGCGCTAAATTTAAACAGGTCAGGCCCGCAGCAATTAAAACGGGATATCCGTAAGATCCTGAAACAGGATTATTAAGAATCAGATAGAATAGGGCTCCCGTTTTTTACCAGCGCACAGTCCTCTTTTTTTCCTGCACTGTACGTTCACTTAATAAAAGGCACTTGCTGATGAAAGTCAAAACCCGTTTTGCACCCAGCCCAACCGGTTATCTGCACGTTGGAGGTGCACGTACTGCACTTTATTGCTGGTTATTTGCCCGTCATTGCGGGGGGGAATTTCTGTTACGTATCGAAGATACAGACAGGGAACGCTCAACACCACAGGCCATCGACGCCATTATGGATTCCATGAACTGGCTGAATCTTGACTGGGATCAAGGCCCCTATTTTCAGAGCAAACGTTTTGAACGTTATCAAGCGGTGATTGATCAGATGCTAACCAGTGGCAGCGCCTATAAATGTTGGTGTACCCGGCAACGTCTGGATCAAGTACGCGAGGCACAGCTGGCAAAAGGCGACAAACCCCGTTATGACGGCCATTGCCGTGATAGTCAGGACGGACATGATAGCACTGAGCCTTTTGTTGTGCGTTTTCGTAATCCCACAGAAGGGTCGGTGGTGTTTAATGATAAAATTCGTGGCCCCATTGAGTTCAGTAACCAGCAATTGGATGACGTCATTATCCGTCGTACCGATGGATCACCCACCTATAATTTCTGCGTGGTGGTGGATGACTGGGATATGGCTATTACCCATGTGATTCGGGGAGAAGATCATATTAATAACACGCCCCGTCAGATTAACATTTTCAGAGCATTGGGCGCTCCCGTGCCGGAGTATGCGCATGTGTCCATGATTCTGGATGGTGATGGCAAAAAACTGTCAAAACGTTATGACGCCGTCAGCGTCATGCAGTATCGGGATGATGGCTACCTGCCTGAAGCATTACTGAACTACCTGGTGCGCCTGGGTTGGTCCCATGGCGATCGTGAGATCTTCTCCGTTGATGACATGAAAGCATGGTTTACTCTGGATTCTCTCAGTAAATCTGCCAGTGCCTTTAATAATGAAAAATTGCTCTGGCTTAACCATCATTACATCAAACACCTGCCGGCAGAGCAGGTGGCCGTCTATCTGGACTGGCACATCCGCCAGCAAGGCATGGACACTCGTCAGGGCCCATCGTTGGTTGACGTGGTCAAATTGCTGAGCGATCGCTGTAAGACACTGAAAGAAATGGCCAGCACCTGTCGCTATTTTTATGAAGAACCTGAGCAGTTTGATGACCAGGCAGCAAAAAAATATTTGTCCCTACCAGCACGTGAGCCCCTGGAAAGCGTCCGTGTCCAACTGGCACACATCAGTGACTGGACCGTGGCGCAAGTGCACCAGGCCATTCAAAATACCGCTGATACCTTGGGGATCGGCATGGGGAAAGTGGGTATGCCACTGCGTGTTGCCATTACCGGTGGCAGTCAATCTCCAGGTATGGATGTCACCGTACATGCGCTTGGTCAGGGGCGCACCCTGGCACGTATTGATAAAGCGCTGGCATGGATGGCCCAGGGTGAATCAGAACAATAAAACAGGCGGGCCAGGTACGCTGTTTTTTTCAACGCCCAGTTTAAAAAATGGATTTAACCGTTGACAGTATTTGACGGGTTTCATATCATCCGCCCCGGACCGGGCGTTGTTTAAGAAAATTGGGGCTATAGCTCAGCCGGGAGAGCGCTTGCATGGCATGCAAGAGGTCAGCGGTTCGATCCCGCTTAGCTC
>CAZBYB010000039.1:9424-19468 GCA_964496225.1 uncultured Yersinia sp. | reverse complement strand
GGGGTTGCGTTGGGGGTAGATCGTTTGGTGATGCTGGCATTAGGCGCGCAGAGACTCAGCGATGTCATGGCTTTTCCCGTTGATCGCGCCTGATGGGGTTCATGAACCTGTATTCCTGCAAGGAGCCCTATCTTCTATAAGTTAAGATGATGAAGGCACTGTTGTTGTCTGCGCTAACATTGTCCCCATGCGTGCGACGGTTCCGCTGTGCAACTGTGTAGAAAACGTAATCCTGCCGGGAGAAAACAGATTAATAACAGTTGAACCGAGCTTAAATCTGCCCATTTCCTGGCCTTTGTGCAAATGAATGGCGCCTTCATCTCCTGCTGGTGGATAGGTCCAACGTTTAATGATGCCTTCACGTGGGGGCGATATAGTCCCCGCCCACAGAGTTTCAATACTGCCGACAATGGTAGCACCGATCAGGATCTGTGCCATTGTGCCGTATGCAGTATCAAACACGCAAATGACACGCTCATTACGTGCAAACAAGTTGGGGATATTCGCTGTGGTCAGTGGACTAACAGAAAATAAATCGCCAGGTACGTAGATCATTTCACGTAATACCGAGTCACAAGGCATGTGTACTCGATGATAATCGGGTGGAGCCAGGTAAATAGTGATAAACAAACCATCCTGAAATTCGTTTTCCAGATGACAGTTACCCGCTAACAATGCCTCCAGACTGTAATTGTGTTCCTTGGCTTGTATGAGTTTTCCTTGCTGGATAGTACCAAGCTGGCTGATGGTGCCGTCAGCCGGAAAGGTAAGGATATCAGGATCACTGATGATGGGCCGTATACCGCTACGCAGTGGGCGAACAAAAAATTCATTAAAAGTGCGATATGATGAAAATTCTGGATTATGCGCCTGGGTCATATCGACATGGTAATAACGCGCAAACGTCTTAATGAGAAGTTGCGTCAACCAACCTGCTTGTTGATTGGCAATCCAGCCTGCAATATGACTCATTAATTGTTTCGGAATTAAATATTGTAGTTTTATCTTGATGTTATTTAACACGATGACTCCTGAATTGATAAAAAAGACACAGTATAAAAATTTTTAAGCGCACTGTAATGAAACTAACGTTGGATTGATGGAATTTCTTTTATTTTATGTTTTATGCTTTCCATAATGCCATGATAATTTTGCCATCGCTCTGCGGCAATCTGGCCACATGCGACAGCTTCACGTATTGCACAGCCAGGGTCATTACTATGGGTGCAATCGCGGAATTTGCATTTTCCCGAGTAATGACGGAACTCAATAAACCCGTGAGTAATTTGTTCTGGCGTTAAATGCCATAGCCCAAATTCCCGTATTCCGGGAGAGTCAATAACATCCCCCCCTTTTTGGAAATGATATAAACGCGTGCTAGTGGTAGTATGTTGCCCAAGCCCTGAATGATCAGAAAGTGCGCCCGTCTGCGTGTATTGCTCACTTGGGGCTAACAGAACATTCAGTAAACTGGATTTACCAACACCGGATTGCCCAACAAAAATACTCACACGTTCACTTAAAGCCTGTTCAAAAGCATGCATTCCTTCAGATGTCTGACTGGAAACCTCAAAGACGCGATAAGGGATCTGACGGTAAATATCCATTATATTATCAATGGCCTTGCGCTCTTGTGCAGCGAATAGATCGATTTTATTTAAAACGATCATAGGCTCAATATTCAGGCTTTCTCCAGCGACCAGATAGTGATCAACAATATTCAGTGAGGTTGCCGGTAACATAGCAACAACAATCACTATTTGATTAATATTGGCGGCGATAAGTTTGGTTCTACCATCAACATCAGGTCGTGCCAGTATCGAGGTCCGCTTATGTACAGCCTCAATGATTCCCTTGAGTTGGACAGCCTCTTGTGGCGAGTTTGCAGCACGCCACACTACCCTATCACCGGTAACCAAAGAGCTAATGGTGCGGCGGATATTGCAGTGATACAGGACACCCTCTGCGGATTCAACCTGTGCATGTTGGCCAAAGCGGCTGATGACAATGCCTTCCTGTTCATTACCGGACAGGCAACCAGACTCAGATTTTTTGTCGGAATAACGTAATCGGCGTTGATGGTTCAGGTTTAACTGACGTTGTTGATGTTTTGATAGTTGATGCTTGCTCACTGTGCTCCTTAGTGTTCTCGTGTTCTGAATCACTCTGATAGTATTCGTTGTTATCTGGTAAAAAAATCAGCGTTATGTTCTGGTTTTTTAGCTTTCCTGACATGTTTCTCTACAGCGAGTTTTGCAAGAAATTTAACGGGTGATCTGGTTTTTCCTGAACTAAAATATCAGCGATTGTGTAATATCACTATTGTAGTCAGAGAAAGTTAATCGAGGTAAGCACATGATGTGGCACACGGGCAGAGAAGATCATGACTCAAAATGAAAATAATTTAATTTGGCTTGATCTGGAAATGACTGGTCTTGATCCAGAACGTGACCGGATTATAGAAATAGCGACTTTAATCACTGATATCAATCTCAATATTCTGGCAGAAGGCCCAGTATTAGCGATACATCAATCTGATGAACAAATGAGTTTAATGGATGACTGGAATGTCCGTACGCATACCGGTAGTGGTTTAGTTGCAAGGGTTAAAAATAGCTTATTTGATGATAAGGAAGCAGAATTACAGACTCTTGCATTTTTACAACAGTGGGTTCCTGCTGGTAAATCACCCATGTGTGGTAACAGTATCAGTCAGGATCGCCGGTTTTTATTTCGTTATATGCCGCACCTGGAAGCCTATTTTCATTATCGGTGTCTGGATATCAGTACATTAAAAGAACTTGCCTGTCGCTGGAAACCTGAGATTTTACCGGGCTTTAAAAAGCAAAATACTCATCAAGCACTGAATGATATTCGTGAATCAGTGGCGGAATTGGCTTATTATCGCCAGTATTTTATAAATATATAATGCGCAATATTGACAAATTTAACGCCATGAGCCTGTTCATAGCGCTTTACGGGCTCTGTCAATGAGTGATGATTTCAAGATAAATAATCTTCTTTATTCTGCCGTGCATTTACATAGTCAATTAGATTTCTCAACAGACTTATCCACAGATTTATTATTGTCCCACAATGGATAATGCGTTTGCGTTATTGCAGACAACCTATTTTATCTTGATGATCTTACTAGGTATTAGTTTGTATAAAAATGCTAAGCCGAACGCTTGTATTTTTTTTCTTACTTGATTGGAAAGGTATTTTTATTTTTATACACAGATAACCCAGGGAATTTATCGCAAAAAAGTTAACGAATAATGTTATGCATCTCGAGGCAGGCCTTTTTTAATGGCATTGATCAGTCGTTTTTTTCGTAACGTTTGAACTTCAACAGATTGACCGGCTCGTCGGGCTAACTGTTGATTAATAGCCCATTCAATATGTATATCTAACATCGAGTGGTATCCTCTGCGCTTTTGTAATGCCAGAACAATGGCATCCCGGTAAGGGGCATTTCCCAGAGCAACGGATATATTGCGTAACCAGCGTAAGTAACCGATCCTGCGTATGGCTGAGCCGGTGGTTTCTGCCAGAAAGGTTTTCTCATCCCAGAAAAATAATTCCAATAATTCAGTAGCATGTAATACCGTGCGGGGATTAAAATCCCTTTCTTCGCTGAGCCGTGCAAAACGATTCCATGGGCAAATCAACTGACAGTCGTCACAGCCATAGATGCGATTACCGATTAATGAACGTAACTCCTGAGGGATAACGCCAGCCAATTCAATGGTAAGATAAGAGATACAACGACGTGCATCCAGGGTATAAGGCGCAACGATAGCACCTGTAGGGCAAATGGTGATGCAGGCTACGCAGCGACCGCATTGTTCCTGTACGGGTGTGTCCAATGGTAGCGGAATATCGATCAATAATTCACCAAGAAAGAACCATGAACCTGCTTCATGATTTAATAGCAGTGAATGTTTACCAACCCAACCCAGCCCAGCTTTAGCCGCAAGGGGCCGTTCCATTACGGGTGCTGAATCCACAAACGGCCGAAAATGAATTTGACTGCAGTATTCTTGAATGTAGTGACCTAATTTTTTTAATCGCTGGCGTAATAACTTGTGATAATCTCGGCCTAATGCATAGCGGCTGATATAACCCAGCTCAGGATTATTAAGCGTACTGGCAAAGCTGGCCTTGGCGGATAAATAGTTCATGCGTACGCTGATGACCCGTAATGTCCCAGGCACTAATTCATGAGGACGGGCACGCAGCATGCCATGGCGTGCCATCCATGCCATTTCTCCATGATATTGTTTATCCAGCCAAGCCTGCAGGCGCGGTTCTTCCGATGTCAGGTCAGTATCACAAATACCAACTTGCTGGAATCCTAGCGAGTGGCCCCATTTCTTGATATGTTGAGCTAATTGTTCCAGATCGAGAGCTTGCGTCATGGTGGGCCAAAATAAAACGGATTGGCATCAGTTTACCATAGGGCCGGTTACTTTTTTTCAATGAAGAAAATCATTTTGCCTTTAGAGGATGAAGCCGCGACCATTGCATTGGGTGCTGCAATGGCCCGTGCCTGCGACCAGGCCTGCGTGATTTATTTATTCGGCGTGTTAGGATCCGGGAAAACAACCTTCAGTCGTGGTTTTCTTCGCGAATTGGGTTATCCAGGGAATGTGAAAAGTCCAACCTACACACTCGTTGAACCGTATGATTTGCCCACAAGAATGATTTATCATTTTGATCTGTATCGCCTTGCTGATGTGCAAGAGTTGGAATTTATGGGAATGCGTGATTATTTTGATCAGCAAGGAATTTGTCTTGTGGAGTGGCCACAGCGAGGCGCAGGATTTTTGCCTGAACCGGATATCGAACTCCATTTGTTTTTTCAGGAGATGCACCGTCAGGCGCATCTGGTTGCAGTGTCTGAGCAGGGTATCAATATTTTTTCTCGTTTAATGCGTATCTTAGGATAACTTGAACGATGCTTGCCTGGGAAAAATATGCAATTGCAAGAGGTCTCATGATTTTTTTGGCCTTGATCAGTTTATCGGTGTCAGCGACCCGATTAACGGATGTCAAGGTTTACCCCGGAGAGCGTAACACGCGCATTATCTTCAGTTCTGATGATCGTCCAATATACGCTTTATTCCCTTTGTATGGATCAGAAGGTATTGTGCTTGAGCTCGGGCAGTATGGGAATATCGTAGGGCTGCCTTTGACATTCAGTGGAGCGAATTTAGTAAAAAGAATTCGTTCCAGCCCGTCCAAGAGTAAAGAAAAGACCCGTTTGGTGATTGAACTTGCCAAAAAAGTGACAGTGCATGCAATCACACAATCACAAGATAATCGCTATCGATTAGTATTGACCTTAACTGAAGATCAAAATAACCAAACCATCGTATCGTCATCCCGTAAGACTGATCATCATCCTGGACGTAATAGTGATACTCAAAAATCTGCTGTTATCAAAAAGTCTGATCGTGTTCGTAGCCGTCATGCTGCTCATCCCGTAAAAATGGCAGTGAATTCCAGGGGCCATCGTATAGTTGTGGCTATTGATGCCGGTCACGGTGGTCAGGATCCTGGTGCTATCGGTATCAATGGCCTGCAAGAGAAAAAGCTGACCATGAGTATCACGCAAAAATTAAGTCAGGTATTAAAGCGTGATCCCATGTTTGAGCCAGTATTGACACGCACGGGCGACTATTTTGTTTCTGTGATAAAGCGTTCTGATATCGCACGTCAACATGGGGCAGATATTTTGATCTCCATCCATGCCGATGCAGCTCCCAATCGTAGTGCAACGGGCTCATCTGTCTGGGTACTATCAAACCGTAGAGCTAACAGTGAAATGGGTAATTGGTTGGAACAGCATGAAAAACAGTCTGAACTGTTGGGTGGTGTGGGTACCATGCTGGCCAATACACTTGCCGATCCTTATCTGAGCCAGGCGGTACTGGATCTCCAGTTTGGCCACTCTCAGCGGGTAGGGTACGAGGTAGCGGTAAAGGTATTGCGTGAGTTGCAGGATATTTCCCGGATTCACAAACAGCATCCTGAACACGCCAGTTTAGGCATATTGCGTTCACCAGACATTCCATCGCTATTGATTGAAACAGGATTTATTAGTAACAATCTTGAGGAACGCTTACTCAGCACGGAGCACTATCAAGATAAACTGGTACAGGCCATTTATAAAGGCTTACGCGCTTATTTTCAGGCATACTCGTTACAAATGACAGCACAAAAAAAAACGCAACAGACTGGTACAGTAGATAGCCGCTTGCGGCCCTTCATTGATCATTTGAGACAACCTGGACCAATTCTTAGTGCTGAAAATAATCAATCTGAACAGGTGGATGCAAGAAATGTATTCATTCAGACTAAACCATCGAAAAACACGTTAAAGAAAACAATTAAACATACGGTCAAACGGGGTGATACATTATCTGCGATTGCGGTGAGATACGGTGTTAGTATGAACGAATTACAGCGGGTTAATAAAATTAAGTCAGGCCAGGTACACATTGGTCAGATGTTAGCCATTCCTTTACCTGTTTTACCGCCTTAAAACGGACAAGGATTACCATGCCAATTCAATTATTACCGCCACAGCTTGCTAATCAGATTGCTGCTGGTGAAGTGGTGGAGCGGCCTTCCGCTGTGGTTAAAGAGTTGGTCGAGAACAGTCTGGATGCGGGGGCGACGCAAATCGAGATTGAGATCGAGCGCGGTGGTCTCAGTCTGATGCGTATTCGTGATAACGGCTGTGGTATCGATAAAGAAGAGTTGTCATTAGCGCTGGCACGCCATGCCACCAGTAAAATAAGCTCACTGGAAGATTTACAGGCGATTAAAAGCCAGGGATTTCGTGGAGAAGCGCTGGCCAGTATCAGTGCAGTATCACGCCTTACACTCACGTCACGTACCGCCACACAAGCGCAAGCCTGGCAGGTTTACGCAGAAGGACGCGATAGAGTGACAACCATAAAACCCGCATCACATCCACCAGGCAGTACCGTTGAAGTGCTGGATCTGTTTTATAATACGCCGGCCCGACGCAAGTTCATGCGCACAGAAAAAACTGAATTTGCGCATATTGATGAAGTCATCCGTCGCGTTGCCTTGGCGCGTTTTAATGTCACTATTATTTTACATCATAATGGTAAACGGGTGCGTCAGTATCGCGCGGCTGATCCGGATAATCAATCTCAGCACGAGCGACGTTTGACCGGTATTTGCGGCCCTGTATTTTTACAGCATGCGTTGTCAGTAGATTGGCAACATGGTGATTTGGCTATTAATGGTTGGATATCCCGACCTGATGGCGTACGAATACCGGGAGAAATACACTATTTTTATGTTAATAAGCGTATTGTACGTGACAAAATTATCAGTCATGCCATTCAACAAGCCCATCAGGATCAGATGCAAGCAGGACAGCAGTTGGCTTACATACTTTACCTTGAGATAGATCCTCATCAGGTTGATGTCAATGTGCATCCTGCCAAGCATGAAGTTCGTTTTTACCAGGCCAGGTTGGTGCATGATTTTATCTATCAGGCGGTGGTGAAGGTATTACAACAATTCACTGCATCTCACATGAAGCGTGATAAAAATGCACTGCAATATAAAGTGTGCAGACAACCGGATAACCGGCTTGCAGCGGGGTGCAATAAATATTCACAACCCTATGAACCCAGCCCACCCGCATTGTCTGGGCCATCAGAAATGGCCGTCACTGCAGGGGCTTTATCAGCAACAGTGCGTGAACACGTTGTATCACGCTACTATTCGGATAAGCCTTATCAGAAACAACAGGGAGAACTCTATCGTTCCTTATTGCAAACCCGAGAAATTGCCGCAAACAAATCAGTAGCCAGCCAAACTGAAAGCAGCTTACAGCAAACAGACAAAATATCCTTACAAAGTCCCCGTGACAGCTTTGGACGTGTATTAACTATTTATCCCCCTTGTTATGCCTTGATTGAATACCAGGATGATTTGGCATTAATAGCATTAACCGTTGCTGCTCGCCTGCTTAAACAGGCACAATTTATCCCGCCAACACAAGGGCTCTGTCGCCAACCATTGTTAATTCCCTTGAAGCTAATCCTGAATGCAAGCGAAATCGCCGCCTGTGTTGGCCACCAAGCTTTACTGAACACGATGGGGATTGATCTGGTTATTGAACATAAGCGGGCCATGTTATGTGCCGTACCTTTACCGTTACGCCAACAAAATTTACAAAAACTGATACCGGCAATGTTAACTTATCTATCTCAACATCAGGATATATCACCGGAGATACTGGCAATATGGATGGCAGATCAATTCGATTATGACCACAGGGTATTTAATCTCTCTCAAGCGATACAATTACTGACTGATCTTGAACGTCTTTGCCCACAATGGGTGCAACACCCACCAGCAAAGTTATTGCAATATGTTGATATACAGGCTGTCATAGCCATGCTTAACACATGAGCGAATTCAATCACCATGCCTTCCCTCCTGCTCTTTTTATCATGGGTCCTACTGCCTGTGGTAAAACGGCACTGGCAATAGCACTTAGCCGCTATCTTCCTGTGGAACTGATCAGTGTGGATTCTGCCTTAATTTATCGTGGTATGGATATTGGTACAGCAAAACCTGTTGCTGAAGAATTAGCACTTTTTCCTCATCGACTGATTGATATTTGTGATCCTGCTGAATATTACTCAGTGGCATCTTTTCGCAAGGATGCTCTCCAGGAAATGGCACAAATCACTAAGGTTGGACGTATTCCTTTGCTGATCGGTGGCACTATGCTGTATTTTAAAGCATTATTGGAGGGCTTATCACCACTGCCTTGCGCGGATCCTGTGGTGCGAAGGCATATAGAACAACAGGCAACAGAGCTTGGCTGGGGTGCATTACACCAACGCCTGGCAAAAATTGATCCCGTTTCTGCCCGGCGCATTCATCCCAATGATCCTCAACGGCTCTCCAGGGCACTGGAGGTTTTTTTTATCTCAGGTAAGACGTTAACTGAGTTGAACAAAATTCCTGGTGAAATCTTACCTTACCAGGTTCATCAATTTGCGGTTTTGCCTGCCAGCCGTGAGTTGTTGCATCAGGGTATCGAATCCCGCTTTCACCAGATGCTGGATGCCGGATTTGAACAAGAAGTTCAGAAGCTCTTTGATCGTGGTGATTTGCACATAAATTTGCCGTCTATTCGTAGTGTGGGATACCGACAAATGTGGTCATATTTATCAGGTGAAACTCATTATGATGAAATGGTTTATCGTAGTATTTGTGCAACACGCCAACTGGCCAAGCGACAAATAACTTGGTTACGAGGCTGGAATACCGTGCATTGGCTGCAAAGCCATAATTTGCAGGAAGCGTTAAAGCAAGTACTAACGGTTGTTAGTGCATAGATTGAGTGATGGTGTAAAATTAAAAAAGTATTGGTTGAATATTTCATCAACCTGCGGTTTTTTATGCAATTTATTTTTTGACCCTCAAGGGTTTCTTAAAATTACACACAAAGTAAGGAAAATCAAAATGGCTAAGGGGCAATCTTTACAGGATCCGTTTCTGAACGCGTTGCGTCGTGAACGGGTTCCAGTTTCTATTTATTTAGTCAATGGTATTAAATTACAAGGTCAGATTGAATCTTTTGACCAGTTTGTTATTTTATTGAAAAATACAGTCAGTCAGGCTGTATATAAACATGCTATTTCAACTGTGGTGCCTTCACGTCCAGTATCACACCACAACAATAACGTAAGTTGTGGGATGAACCATTATCATGGTAATAGTCAGCCCGTATCGCAGCAAACCCAGCAGGATGAGGTTGAGTAGATTTTTTTATCATTTGATAGACGATCTGATGATCTTGCAGGCGTTTTTTTTAAAAAACTCATTCATAGCAAAAATGGAGTTAAAACATGGCGTGGAATCAGCCCGGCAATAACGGACAGGACCGCGACCCGTGGGGAAGCAGCAATAACCAAGGCGGCAACTCTGGGGGAAATAAAGGAGGTCGCGATCAGGGACCTCCTGATCTGGATGATA
>CAZBYB010000039.1:7663-9414 GCA_964496225.1 uncultured Yersinia sp. | reverse complement strand
AATACGGCACAACCGGGCATGGGTGGGCGTATCCTTGGCGCTATTATGATAATAATGGTGATAATTTGGGCTGTTAGTGGTCTTTATACCATCAGAGAGGCTGAACGGGGTGTGGTAACACGTTTGGGTAAATTAAGTCATATTGTCCTACCGGGTTTAAACTGGAAGCCCACTTTTATTGACGACGTTACCCCGGTTAATGTTGAATCTGTGCGTGAGCTGGCAGCCTCGGGTGTTATGTTAACCTCTGATGAAAATGTGGTGAAAGTGGAGATGAATGTGCAGTACCGAGTAACAGACCCGGCCGCTTATCTGTTTAGCGTCACTCAGCCAGATGACAGCTTGCGTCAGGCAACGGATAGCGCGGTTCGTGGCATTATCGGTAAGTACACCATGGACAAAATTCTGACTGAAGGCCGTACTATTGTGCGTAGTGACACACAACGTGTTCTTGACGAAACCATTCGACCCTATAACACAGGCATTACTCTGCTTGATGTGAATTTCCAGACCGCACGTCCTCCGGAAGAAGTCAAAGCGGCTTTTGATGATGCTATTGCGGCGCGCGAGAATGAACAACAGTACATTCGGGAAGCTGAAGCTTATGCTAATGAGGTTCAGCCCCGGGCGAACGGACGGGCACAGCGTTTGTTAGAAGATGCCCGAGCTTATAAATCACGTACCATACTAGAGGCTCAAGGGGAAGTGGCAAGTTTTGCTAAATTGTTGCCTGAATATAAATCTGCGCCACAAATTACCCGTGAACGTCTGTACATTGAAACAATGGAAAAAGTACTCAGTCATACCCGTAAAGTTCTGATAAACGACAAAGGCAACAATCTAATGGTACTACCATTAGATCACCTATTGCGTGGGCAAACAGCCCCCACCAAGGCCCCAGATGATGATAAAAAAGCACATATTCATCAGGGAATACCAGCTTCTGTTAATAAAAATCATGACCTGAATACAACAGAGGTTGGTTTTAATCAAAGTGTCATGGATCAGCGTCGAACTAACATTCAGCGTGATGATACCGCACGCATGGGGAGGGAATAATCGATGCATAAATCTTTTGCACCTATCGTGATAGTGGTCATGGCCGTATTGTATACCTCACTGTTTGTGGTTCAGGAAGGCCAACGGGGCATTGTGCTACGTTTTGGTAAGGTACTGCGTAATAATGAAAACAAGCCACTGGTTTACGTACCCGGACTACATTTTAAATTTCCGTTTATTGAATCAGTGAAAATGTTGGATGCGCGCATTCAGACCATGGACAATCAGGCTGATCGTTTTGTGACTAAAGAAAAGAAGGATCTGATTGTTGATTCTTACCTGAAATGGCGCATCAGTGATTTCAGTCTTTACTATCTTGCCACTGGTGGAGGGGACGTTTCTCAAGCTGAAGTGTTACTGAAACGCAAATTCAGTGACCGTTTACGCTCTCAAATTGGCCGGCTGGATGTCAAAGACATTGTCACTGATTCCCGAGGTAAACTGACAACCGATGTGCGTAATTCACTCAACACGGGAACTGTGGATGATGAAGCGATTACTACAGAAGCGGATGATGCGATTGCTTCTGTTGTTGCGGCACGTGTTGCACGAGAAACTCAGGAAGCACCCGCCATTAACCCGAACAGTATGGCGGCATTAGGCATCGAAGTGGTGGATGTGCGTATTAAACAAATTAATTTACCCACTGAAGTCTCCGATGCGATTTTCCAGAGAATGCGCGCAGAACGTGA
>CAZBYB010000039.1:0-7653 GCA_964496225.1 uncultured Yersinia sp. | reverse complement strand
CCGGTCGTCATCGTTCTCAAGGTGCGGCAGAAGCCGAAAAATTGCGTGCCATGGCAGACTACGAGGTAACACGCACATTGGCCGAAGCAGAACGTCAGGCGCGTATTATCAGGGGATCGGGCGATGCACAGGCGGCGCGATTATTTGCTGACGCCTTTAGTCAGGATCCGCATTTCTATGCTTTTATCCGCAGCCTGCGTGCTTATGAACGGAGTTTTAACAGTAACGGACAGGACGTGATGGTATTAAGTCCAGACAGTAATTTCTTCCGTCATATGCGTGCTCCCGATAAATCGGTATCAGCACCCTGATTATCTCATGTGATACGCTATTAAGGCCCAACCATGGGCCTTTTCTATTTTGACGTATGATCATTACTTACACGATACAAAATTCTTTCTCTCATTTACTAAAGGGCCTATTTCGGCTTCTGGAGGAGCTTGGTGGAATCGGTCAACGCTCCTGCCCTGCAGGTCAGGAGTCATTCATACCTGAGCTGGTCGTTGACCACACGCTGTAAGCAAGAATATTCCCTGCACAAGCTTGCGTTACAAGTAAGAATTGAAAAGAACTGAAAGCCTGCCAAGGAGATGTTAGAATTCTTTTTTAAGTTATCCGGCGATGTTGATATGGGTAAAAATATTGTTGTACTGGGTACGCAATGGGGTGATGAAGGTAAAGGAAAAATTGTCGATCTCCTGACAGAACAGGCTAAATATGTGGTGCGCTATCAGGGTGGCCATAATGCAGGCCATACCCTGGTGATTAATGGTAAAAAAACCGTTCTTCATTTAATCCCTTCCGGTATTTTGCGTAATAATGTTACAAACATTATTGGTAACGGCGTCGTCGTATCACCTGATGCATTAATGAAAGAAATTTCTGAACTTGAAGCCTATGGTGTTCCGGTATGTGAGCGGCTCCTGCTTTCTGAAGCCTGTCCATTAATTCTGCCTTATCATGTTGTTCTGGACAGAATGCGTGAACAAGCCCGTGGTACAAAAGCCATAGGAACGACGGGTCGTGGTATCGGTCCTGCCTATGAAGATAAAATCGCGCGCCGTGGTTTACGTGTTGGGGATTTATTCAATAAAGACATTTTTTCCACTAAATTAAAAGAAATTATGGAGTATCATAATTTCCAGTTGGTGCATTACTACCAACAGGAAGCCGTTGACTATCAGACAGTACGGGATGAAATACTGGCTGTTGCCGATATTTTGACGGCAATGGTTATCGATGTGCCTGAATTACTGGATAATGCTCGTAAACAGGGTGAATTTATCATGTTCGAAGGTGCTCAAGGCACGCTGCTCGATATTGATCATGGTACTTACCCTTATGTCACTTCTTCCAATACGACTGCAGGTGGCGTCGCAACCGGTTCTGGTTTCGGCCCGCGTTATGTGGATTATGTTCTTGGCATTGTTAAAGCGTATTCCACGCGCGTAGGCGCTGGCCCTTTCCCAACAGAATTGTTTAATGAAACGGGTGAATTCCTGCGCAACAAAGGTCATGAATATGGCGCTACCACCGGCCGTAGCCGCCGTACGGGTTGGCTGGATATTGTTGCTGTGCGCCGATCCATTCAGCTTAACTCGCTCTCTGGTTTCTGCATGACCAAACTGGATGTTCTGGATGGTTTTCAGGAAATAAAAATTTGTACCGGTTATCGCATGCCAGAGGGCCATACCGTCAATATTACGCCTCTGGTTACTGAAAATTGGGATGCTATTGAACCTGTTTACGAAACGTTACCGGGCTGGGTAGAAACGACTTTCGGTATCAAGGATCACCGTCAGTTACCTCAAGCTGCATTAGCTTACATCAAGAGAGTTGAAGAACTGACAGGAATACCCGTTGATATTATTTCTACCGGCCCGGATCGCGAAGAAACGATTATCCTGCGTGATCCTTTTCAGGTTTAATGAATTTTATCGATTAATTTATTTTAAAAATGATTAAATCTTCCATTGATATCATAGAAAAATAATGAATTGAGTTAATATTGGGCAGAATAAACTGATACCAGGCAGAGGCTGTGAGTTGTTATCTGTTGAATAGTGTCTTCACTGAATCAGGATTGTTTAGATGCTAATGACAATGGAGAAAGCGCAATGTCACAAGATCCCTTTCATGAACGAGAAGCAGAAAAATATGAATCACCCATTCCAAGCAGAGAGTTTATTTTAGCGCATGTTACGCAGCGTAAAACGCCAGCCAGCAGAGAAGAACTGGCGCTGGAACTTAACCTATCCAGTGACGAGCAAATAGAGGCATTGCGTCGCCGCCTGCGTGCCATGGAGCGTGATGGGCAATTGGTATTTACCCGTCGTCAGTGTTATGCCTTGCCAGAGCGATTAGATTTACTACGTGGTACGGTCATGGGTCATCGTGATGGCTATGGCTTTTTGCGCCCAGAGGGCAGTAAAGATGATCTGTATCTTTCCTTTGAGCAAATGAAAAGCGCAATCCATGGTGACGTAGTATTAGTGCAACCCCTTGCGTCTGATCATAAAGGGCGTCGTGAAGCACGTATTGTCCGGATATTAATACCGAAAAACAGCCAAATCGTGGGTCGTTATTTTACCGATGCCGGTACCGGTTTTGTCGTGCCAGACGACAGTCGGCTCAGTTTTGATATTCTTATCCCAGCGGATGCCGTTTGTGGTGCCAGAATGGGCTATGTTGTCGTGGTTGAGTTGGTTCAGCGCCCAACTCGTCGCACTAAAGCGGTAGGTAAAATTGTTGAAGTTCTCGGTGATACTATGGGAACGAGTATGGCGGTAGAGATAGCGCTTCGTACTCATGAAATTCCACACATATGGCCACTTGACGTAGAAAAACAGATTGCAAATTTTAA
This sequence comes from uncultured Yersinia sp., assembly GCA_964496225.1. Taxonomy (GTDB): domain Bacteria; phylum Pseudomonadota; class Gammaproteobacteria; order Enterobacterales; family Enterobacteriaceae; genus CAZROT01. The sequence goes on along the minus strand of CAZBYB010000039.1, from coordinate 4,790 downwards.
GGAGCAGGTTCCTGAAGTAGCTAAAGCCGGGCGTATCGATTTACGTCAATTGCCTTTAGTCACGATTGATGGTGAAGATGCCCGTGATTTTGATGATGCGGTCTATTGTGAACAAAAGCGCAGTGGGGGGTGGCGTCTGTGGGTCGCCATTGCTGATGTCAGCTATTATGTTCGTCCACAAACTGCACTGGATGATGAAGCCCGCAGCCGGGGAAATTCTGTTTATTTTCCGTCTCAGGTTGTTCCGATGTTACCAGAAATCCTTTCTAATGGTCTTTGTTCTCTCAATCCACAGGTTGATCGCTTGTGTATGGTGTGTGAAATGACGGTTTCACACCAGGGAAAGCTCACCTCATGGAAGTTCTATGAAGCCGTTATGAGCTCTCATGCCCGCCTGACCTATACCAAAGTCTGGCAGATCCTTGATGGTGATGAAGGGCTGCGTGCACAGTATCGTCCGCTGGTCAGTCAGCTTGAAGAGCTGCACGCCATGTATAAGATCCTGGAGCAAGCTCGTGTTGAACGTGGTGGCATTGCCTTTGAAACACCTGAAGCGAAATTTATCTTTAATGCCGAGCGACGTATTGAACGCATTGAACCTGGCGTACGTAATGATGCGCATAAATTAATTGAAGAATGTATGATTTTAGCCAATATCGCGGCGGCCCGTTTTATTGAAAAGCGCAATGAGCCTGCATTATTTCGTGTACATGATCAGCCCGGGAATGATTCCATGACGGCACTGCGCACCGTACTCAATGAACTGGGGTTAACACTGGGTGGAGGTATGAAGCCACGGCCCAAAGATTATGCCATATTAATGGATAAAATCGCTGATCGCCCTGATCATGAGATGTTACAAACCCTGTTATTGCGATCGATGAAACAAGCGATTTATGACCCAGAAAATCGAGGTCATTTTGGGCTGGCGCTATCCTCTTATGGGCATTTCACCTCACCGATCCGCCGCTATCCAGACTTAGTTATGCATCGTGCAATTAAGTATCAGTTAGCGCAAGGAAACGCACCCTCAAGCGAACGCACAACCCCCGGTGGCGGATGGCATAGTGATGCTGAAGAAATGTTACAATTGGGACAACATTGTTCAATGACTGAACGCCGGGCCGATGACGCAACACGTAACGTTGCTGACTGGCTCAAATGCGATTTTATGCGGGATCACGTTGGAGAAACCTTTAACGGTATTGTAGCCAGCGTCACCGGATTTGGTTTTTTCGTACGTCTGGATGATTTATTCATTGACGGTCTGGTACATGTATCCAGTCTGAATAATGATTACTGGCGCTATGATAATATCGGACAACGCTTAATCGGTGAATCTTCTGGTCAAATTTATCGGTTGGGTGATGCTGTGAAAATTCGTGTAGCCGCGGTGCACACAGACGAACGCAAAATCGATTTTACATTAATTTCCAGTACGCGTAAGCCACGTGGTGCAGGTAAAACCAAGCGTGAGCAAATAAAACATCAATTACGTGCTGGGGCCGGAGATCATGCGACGGATAAAAAACAGGCCAAGCGGCGGAATAAAAAAGTGCCCAACGCACAAGGAAACACGGAAGCTAATAACGCAAAATCTGTCCGTACCGCAGGTAGTAAAAACAAGAAAAAAACGCAAAAAACGCAAAAAACGGCAAAGAAAATAAAGGCAATCGTCGCGAATACTCCAGGAAAACACCCCAGAAAGGCAGTACGCAACTAACGTATTAATCGATGACAATAAAACGCGTCATTTCAATAAATTAATTGAATATTATATAAATTTTTATTATCTTTAAGAATGATTAAAAAATATCATGAGTGAAATAATTTACGGAATTCATGCCATCAAAGCGCTTCTGGATCGTGAGCCGCAACGTTTTTTGGAAATTTTTATTGTCAAAGAGAAAAATAATCGGCGCCTACAACCGTTAATGGCAGAACTCAAAGCCAATGGCTTAGCCTTGCAATCAGTGAGTGCGCAATTTATGGACAAACAGGTGCAAGGATCGGTACATCAGGGCATTGTCGCTAAAATAAAAGCAGGACGGCAGTATCAGGAGAGCGACCTGCCTCCCTTATTGGAACAACTTGATATCCCTTTTTTATTGATACTGGATGGGGTGACTGATCCCCATAATTTGGGTGCCTGTTTACGTAGCGCCGATGCCGCTGGCGTTCATGCGGTTATTGTCCCACACGATCGTTCTGCTCAGTTAAATGCTGCTGCCAAAAAAGTCGCCAGTGGGGCGGCAGAAAATGTTCCTCTGATTAGAGTCACTAATCTGGCCCGTACCCTGCGTTTGTTACAACAGCATCATGTCTGGCTGGTAGGCGCGCAGGCCGATGGCGAAACGTCCAGGTCCTTGTATCACACTGAAATGACGGGCGCCATGGCGTTGATCATGGGCGCTGAAGGAGAGGGCATGCGTCGTCTGACGCGCGACCACTGTGATGAACTCATTACTATTCCCATGGCTGGCACAGTTTCCTGTCTTAATATTTCGGTTGCTACGGGTGTTTGTCTTTTTGAAGTGGTACGACAACGCAGCAAGGTTAAAACTGATGAAAAACCCCATTTAAACAAGATTAAATAGCATGAACATCAATGATGAAATTAAAGCTGTACTGATACAAAAATTAGCACCTCAGGATATTTATGTGACTGCTGAGGGTAGCCATTTCCAGCTGATCATAGTCAGTGAATTATTTGCAGATATGACACGTAAGCAGCAGCAGCAAACTGTTTATGTGCCATTAATGGAATATATCGCAGACAACCGTATTCACGCTTTATCCATCAAAACTTATACGCCTCAGGAATGGGAACGTGATCGCAAACTCCATGGCCTTTAATGTTAAAAGTGCGGGTATCGAGCAGCTTTTCCCTTGATAACACAGAGAAATAACCCTATGGATACATTTTGTGTACAGGGAGGATGCCATTTAACCGGTGAAGTGAGTATTTCCGGTGCAAAAAATGCCGCACTCCCTATTTTATTCGCCGCATTATTGGCAGAAGAGCCCGTAGAATTACGGAATGTGCCAAAACTGAATGATATTGATACCACCCTTAAATTGCTTAGTCAGTTGGGTGTTAAAGTTGAACAGGGCGATTCAATTATCCTTGATGCCAGTAAGATACATGAATACTGTGCCCCTTATGATTTGGTTAAAATCATGCGTGCTTCAATTTGGGCATTAGGTCCGTTGGTAGCCCGCTTTGGTCAGGGGCAAGTCTCTTTACCGGGGGGATGCGCTATTGGTGCACGCCCGGTAGATTTACATATTACCGGGCTGGAACAATTAGGCGCACAAATAAAACTGGAAGAAGGCTATGTCAAAGCGGTCGTCAAGGGGCGGTTGAAAGGAGCACATATCATCATGGATAAAATCAGTGTTGGTGCAACAGTCACTGTCATGAGTGCTGCAACACTGGCTATAGGAACAACCATTATCGAAAACGCAGCGCGTGAGCCGGAAATTATTGATACTGCCCATTTCTTGAATATGTTGGGTGCAAATATTAGTGGCATGGGGACAAATTGTATCAAAGTACAGGGAGTGAACCGTCTTGGAGGTGGGGTGTATCGCGTCCTACCCGATCGTATCGAAACCGGAACCTTTTTGGTGGCCGCGGCGGTTTCAAGGGGAAAAATACGGTGCCACAACACACGTTCTGATACGTTGGATGTGGTATTAGCCAAACTGCGTGAAGCGGGTGCAGATATTGAAACGGGGCAAGACTGGATAACGCTGGACATGCATGGTAAACGACCAAAAGCAGTGACATTACGTACAGCACCCTATCCGGGCTTTCCTACCGATATGCAGGCTCAATTTAGTTTATTGAATCTGGTGTCTCAAGGAACGGGTATGATTACGGAAACCATCTTTGAAAACCGCTTCATGCATATATCAGAACTAATTCGAATGGGGGCTCATGCCGAAATTGAGAGTAATACCGTCATTTGTCACGGTGTTGAACAGCTTTCAGGGGCTCAAGTGATGGCGACTGATTTACGTGCTTCAGCCAGCCTCGTGCTGGCTGGATGTATCGCTGATGGCGTCACTCTGGTACATCGTATTTATCATATCGATCGGGGTTATGAGCGCATTGAAGATAAACTACGCGCATTAGGTGCAACTATCGAAAGAGTAAAAGAAGTCTAAGTTACCATTTGAATAACACAGGCACCGTCTGTCAGAAAAAATTATATCAACAGAGCCGGGATATTACCAAAGCTGCCATCACTGAACACATGCGATTACTACTGGCTCAGCCCGGTTAGTTGAGTCGAAACCCGTGTTATAGCCTTGCTGCCATCCTGCTGTTTTCACCGGTGCCATGGCAGTGTACCCAAGTCAGGCACGAGGAAACAAGGTCGTAGAGGTGTTGTTCTTCCTACCAGCGCAAAGCCCGGCGGTACCTTTGCTTTATGTTCTGGCTAGATTTCATCACTAGAGTCGTTTTCATTTTGTTATTACGCTTTTTCAGAGCCATCCATGCAGCAACGCCGTATGACCGCTTTTTTCAGCCAATAATCAACGCTGACATAACGGCCACCACCATAAATGCATAGCACCATCAGCATCACAAAGTAGGTTACGGCAAATTCCATACCGTTATTGAGCATGACGGGATCACCCAATTCAGTAATATAATTATAACGCGCGGGAAAATTAGCAGATAACCAAGTCATAAAATCATTTAAACGCAACGTGGATTCCATGCTTTTTGTTGCTATTGCATCCCAACCATGTTTCCAGTGGACCATAGCGCTGGCGAC
>CAZBYB010000038.1:0-19479 GCA_964496225.1 uncultured Yersinia sp. | reverse complement strand
CATTTCATTCCATGACAGACTTTTTAGCATTTTTCAGACAGGTGCGAAACTCGTGGTTATATTAGCCGCATTCTGTCATGCATCGGCGCCAAAAACAACGGCAGGCACGACTTCCAGTGCATGCAGTGAGAACGGGGAGCAGTGCGCGGACCAGCAACCCACCGTACCGACGTAAGGTGAGCGCACCGCAGAGCTCAGTGCCGCCAGTGAAGTCTCCGCGTTATAACTATTACTTGAATTGATACACGGAATGCGTCCTGGTATGTACCACGCGCGCCCCTGATGGGGGAATTAGTCGGTGGGTCACTAGCATACCGGGGAGGGCCCTGGGAGCGTAGGTTACGTCCCGCTTGATGTGGATCTGGGACGGGGTTGATGTGGGATCTGTGGCTTTAGCACCGACGCGGGATTAACGTGCAAGTCAATACACATTCGCTTTCGGCAGGGACGCCGTCACTCATCTGCCCGGCACGTCTCGGCATTGTTTGAATCCCGACGTACACCACCGTAACTACCCTTGATGAAACCTGACCATCCGCTGTGCCTGTTTATCACTGGCCCAGCGGCGCATTTGCTCAAAAAGTGGGCGTGTTTTTATCAGGTGGTGGTGTTTGGCGCGCTCATACCCGTCACACTGCTGGCGTTAAAGTAAAACCCCATCCCGTCAAAAATGTTATCAATCGTCCAGATGCCATGTCCTCAGATAGCTGATGCCATATTTTCAGTAGGCCCGGGGGATGATCGTGCTATGGAAATATTGACCACAGAAAGGATTCACCAGATTGCCCGTATGGAAAAATAGGTCCGCCTCAGTTTAGTCAAATTACAAGTCTATCCTGTTTGCAACAGGGCCTTAAATTTTGCGATATCAAATTTAATGAGCATTATATGATATTTTTAATAAAAAAATTATATATAATATCGTCGACGTTATTGCGTTTTCGATTACAAAATTCAATAAGCATTCTATGATGTATCCTGAAAAATATTAACGTAATACCATATAAAAAATATTATCTTTTTAATTTAAATAGCTATAGCAGGATAAAGTAAATGACAGTAATAGATAGTATAAATACAACGTCTTCTAATACAAAAAAAACAGATAATACAGAAAAAACAGAAAACGGATCTGTTATATTTCGTACTCCTCTTACTGGCATTAATAATACATCTGACCAAAGTGAGGTGTATAGAAAATCCTGTGATTCATATTTTTTACCGCAGCAACAACCTCATTATGAATCCCCTATAAATAGAAAATCATATGATTCATATTCATCACCGCGGCCATTTAATTCTGAGTCCTCTTTAAAAAGAAAATTATCTGATACAGATTCATTACAAAATAAAAGACGATCGCAAGCATCTGTTAATGCTGAATGCGTTTCAGAGAAAGAAAATTTACCACCAAATCAATCTAACCTGTTTCGCGCTATTCGCAATGTGCAGCCTGGTCCATTCTCACCTCCACCTTCATCTCCGCTTCTATTGTCCACTGCCCTCCACACCCGAAAAACGGTGCCGGTGATCCCGGAAATACGGCATGACAAATCCTTTCCTGAATCCTTAGAGGCAACACTAAAATCAGCAGCGCCGGTTAGTTTGCCTGAAACAGTGCAAGGCGCCGAAAAAAGTAATCTTTTACCTCCCATTAGTTTACAACCAAACCCACAGTGGGTGGATCCAAAAACACGGGCAGCATGTAAATATTCTCCTGTTCTTGTCGGTAAAACAAAAGATCCTGACACCATTAAGCGTATGCAGGAAGTATTGTTAAATCGGCTTGGGGTATGCAAAGAGCTTGCTGCGGGAACAGATAAGTATGTATCAGAGAAATGGCTCTTTTCCTTCATTGGAAGAAATGAGAATCGTGAGTCACGCCTGACTAAAAATAATGTACCCGTTATTGTCATAAGTGGTGGGAGTGCAAATAAAATTGCTGATGATCTCGCGAAAGATTATAGCCTCGCATGGCATCCAAAAACTCAGCGGGATGAACCCGTTTATCTACTTGTTCATCGGCGAGATTATGAAACCTATAATCAAGCTCTTAAGCATGTACTGGAAGAAAATAAAAACATGCACCTTATCGGGTGGGACTGTGGATCTTTAACAGGCTTTGGTGCGGTGCGAGGGGCAGCTTTGGCTTTGGCCGATACGCTACCGTATCAACCAGAGAAAATATTAATGGCAGATCAGGATGTTATTCAAACTGAAGGTACCAGGCATACCAGTCCTGATATTCAAAGAAGGGTAAATGGCTTGCATGTAAAGACGGGAAAGCCCATCGTTGGTTTTGGCGTTGGTTATCCAACACGGGTGGCTGTTCCTGAACGTATCTTTGCTCGCCCGCCAACTAAAGAAAATATAGCTGAGGAAGACCTTAACTCACCGACACAGCAATTTGTATCGATAAAGGCTCCATTCCGAAATCAAGACGCTGGAATTTATCCACTATACATGGTCTCGGGTGGTGAAGACATGCTTATGGGAAAGAAACTGGAATTAACTTTGAAAGATGAAAATGGTAAGGAAAAAAATACTACCTTAATCAATGATGCGAAGATTCTTAAGAAAACAATTTCAGGAAAACCAGACACACCAAATGCCTACTGGAACAAAGCGCGAGTTAATACTCTAAAAAAACTTTTCGAAGCTGAAAAGAATACTCCGGTCGAATTCAACGGGGAGAAAATGAGTTTGGATAAACTTATGCAATTATTTGTAAAAGAGGGTTGGGTTAAACCAGCATCAGATGAAAGTGGTGATTTTTACAACACTGCCTCTTGCATTATCGAACGTATTATTCTTAGGCTCCATACATCAGGAGGATTTCCTTCAGATATATATTCATCAGTGATACCGCAAAATATACCCATCGATACTGAAGGTACCTCAAAAATTAATCGAAGGAATACGATGAATCACTGATGATCCGCGAACTATCTACAGTAGGTGTTGGTGCATGGGCACTGCTGAAAACAAGCCTGCAGGCTGAACTATACCCTGAAAAAATTAATGTAATACTGTCAAAAAATTAATATGTTTTGCGATATCAAATTTAATGAGTATTATATGATATGTTTTAAAAAAATTATATATAATATCGTCAACGTTATTGCGTTTTCGATTACAAAATTCAATAAGCATTCTATGATATACCCTGAAAAATATTAACGTAATACCATATAAAAATATTACCTTTTTAATTTAAATAGCTATAACAGGATAAAGTAAATGACAGTAATAGATAGTGTAAATACAACGTCTTCTAATACAAAAAAAACAGATAATATAGAAAAAACAGAAAACGGATCTGTTATATTTCGTACTCCTCTTACTGGCATTAATAATACATCTGACCAAAGTGAGGTGTATAGAAAATCCTGTGATTCATATTTTTTACCACAGCAACAACCTCATTATGAATCCCCTGTAAATAGAAAATCATATGATTCACATTCATTACCGCGGCCATTTAATTCTGAGTCCTCTTTAACGTTAAAAAGAAAATTATCTGATACAGATTCATCACAAAATAAAAGACGATCGCAAGCATCTGCGAATGCTGAATGCGCTTCAGAGAAAGAAAATTCACCACCAAATCAATCTAACCTGTTTCGCGCTATTTGCAATGTGCAGCTTGGCCCATCTTCAATTCCATCTTCACCTCCGCTTCCATTGTCAACTACCACCCACATCAGAAAAATGGGGCTTGAAAAATCGCTTTTTCAGAATGGATTCAAACCGCTCCAGGAAGCTGAATACCACAGCCAGAAAGTCCTCGAGCAGGCTGTTGGTGACTGTCTGCAGGGTAAGTTGGAACTGGATATTTCAGATGTACTGGACCGTGTTCTTGATGCAGTTGATTTGCAGGCGTTGACTGATCGCTTGAACGGACAGCCAAGTCAGCCGCTGTCAAAAATTACCTTCAGGAGTGATGCTTCCAATGAGATCGTGAAAGCCTGGGCTCAGGCGTTTCCCTCATGCGAAATATTCAAAGGCAATAACAGGATAGATCGATCTGTCTACGATTTTTCCTGCGCATCTGCGGGCATTTCGATTTCAAGAAATCCTGATGGTTCGGCAAGAATAAGTCTTAACTACCAAGGACTTATCGATTTCATCAACGAAACATCTGTTAGTACAACAACACGGTTTGCAGGTCCGACAACGAAAGGCAGTCATATCATTTATGGACGCCATAAACCAACGGACATCCGGTATGGAGGAAATCATAGGCAATTTATATTGGATCATGCTAGCGATAAGATTTGTCAGCAGGTAAAAAAGGCGCAGAAGTGGTTCAAGGAGGAGCATGAGGAAAACATGATGAGCGAACCTGTCGGTGGCGGTGCGGAGATTTTGCCTGACTCGAAGACTTATGTGCTGAAGTCAGCATACGAATCCAATGTGAAGGTTGCATCTGATACCTTGCCACTTGCAGAAGCCGCAAAATCAAATTCCCGGAACATCAGCCGGAAAGTTGCAGGCCAGACCATGGAACATTTGGAGTGTGCTGTCAGGCCTAAAGGTAGTGAGAACGATGACAGGATTTCAGATTATCCCATGCTTTGTATCTACACTACACCCAAGGGGGAAAAGGCAATGGACAGCATGGGTAAGTCGCGTCTTTGTCAAAGTGTTTTCACGGCCCTGCTGGCGTATAATCTGCAAAAAGACGGCTGTCCCATACCTGTGCTGGCACGGCCGGGTTTTGGTTCGGTCGTGCCGACAACCGCTGACTTGGGACCAGGAGGGATTCGGATTGGTTTCGGCTTATTGCCGCCTAAGTACATTTCCTCAGTTACCGAGACTGTCAAAGAATTCGACTCGCTGATGCCACATTTGGAGACGATAATGAATACGTCCTCCAATGCGCAAAATTTGATTCATTCGCTGAACAATTACAACGCACATGAGGCTCACGGAAATGCAGTCGAGGCATTTTTTCGCATTGACTTCGGTAAAGACGATCCCAGTCGACGAGGAAATCTGATCCGTGATGCGATCGACAGGCGCGATACTTTTGCCGCAAAACCTATCCTTTGGGCTAAATCGCCCGGCGATCCAGGGGTGCAGGCATCGGAGACTTTCGATATAGCTGACCCGGGCATCGAAGTTGATGTGCCCACCAGGTGGTCGGGTAAAGACAAGCCGACCACGTTTGCATCGCAAACCTCGTATTTTGAACGCAGCAACTCCACGGGGCAGTCTGCAGGCACTGACAAATCTTCAATCCTTGTCTCCCTGCGATCTTTCACAGTGCGGTCGGGTATGAACGCGATACAAATTGTTCAGCAAGCAGTGCCACTGTTCTTTAAGATGTATGATAAATCCCAGGCATCAAAAGATTCAAAGGTCGAACTACAGCCTGATTCAATGGTCCCGGGTTCTAACTATCCCTATTTCGAATTGCCCCCTGCCAAGCTACTCAATTCAGCACCTGCTAAAGAAAATGATGCGTCGAGCATTAATGCTTTCTACTATGATGCATCCCCCTATCCCAGAAGTGGACGGTCCGGTGAAAAAATCCCGCCACTGGGGAATCGTCTGATCAACATCGTTGATGTGACTAATGCTGAGACGCCGCAGGTCAGGGGGCTTATCGCCGACTTTGAGAAATTGCTGAAGAGCGAAAGGGGCTCTGGCGTAGCTCCACCGCGCGTTCTCATACTGGTCAGTAGTACCAGCAAATGGGGCTCGGGAGGTAATCTCCTGGCAGGGCAGATACAAGTCGTGGCACAGCCAGGCAATGAGTTAATGTTCTCGACGGTAGTCAATTACCTGACTGATCCAGAAACAGTGTCTCTGGAGGAACGGCAGTTATTAAGCAGCATGTCCGAACAAAATGTCGGACGCACGCCGACGGGCGAATTCATTGGCATCCCCAGACGCGCTATTGAAAAATCTTAACGGAGGGTGGCTGATAACATGCCGGGTAAGATGCCCATTTCCCTTCACTTCCAGACCCAGCCCATCGGTACTGAAAGTGAAGTTGGTGGTGTGAAGGCGTCTTTGCCTCAAGATGCGGCGGGATCGTATAGCCTACGGGTTTTGCATCGGGTTCGTGAGTCTCTGGTGCAGAATAAGGTCAAAACGACTAATCAGATGCCTGTTTTTCTGCTGGAGTTCGGCGTCAGCGTTCTAAGAAGTAAGCGAGGTAAACTATTTTTTGAGATGACCTGCAGCCCAGGTACAGTAACGTTGTAGAAATTATGTATAATCCGTGGATAATTCAATTCATAAGAGTCTGTGTCCATGCAGGCAGAAAAAATCACTGAAATCACCAATGTTGATCAACAGGAAATTGCCAGGTTTTCTGCCTTTGCTGCACACTGGTGGGATGTAGAAGGTGCGTTCAAACCCCTTCATTGTATTAATCCCCTGCGCCTTGGCTATATCTTGCAACGTGCGCAAGGTATTTTTGGGAAAACCATTCTCGATGTCGGTTGTGGTGGTGGAATACTGGCCGAAAGCATGGCGCATGAAGGTGCAATAGTCACCGGTTTGGATATGGCGGGTGAACCCTTGGAAGTCGCGCGTCTGCATGCACTGGAACAGAATATTAGCGTGCACTATATACAGGAAACCGTGGAATCTCATGCCCGGACTCATTCACAACAATATGATGTGGTGACCTGCATGGAAATGCTGGAACATGTTCCAGATCCGGCAGCCATTATCCATGCCTGTGCCAAGCTGGTAAAACCGGGTGGCCATGCTTTTTTTTCTACCATCAACCGTAATGTCAAATCCTGGTTAATGGCAATCATCGGTGCAGAATACCTGCTGAAAATGATCCCCAAAGGCACGCATGATGCCAAAAAATTCATCCGGCCATCAGAACTGCTGCATTGGATAGACCAAACCTGTTTACAGGAGTGCCATATTGTCGGCTTGCACTATAATCCCTTGACAGATCGTTTTAAGCTGGGCGGTAACGTTGATGTTAATTATATGCTGCATACCCGCAATATTGAATGACCTTAACAGGCAACTTGTATCCCGGGTCTATCCGGTAACCGCCTGATTCCCCCTGTTATGGCTCACACCCCCGCCGTTTTTGTGGAGCCTGATCGACTATTTTATAAAAAAATTTTCCGGCATCTGTACTTGCGGGATTCGTTAGTCATGGTGCTACCTGGGTGGCGTTTATCTGATTTCATCCCCAGCTTATCCCTGTAACAATGCCATCTTATCCACTTGCCAAAGTGGGCATTTATCATTATCTTGTTATTTTTTTACCATAAAAACACTATATATAGTGTTTCAGGCCACATATAGTTATTGCCGGGTAACGCCTTTCGTCGAATTCTGGTGGTAATCATACTCTGCCTCTTGCATTGCAAAACTCGCCGCAGGGAAACGAATGCAAGTATCACTGCACACAGAACTGGAGTGTGTATAAAGTCACATAAAGATTTGAGCACCGAAGACAACGCACGGGTCCTCCCGCAGTTGAGTTTCGCAAGAGGCCTATTTCAGGTCCTGTCATTTCATCACCTTAATTAAGGTTAACAACACATGAACCAGAGTTTACTTGTCACTAAGCGTGATGGCCGCAAAGAGCGTATTGATCTTGATAAAATCCATCGGGTCATTGACTGGGCAGCCGAAGGCCTGAAAAATGTTTCAGTCTCTCAGGTAGAATTACGTTCCCATATTCAGTTTTATGAAGGTATAAAAACTGCGGATATTCATGAAACGATCATCAAAGCGGCTGCCGATTTAATTTCCCATGAAACGCCGGATTACCAATACCTTGCTGCCCGTCTGGTTACCTTTCATCTGCGCAAAAAAGCTTACGGCCAGTTCGAGCCTCCGGCATTGTTGGATCAGGTCAGGCGCATGGTTGATATGGGAAAATATGATAAAGATCTGCTGATAAATTACAGCGCAGAAGAATTTGAGCAGATGGACCAATGTATTGATCACTGGCGTGATATGCGTTTCTCTTATGCCGCCGTCAAACAGCTGGAGGGCAAATATCTGGTACAAAATCGGGTGAGTGGTGAGATCTACGAAAGTGCCCAATTCTTGTATATGCTGGTTGCAGCCTGCCTGTTCTCTCATTACCCTCGTGCTACGCGTCTGGATTATGTAAAGCGCTTCTACGATGCGGTCTCACTGTTTAAAATTTCGCTACCGACACCCATTATGGCGGGTGTGCGTACACCCACCAGCCAGTTCAGTTCCTGCGTACTCATCGAATGTGATGACAGCCTGGACTCGATCAATGCTACCGCAAGCGCTATTGTAAAATATGTTTCTCAACGGGCGGGTATTGGCATTAATGCAGGCCGCATCCGTGCCATGGGTAGTCCCATCCGTCATGGCGAAGCCTTCCATACAGGTTGTATTCCATTTTATAAGCATTTCCAGACCGCAGTAAAATCCTGCTCTCAGGGCGGCGTGCGTGGGGGGGCCGCAACGCTGTTTTACCCGCTCTGGCACCTGGAAGTGGAGAGTTTACTGGTATTGAAAAACAATCGGGGTGTTGAGGGTAATCGTGTGCGTCATATGGATTACGGGGTTCAAATCAATAAACTGTTGTATCAACGTCTGGTCAAAGGAGAAGACATTACCTTGTTCAGTCCTTCGGACGTACCCGGTCTGTATGATGCTTTTTTTGCCGATCAGGATGAATTTGCCCGCCTGTATCTTCACTACGAACAGGACAGCCATATTCGTCAACTGCGTGTCAAAGCTGTGGAGCTATTCTCCCTGATGATGCAGGAACGCGCTTCCACCGGGCGTATTTATATCCAGAATGTTGATCATTGTAATACGCACAGCCCTTTTAATCCCCGCATTGCCCCAGTACGTCAGTCCAATCTGTGTCTGGAAATTGCGCTACCTACCCGAGCATTAAATAATATCAATGACGAAATGGGTGAAATTGCCCTCTGTACCCTGTCAGCTTTCAATCTGGGGGTCATCGAAAATTTGGATGAACTGGAAGAGCTGGCAACACTGGCCGTTCGTGCTCTGGATGCATTGCTGGATTATCAGGATTACCCTATTGATTGTGCCAGACGTGGCGCCATGGGCCGCAGGGCCTTAGGCATCGGTGTGATTAATTTTGCGTATTATCTGGCAAAAAATGGCGTGCGCTACTCTGACGGTAGTGCAAACAACCTGACACACAGAACCTTTGAAGCCATACAGTATTATCTGCTGAAAGCCTCAAATAATCTGGCACGGGAACGGGGTGCCTGTGAATGGTTTGATCAGACCACCTACGCTCAAGGTATCCTGCCGATTGATACCTACCGAAAAGATTTGGATGCCCTTTGCCAGGAACCCTTGCATTACGACTGGGAAACTTTGCGCCAGGACATTGTAAAATTTGGCCTGCGTAATTCCACGCTTTCCGCCCTGATGCCTTCAGAAACGTCTTCACAAATTTCTAATGCCACCAACGGAATCGAACCACCCCGTGGTTATGTGTGCGTTAAAGCATCAAAGGACGGCATCTTGCGTCAGGTAGTACCTGACTATGATCGTTTGAAGGGCGCTTATGAACTGTTATGGGAAATGCCTGGTAATGACGGTTACCTGCAGCTGGTGGGTTTGATGCAAAAATTTGTTGATCAGTCGATTTCTGCTAACACCAATTATGATCCGGCACGTTTCCCTGCGGGTAAAATCCCCATGAAGCAGTTACTGAAGGACTTATTAACTGCCTGGAAATTGGGGATTAAGACGCTGTATTACCATAATACCCGCGATGGTGCTGATGATGCCCAGGAAGACATCCAGACCGTTCATGAAGAAGATAATTGCCAAAGTGGCGCATGTCGGATTTAAGGACAGGCACTCCTGTATTCAATACGATTTTCATCACCCAATATCCCGGGTTGCTACTGGCAATCTGCTTGAGGACATCATGGCTTATAGTACGTTTTCACAAAACAAAAATAACCCGCTACTGGAACCTATGTTTTTTGGCCAGACGGTTAATGTGGCCCGTTTCGATCAACAAAAATACAGCATTTTTGAAAAACTGATCGAAAAACAACTCTCTTTTTTCTGGCGCCCGGAAGAAATTGATGTGGCCCGGGATAGAATTGATTACGTGGCCTTACCGGAACATGAAAAACATATCTTTATCAGTAACCTGAAATACCAGACTTTGCTGGATTCTATCCAGGGTCGTAGTCCTAATATTGCCCTGCTGCCACTGATTTCCATACCTGAACTGGAAACTTGGGTGGAAACCTGGTCATTTTCTGAGACCATTCATTCCCGATCGTATACGCACATCATTCGTAACATTGTGAATGACCCGGCTATTATTTTTGACGATATTGTCACAAACACAGAGATCCTCAAACGGGCCAAAGACATTTCTGCCTATTACGATAATTTGATCGAAATGACAGGCTATTACCACCTGCTGGGTGAAGGTAGCCATCAGGTCAACGGTAAAACCTGTGTCGTTAATCTGCGCGCACTGAAAAAGCAGCTTTATCTTTGTCTGATGAGTGTCAATGCACTGGAAGCTATCCGTTTTTATGTCAGCTTTGCCTGCTCATTTGCCTTTGCTGAACGTGAGTTGATGGAAGGCAATGCCAAAATTATCAAGCTGATTGCTCGTGATGAGGCCTTGCATCTGACCGGGACCCAGCACATGCTGAATCTCATGTCTGCCGGTATCGATGACCCGGAGATGGCCGAGATCGCCATTGAATGCCGTCAGGCCTGTTATGATCTTTTTGTACTGGCAGCGCAACAGGAAAAAGAATGGGCCCAATACCTGTTTTGCGATGGTTCCATGATCGGGCTCAATAAAGATATTCTCTGTCAGTATGTGGAATACATTACCAATATCCGCATGCAGGCCGTCGGCCTGGAATTGCCTTTCAAAACCCGATCTAACCCCATTCCGTGGATTAACGCATGGCTGGTATCCGACAATGTGCAGGTGGCGCCACAGGAAGTGGAAGTCAGCTCTTACCTGGTAGGACAGATTGATGCTGAGATCAAGGCCGGTGATTTAAGTGACTTTGAACTTTAATCCTAACCTTATGGAAGCTAACCTGCCCGGGCGAAAAAGGGCAGGGGGTAGAACAGCGGGTTATCACCCACCGTTCATTAATACAGACCCGTTCCATTGCATTTGAAGAAATCAGCCGTCACGCTCAATATCAGCCTGTCTGGTCAGATCCTGTTCATCGGTACTGACACGCTCATAGATTCTGGCAATTTTCATGTTCATCAGTCATTCAATTCCCGCAGCAGGCGGGTATTGATATATAGCTTCCCCCTCCCGGCGCTCACTTCTTCGAGTACTCCTATTTCTACCAGTTGCTTTAGATAAATTGATGCAGTCTGCCTCTGTGCAATGCCAGCATTCACCAGGTTTTCTATTCTGCAGTAAGGTTGCATGAATAGCATATTAACCAGTTCCCAGGTGTAAATTTTAGGAAGCTTCCCTTCTACATAATTTCTGGTGGAAGTTATCAATTCTCTGACGGCAGCGATCTTTTTCGTTGTCCATGCAGCTGTAAGCGCTACGGCTTCCAGCATGTATGAAATCCATGCTTCCCAATCTCCACGTTCAGTCACACCGCGCAGCAACGTGTAATAATCATTTTTGTTTTCAAGAATGAAACGGGAGAGGTACAAAACAGGCAGGGAAAGCAGTTCACTCTGAATCAGATACAGAATGTTCAGGATGCGCCCGGTGCGCCCATTGCCATCAGGGAACGGGTGAATGCTTTCAAACTGGTAATGTGCAATGGCCATCTTAATCAGTGGATCAATATCGTCCTGTGCATTGATAAACTGCTCCCAGTTTGACAGTAACGTGCGAATCTTCTCTTCTCCTTCCGGAGGAGTATATACAACGTTCATATTCTGATCGCGCAAAACAGTGCAGGGTGTCTTTCTTACATCGGTTTCAACTGCCCGCAGTCTGGTACAAATCTGCATTGCGACCGTTACACATAGCGGATATGTCTTCAGGTATTCAACCCCCTCATACATCGCCATACGATAGCGAAGAGCCTCTTTCGTTGCCGGATCAGCCTGTTCAGCATGGTCAGCATACTGGAAAAGCTGGTCGCTGGTCGTTACGATATTTTCAATACGGGATGAATCTTTTGCTTCCAGCATCGGGACGATATTCACCAGTAGCCCCTGATCAGGGAGTAATTGTCCCGCAGCTTTCAGCTCAGCCAAGCCAGCTCGGGCGGGAATACAGGCTTTAAGTATCGCACGTGTTTCAACCTGTTCCAGGTCAGGTGGAAGAAGTGGCAGTAGATCAAAAGGCTTGTTCGGGTTAAATGACATGTCTAAAAAATCCTGTTTTATCATCATATAACAGTATGTGTCTACCGCATCGACATATCAATAAAACATGTACATTTTTTTAAATTTTATAAACATCATTTCGGGATAAGCGAAGAATGCTGAGGTTATGGATCTGAATAAGAGACATCCCGTTTTGGTTTTGATGGCGTAAGGCAGTAGGCAACGATCTCAGCGAGTAAATTGACGATAAAATTACCGGATGAGTGATGGCAGGTGTGCTCAATCTGGCTCAGATTTTTCAGCTGGTCAAAGACAGTTTCAATGAGGGAGCGCTTTCGCAGTAAGGCTCTGTCAAATGCAGTATGCACAGCCGGTTCCATATTTTTCCGGGCCCGGGTGATTAAATTAATCCCCCTTTTCTTTCAGCTTACGGTTCAGTGTGTTCGAAATGTAACCCCTGTCAGCATAGAACCTGCCCTATAAACCCCTGACCATGTCAGGCAGAGGAGTTCTGTCATCGGTATTTCCCCGTGTCAGACGGATACTTTGCAAAAATCATCCATCAGGCAATAAAGTTCGGTAATACCATTCATAAATGTTCAACAATTTTGTTATTAATCATTGTCTTACCGACAGAAAATCCGATGAATCCTTTCTGCGGATGCCATTTCCATGGCACTATTATTCTTTGGGCCGTTCGCTGGTACTGACGGCAACCAGGCATACCTGTACCATGCGGTCGACAGTTGTGGTGATCCTGTTGATTTTTAGGTCATAACTCCGATCAATTGTAATGGTGCTGGCTAACAGTACGGTATACATCGTTTATTGATATTAAATGGTCCTGTTCCCAGCCGGCTGTCTGAAAAGCAGACAGCCTAAGCTTGCTTAACGGCGACAATGCATGAAACTCACCTCAATATCGCTTTTGACTGGCTCTGCCAGGCACGCAAAAACGACCCGGCCAATGCCGATATCTGGCACCTGCGTCACCACTGGCAAACAATCCGCCCGCAACTCCTGGCATATATATTGCCCACGTTATTTACGTGTGGGCGTTAAAGCCACCCCCTCTGCGGGTCCGTATGGCATCAAATCGTTTGGTGCCCTATTTGATGCGAAAAAGGCAAAACAACCCATTCTTAGTATGACTATCCTCCTCCGTTGTCCCACCTGACCCGTCGCACTTCGTGCGCGCTTGTGCTGCCCCGTTGACTGTACCATCATGACCAAGCATACACTTGGCGTATACGAACTGCCCCCGGGATTCGTCATTCTGCAGGGTCCCGCTTATCTTAGTACAAAATTGCTGCGCCTTGTCCCGCGTGATCACTGTTTCCCCGGCATATGCGGCCTGGAGCGATGCGATGATGACGAAGAATACGCATGCGCTATTTCGTCTGAACGCCATAATTCCTCCTGTGTTATCAATGAACGATAAAGAATTAACGAAGCACACATGCCTCGCGCCAAAGGTAATTATAGTCCCGTATTTGCACCCTTACGTTGGGTACGCGAAATAATGATGAACACCTGCGCGTGACATTGATGGCAGGGTGCCCAACCCACGAACGCTGTGCCTGGCGTTTCCGGCTCGATACGCCAGGCGCGGAACGCAGGGTAAAACGCCATCCGTTTTCTCGCTGGGGTGTTTGCTGTCACACACCCGGGGAGGGCGCTGACAGTAAAGGTAGGGGAACACTGGGGTATGCCCCCCACCTGGCCGCAGGGTTGGAACAGGGGGCCCGTTATTCACCCCTGTATTGACATCATCTACGCGGTCTACTAGCTTACGAGGAGGGTTTAAACGTCATCTCCGTCATCGGAACAGGGAGGTTAATGTGAAGTATCGTACTGCCGGCAGTGCGCTGATGGTGGCAGGTACCACCATTGGTGCTGGTATGCTGGCCATGCCACTGGTGACCGCGGGTATCGGTTTTACTGTTACCCTGGCACTGCTGGTCTTGTTGTGGCTGTTAATGTGTTATACCGCCTTGCTGCTGGTCGAAGTCTGGCAACATCAACAAGGGGATGTCGGGCTGGGTACTCTGGCTAAACGGTATCTTGGCCAGGGGGGCCTGTGGCTGACCAGTTGCAGTATGCTGTTTTTGATGTATGCACTCACGGCAGCTTATATTAGTGGTGCCGGAGAATGGCTTAGCGCCGGCGTGAACGACTTTACACAACAATCCTGCCCGCTATGGTTCAGCATTCTTGTCTTTACGTTAGTTGCAGGGGGCATGGTGTGTGCGGGCATGCGTTTTATTGATGTTTCCAACCGCATTTTATTGGGTATCAAGCTGGTATTTTTAATACTGGCATCAGGTCTGATGATGCCCCACATTGAAAAAACGCATTTGATGACGTTGCCGCTGGAAAAGGGACTGGTATTGTCAGCCATTCCGGTCATTTTTACTTCCTTTGGTTTTCACGGCAGTATTCCCGGCATCATCAATTACCTGGAGGGAAACACGCATAAGCTCCGTTGGGTATTTATCATAGGGAGTGCCATCCCTCTTGGGGCCTATATACTCTGGCAGCGTAGCATGCTGGGATCCCTCTCCTCTGAAACTTTTGCGGGTATTTTTACTGCACAATCGGGTCTGGAGGGCTTATTACAGGCGGTGAATGACATATTGTCTTCCCGCTATATGGCGTTGACCGTACATCTGTTTGCCAGTTTGGCGTTAGTCACCTCCTTTCTTGGTGTATCGCGGGGGCTTTTTGACTATCTGGCTGATCTGTGCAAACGTCAGAATACTCTTCAGGGGCGCTGGCAAACCGGTTTACTCACCTTCCTGCCCCCCTTAACGATTGCCTTGTTGTATCCACAAGGCTTTGTCATGGCTTTAGGTTTTGCCGGTGTGGCATTAGCAATACTGGCCCTGTTTTTGCCTGCGTTGATGGTCTGGAAGGCCCGTGCCCTCCACCAACGCCAGTATCAGGTTTGGGGTGGCAAGCCCATGCTGATACTGGTATTGATCTGTGGGGTTATGGTGATAGCCATTCAGGCAGGCATTGTCCTCGACCTGTTGCCACAGCGCTGATTTCCGTTATATCTGCCCTGCCTCTGCGCGTTCTTACAAATCGTCCAGAAACGTTTTATCGAGCTGCTTAATGCACACTTCAGTAGCTCAGACAGAGACCGATAAGTGGGTGTGTGTTGAAAGGGAGTCACCGTCTGCCCCGCTGTCATTAATTTAGTCTGAATCTCATAAAACCACGGTAATAACGCGGCGGGTAGTGGAGTGGCTGATCGTTTTCCTAACCACCACAAGCCCTGCAGGGGTAAGCTGCAGGCAAACAGTGTTACCGCAACGGCTGGACCTGCCTGCCCCCCCAGGGCTATCTGCCAGATTAAGGTAAAGATCGCCAGGGGTGGCATAAAACGAAGGGCAAAACGGGTACTGACCACCACTCTGTTTTCAGGAAACACGGGCGATAAGCGTCGCTCTATCGGCCAGGTTTTCATATAGCACTGACCTTGCTGAAGCACGTCAAACCAGGTTAATGGATCAGGAACTTTGGCTGTCATGGCCTACCTCTTATTAAAAACGGGTCTATTGTAACGATATTGAATAAAATTTTGCTTTCTCTACGGTTATACTTTGTTTTTATACCCACCTGCCGTTATCCTTAAATTCCCCCGGGTTTTTTGCTAGAAGAATACAATAGATTTGTCAATGTTTTCGATAAAAAAATACATTTTTTATATTTGTTGTTTTTATCAACGCCGCATTCCCAGTGGATATTTTGCCGTTAATAATGCTATCTCATTGATTAATATTAATATTGCTGACTGTTTTCCACCTTGCATCCGTTGGCACATGATGATTGCTGTATGGGTTGCGAAATAACAAAAAAAGGGATGATCCTATGTCGAGTAAACGAGTACTGGTTCTTAATTGTGGCAGTTCTTCACTGAAGTTTTCTATCATAGATACAATAAATGGTGAAGCATGCCTTTCTGGCTTGGCAGAATGTTTTTATTTACCACAAGCACGTATTAAATGGACAATTGCAGGCGCTAAAAAAGAGGCCATGCTGGGTGCAGGCGCGGCACACAGCGAATCAATGAATTTCATCGTTAATACCATTCTGGCACAAAATCCTGATCTTGCCAGCGAGTTGACTGCTATTGGTCACCGTATTGTGCATGGAGGAGAACAATTCACTCAGTCTGTCGTCATTAATGATGATGTTTTACAGGGTATTAAAAATGCCATACCGTTTGCACCCCTGCATAATCCCGCACACGTGATAGGTATTACAGAAGCAGCAAACTCTTTTCCTCATCTGATAGAAAAAAATGTGGCCGTCTTTGATACTGCATTTCATCAAACACTACCTGAAGAATCTTATCTGTATGCTCTGCCCTATCATTTGTATCGGGAGAAAGGTATTCGTCGTTACGGTGCACATGGCATCAGCCATTTTTTTATCAGTCAGCAAACAGCGTTATTGCTGAACAAGCCGCGGGAACAGTTGAATATTATCAGTTGTCATTTAGGCAATGGCGGATCGGTGACAGCAATACGTCATGGTATCTCCGTTGATACTTCCATGGGCTTAACACCACTGGAAGGTTTAGTCATGGGTACCCGTAGCGGTGATATCGATCCTGCCATTATTTTTTATTTGCATGATGCCATCGGTTTGAGTGTCGATCAGATCAATACATTGCTGACCAAAGAATCTGGTCTGCTGGGTTTGACTGAAACCACCAGTGACTGTCGTTATATTGAAGAGAATTACGCCATTAAACCCGACGCCAGACGTGCCATGGATGTTTTCTGCCACCGCCTGGCGAAATACATCGGCGCCTATACGGCCCTTATGGACGGGCGCCTGGATGCCGTCGTTTTTACTGGCGGCATTGGTGAAAATTCCGCTATGGTCCGTGAATTAACATTAAATAAACTGCGTTTACTGGGATTTGAAATCGATCCCGAGCGCAACAGGCAGGCACGTTTTGGTCAGTCGGGTATTATCACCAGAGATGGCAGCCGTCAGGCGTGGGTGATACCGACCAACGAAGAATTAATCATTGCGCATGATGCCGCCCGTCTTACGGCATGATATCCCGTTTTAGCCTGCTTAGGCTTTAAGTCGTTTTTGAGTCAAAATGCAATCGTAAAGAGAGTATGTATGTCCCGTACCATCATGTTAATTCCCACCGGCGCCCGTGTCGGTTTAACCAGCGTCAGTCTGGGTATCATCCGCGCCATAGAGCAAAAAGGTATTCCCCTGAGCCTGTTCAAACCCATTGCTCAGTCACGCTTTCCTGGCAATGTCCTTGATCAAACAACAACGATTATTCGTGCCAATTCCCGTATTCATGCAGCGGTTCCGCTGCCTATCAACTATGTTGAGACATTGCTGAGTACCCACCAACAAAACGTATTAATGGAAGAGATCGTTGCCCTTTACCATGCCAATACCAGGGATGCGGAAATCGTGCTCATTGAAGGCCTGGTGCCTACTCGCACCCATCAATTTGCCAGCACACTCAATTATGAAATCGCCCGGACGCTCAATGCGGAAATCCTGTTTGTGCTGGCACTGGGTAATGATTCCATCGAACAGCTAAAAGGGCGTATTGAGCTGGCACGGGCTGACGCAGGCAGGAGTAAAAATTACAATATCTGCGGGGTTATCATTAATAAACTGAATGCGCCCGTTGATGATCAGGGTCGCACGAGACCCGATCTCTCCGAAATATTTGATGTTACTGGTAGCACTAAAACCACTGATCTGGACCAGGTACAGTTATCTGCCAACAGTCCTTTGCCGGTCTTGGGGTGTATCCCCTGGAGTGTTGAGCTGATTGCTACCCGAGCCATCGATATGGCAAACCATCTGAAAGCCCACATTATTCATGAAGGTGATATCAAAACCCGGCGCATCAAGTCCGTCATTTTTTGTGCGCACAGCCTCCCTCATATGCTGGAGTACTTTCGTTCTGACTCACTACTGGTAACCTCCGCTGACCGCCCCGGCGTGCTGATTGCCGCCTGTTTGGCTGCCATGAATGGCGTTGCCATCGGTGCCATTCTGCTTACCGGTGGCTATGAGATCGATGCATCGGTAAGAAAACTGTGTGAGCGCGCTTTTCAGACGGGTTTGCCGGTCTTTATGGTCGATACCAATACCTGGCAAACTTCCCTTAACCTGCAAGATTTTAAGCTGGAAGTTCCCGCGGATGACCATCAACGTGTTGAAAAAATACAAAATTATATTGCCAGCTATATCAGTCAGTCATGGATTGATTCACTGAGTGCCAGTACCGTACGTTCCCGCCGCCTGTCACCCCCTGCATTTCGTTATGAATTGACTGAGCTGGCCCGTAAGGCCGGTAAGCGTATCGTATTACCAGAAGGTAATGAACCACGTACCATTAAGGCTGCAGTCATCTGTACACAACGGGGTATTGCGCAATGTGTATTGCTGGGTAACCCGGATGAAATCCGGCGTGTTGCCACCATGCAGGGTATTATCTTAAGCGAGGATATTGAACTTGTTGATCCGGCTGCAGTTCGTGAACAATATGTTTCACGCCTGGTTGAGTTACGCAAAAGTAAAGGCGTTACCGAAGTGGTCGCACGCGAACAGCTGGAAGATAACGTGGTACTCGGCACACTGATGCTGGAAAGAAATGAAGTAGATGGGCTGGTTTCTGGGGCCATACATACTACGGCTAATACCATTCGCCCGGCTCTGCAGCTTATCAAAACGGCACCGGGCTGTTCACTGGTATCATCGATATTTTTTATGTTGCTGCCGGATCAGGTACTGGTTTACGGCGATTGCGCTATCAATCCGGATCCAACGGCGGAGCAATTGTCTGAAATTGCCATTCAGTCGGCAGATTCTGCTGCGGCCTTTGGTATTGAACCCCGTGTTGCCATGATCTCTTACTCAACAGGGAGTTCCGGTGCCGGTAGTGACGTGGAAAAAGTCCGTGAGGCCACGCGCCTGGCGCAGGAAAAACGCCCACATTTAATCATTGATGGGCCACTGCAATATGATGCAGCTATCATGGCGGATGTTGCACAGTCCAAAGCACCGAATTCACCTGTTGCCGGTCAGGCAACCGTGTTTATCTTCCCGGATCTCAATACCGGTAATACCACGTACAAAGCGGTGCAGCGTTCAGCTGATTTGGTTTCCATTGGACCCATGCTACAGGGTATGCGTAAACCGGTGAACGATTTA
>CAZBYB010000037.1:3995-19511 GCA_964496225.1 uncultured Yersinia sp. | reverse complement strand
TACCGTCGCTTACCGTCAGTCAGTTTTATCCGCGATTATGCTGACCATCCCGCCTATATAGCGGCACTCAGACAGACTATTGAACATTCATTTGAGCAGCATGGCTTGCCAGATAAATTACTGCTTTCCTTTCATGGCATACCTGAACATTACGCCAGGCTGGGGGATGATTATCCACAACGTTGTGAGGACACACGCCGTGCATTAATGGCTGTGCTGCCAT
Organism: uncultured Yersinia sp.; assembly: GCA_964496225.1. GTDB lineage: Bacteria > Pseudomonadota > Gammaproteobacteria > Enterobacterales > Enterobacteriaceae > CAZROT01. The sequence continues at coordinate 19,288 of CAZBYB010000037.1, read as the reverse complement.
TTTCTGCAGAAAATGTATTGTTGACCTATCAGTCGCGTTTTGGTCGTAAACCATGGTTGTTACCTTATACTGATAAAACTCTTACTGGTTTACCTGCTCAAGGTGTTCGCCATGTTCAGGTCATTTGTCCTGGCTTTTCTGTGGACTGTCTGGAGACGCTGGAAGAGATCAAAAAGCAAAACTGTGACATTTTTCTTCGGGCTGGAGGGGAAAAATTTGAATATATATCAGCATTGAATGATAACCGCGCTCATATTGATTTATTTGAAAAATTGGTGAATGCCTGTTTGTAAATGGCAGAGGTTGAATTTAATGGCGGTGCATGATGGAAACGATAATGCCATCAAACCAAGGGGGCCGTTTTATCCGTCAGCGTTTGTAGAGGGATTTTTTATGGGAAATATTTCGCATCTGTTGCAATAATTTCAGTGAAGAGGGGTATGTGACTACCTTGGGGGTTTCCCATCAGACGGGAGGTGTGTTATGACAGAGCAACACCTGCATCAGCTGAGTCGTGTAATCGGTCAAAAACTCAAAACCTGTGGGGCATGGATCACCTGTGCTGAGTCCTGTACTGGCGGTTGGGTTGCCAAGGCAATAACAGATATTGCAGGAAGTTCAGCCTATTTTGAGCGTGGATTTGTGACTTACAGTAATGCGGCGAAGCATGAACTACTGAACGTAGAAGAGTCAATGCTGATGAAGTATGGTGCGGTGAGTGAGCAGGTTGTTCGTGCAATGGCTGTAGGTGCATTGCACAACGCTAGAGCCAGCATTGCCCTGGCTGTCAGTGGGATTGCCGGCCCGGATGGTGGCAGTCCGGATAAACCCATAGGCACCGTCTGGTTTGGTTTTGCGACCAGCTCGGGCCGTGTTGAGGCATATAAGGAAATATTTTCAGGTAACCGTGAATCTGTGCGTCTGCAATCGACTGTTTTTTCATTGCAAATGTTACTGGATCTTTTTCTCGAAAAATAAATTTGATACTGTATTGTTATACAGTATACTGAGCGCAATTTTTTCATGATCAAGCGGTGGTGTACAGTCCCCCTTATTATTGCCGCATCAGGGAGTTAAAATGGCTATTGATGTACATAAACAGCAAGCGCTGGCAGCGGCATTAGCTCAAATTGAAAAACAATTTGGCAAGGGTTCAATCATGCGTCTTGGCGAAGATCGCTCAATGGACGTTGAAACCATCTCTACCGGTTCTTTATCTCTCGATATTGCTTTGGGTGCTGGTGGCTTACCTATGGGGCGTATTGTTGAAATTTATGGACCTGAATCGAGTGGTAAAACAACTTTGACTTTACAGGTTATCGCTGCGGCACAACGTGGAGGTAAAACGTGCGCTTTCATCGATGCAGAACATGCCCTTGATCCTGTTTATGCAAAAAAACTGGGTGTAGACATTGATAATTTACTGTGTTCTCAGCCTGATACAGGTGAACAGGCACTGGAGATTTGCGATGCATTAACCCGTTCTGGCGCAGTGGACGTGATTATCGTTGATTCTGTAGCTGCTCTGACGCCAAAAGCAGAAATTGAAGGTGAGATCGGTGATTCTCATATGGGTCTTGCTGCCCGGATGATGAGTCAGGCCATGCGTAAATTGGCTGGCAACTTAAAAAACGCCAATACCTTATTGATCTTTATTAATCAGATTCGTATGAAATTAGGTGTTATGTTCGGTAATCCGGAAACCACAACGGGTGGTAATGCGCTGAAATTTTATGCTTCTGTCCGTTTGGATATCCGTCGTATTGGTGCCGTGAAAGAAGGGGATGTTGTTGTTGGTAGCGAAACCAGAGTCAAAGTTGTCAAGAATAAAGTTGCTGCGCCTTTCAAGCAGGCTGAGTTCCAGATTCTTTACGGTGAAGGCATTAATATTCATGGTGAGTTGGTTGATTTAGGTGTTAAGCATAAATTGCTAGAAAAATCAGGTGCTTGGTACAGTTATAATGGTAACAAAATTGGGCAAGGCAAGGCAAATGTGGGGAACTATTTGAAGGAAAATCCCACTATTGCTGTTGAACTGGATACAAAATTGCGTGAATTATTATTGAACGGTTCGGGAGAATCAGCCGGCATGACGGATGATATTTTCAGTGATGAAATTCAGGAAAGCACAGTCGTTTCTACTTCCTGTTTTGATTAACTGGCAAAGTCAATTTGCCAGTTAAGGGTTACTAAAATCGTTTGGGCTTAAAACGCAATAATCTGTTGGCGTTACTGACCACTGTAATTGAAGATAATACCATCGCAGCCCCTGCGATCATGGGATTGAGTAATGTTCCTGTGAATGGATAAAGTATTCCAGCAGCAACAGGAATACCCACAATATTGTAAATAAAGGCACCGAATAGATTTTGCCTGATGTTATATAGGGTAGCCTTAGATAGTTCAATAATATCAGCTACACTCTGAAGGCTTGGACGCAGCAGTGTGATGCTGGCGGTTTCAATCGCGATATCACTACCGCTCCCCATGGCAATACTGACATCTGCCTGAGCGAGTGCCTGTGCGTCATTAATACCATCACCGATCATTGCGACTTTATGACCATTAGCCTGCAGTTTTTTGATGGTATGCGCTTTTTCATCCGGTAATACACCTGACACAACCTGATCAATACCTGCTTCTTTGGCAATGGTATGGGCAGTTATTGCGTTATCACCGGTTAACATCACCAATCTGTATCCCTGTTGGCGTAAACGCTGCAGTGTCCTGATACTGTCATTACGTAGTGGATCGCGTATTGAAAACAATGCCGAAGGTTGGCCATTGGCTGCCAGTATAACGGGTGTGAAACCCGCTGTTGCCTGTTGTCGTATCAACGGATTCAGTAAATGCATATCAATATGTTGTTGTTCAAGTAGTGCCGTGTTTCCCAGCAACAATTCAACACCATCAAGGTGACCGCTGGCACCAAAACCTCGTATTGTACGAAAACGATGGATTAACGGGATTGTCAGGCCTTCAGCGCGTTTCAAAATGGCCTGAGCCAGTGGATGGCTTGAACCATTTTCCAGTGCTGCTGCCCAAGTAATAGCTTGTTGTTCGCTTATGGTACCAAAGAGATGAATAGCCACTACCTGTGGGTGGCCTTCGGTTAGAGTCCCGGTTTTATCGAAGACCAGAGTGTCCAATATGCTGGCCTGTTGCAGGGCTTTTACATCACGTACTAGCACACCTAATTTTGCCGCACGGCTAACACCCGCAATGATTGATATCGGAGTGGCTAATCCCAGCGCACAAGGGCAGGCAATAATCAGTACACTGGTAGCAGCCACCATGCTATAGATAGCTTGCGGTGGGGGGCCGTAAAAATACCAGCTGGTGCCAGCTAGAGCGGCAATACCGATAACAATAGGTACAAACAGGGCGGAAATACGCTCAACTAATTGGGCAATTTCGGGTTTACTGCTTTGTGCCTGGCCTGTCAGTTTAATAATGCGTGCCAACAGGGTGTACTTGCCTCCTGTTGTCGCACGAAGTAGCAGCGTACCATCCTGGACTGAAGTGCCGGCATATATCCTGTCACCAGGCAATTTCTGTTGCGGTACAGGTTCTCCGGTCAACATGGCTTCATCCATCCAGGCTTCACCCTGTAAGATTTCACCATCGACGGGGACACGATCACCCGTTGTCAGGCGCAATTTCATGCCTTGCGCAATATCTGCCAGTGGTATTAATTGTTCGCCTTGTTCGGTTAATACCCGTGCGACTGGAGGCGTTAAATCCAATAAATGCTCCAGTGCACGTGACGAGCGCTGCCTGGCTTTTTGTTCAATAGCATGGCCAAGGTTGATAAGACCAATGATCATGGTACTGGCTTCATAATAAAGATGATGGGCTTGCACAGGAAAAAGGTGCGGCCAGATATTGACACTGATAGAGTACAACCAGGCTGCACCGGTACCGAGGGCGATCAATGTATCCATGGTTGCCCTGCCATTTTTCAGGTTGATCCAGGCATTGCGATAGAAATGGCTCCCGGCTGAAATCATGACAATCAAGGTGAGCACCCCAACAGCTAACCAGTATCGTTGATTTTCTATTGTGAGTGCCATGTTGTCACTGAATAATCCCCATAACATCAGTGAGATGCCGGGTATCAAACTCACAGCCGCTTGCCACTGAAAACGTGTGATACTGGCTTGTATTCTCTGATACTGGCGTGTGCGACGTTCTATGTCATCCACAAGCAGCTCAGCGCCATAACCTGCTTTTGCCAGTGCTGTGATCAGATCGTCTGATTTTGCCGTACCGGTCACTAAAGCACTGTGCTCAGCCAGATTCACGCTGGCCATTTGTACCCCATGAACGTCCTGTAGTATCCGTTGTATTTTGCTGACGCAACTGGCACAGCGCATACCGGTCAACAGGAGTTGTAAGGTATCGGTATCATTGTTGCTAGCAGCGGGTGAGCTGATGGACATCCCTGATGCGGTTGCATTGGAAACTTCTGTCAGAGGCGTGGCTTTAGATGAAGTTGTTTTTATCATTTTATAGCTCAAATCTTTGATTGACGTAGTGTGTGCTAACCTGTTTGTTTAACAGTAACTCATCAATGAAAGGAATGCGCCTGGCTTTCCTGTCACGATAATATAAAGGTTAAACCTTCCCGTAAGGATAAGGTCAAGAGGAGGCAGAATGAATATTAGTAGGGTTGCGCAAAAAACGGGGTTAACCACTAAAGCGATTCGTTTTTATGAGCAAAAAGGCCTGGTGACATTACCTGCACGTGCTGATAATGGTTATCGTAATTACCATGCTAAAAATATTGAAGAATTGACATTTCTTGGGCATGCACGTCGACTGGGTTTTACCCTGAATGGATGCCGTGAGTTGATTGCGTTATATCACAATACAAATCGTCATAGTGCGGATGTCAAAGCAGCAACGCTGAGTAGGATTGCTGCCATTGAAAAACAGATTGCTGAACTTAACCAGCTGCGTCTGTGGTTATTGGCATTGACTGCTGAATGTCCTGATGATAGGGGAGCTGACTGTCCAATAATGGATCAGCTGGCTGGTGCCGATAGGGCAATACAAACCGACAGATAATTTTTTCATCAACAAAACGGGAATGCTATCTTATTCGCTGAGCTGTACATACTGGAACGTGGATTGTGAGGAATTCACGGGTGGTGCTGTTCGCTGCATAATCTTGGTTTCATTTCTATTAACGTCGATGCGTTACTATTGGAGCATAGCCTATTCTCCTGGCGGAAGCGGCGGAATGGGTGGTGGGGGAGGAGGTGGCGGGTAAAAACGACCCAAGCTTTGAAATCCCTGAGGTGGTGGTGGCAAAATAGCTTTGGGTGGTTTTGGTAGTTCGGATGCAACTGTTAATGACTGCTGACATTGATTTGCTTTATCGGTACAGGTTTCTGCCATTGTCATGTCAGAAAAAAAAGTTAAACCCACTATCACGGTAACTGATGCCAATAATCTGCCAAGGTTAATAACATCACTTTTAATTATCGATTATGTAACGTTTGAATAAAAACTGAATGAGTTACCTGCATTCAGCACTGACTGTATTAAAAGTTAGTACATATAATCGCTATTGCAAGGTTTACACGTTGTTTAGCAGAAAAAAATTAACGAGCATCATAAAGCCGGTGCATCACCTGTCTGGTAGTGACGAATACTGATATTGGATAACTTGCAGCTGATTAACTTTCGGACGAAGGTACCCACTTTCATGAAGCGGTTTTTATGCATCATCAGTAGCTTGTGGCAATGAGTGTGCTACCGGGCGCACTGTGAGTGTAATACCCTCGACGGTCATCACCTCCACTTCAATGCCATCAGGTAATTCAATCTCTGACCAGATACGCCAGCTACCATCCCCTATTTTAATTCGCCCATAACCATCCTGAGTCGGTTCAGTTAATGTGGCGCGTTGGCCAATGAGTTGATGATCTCGCTGATTGACTAACGTAGAAGGGGCACTGAATTTAGTCAGCCAGTACCACCATAAGTATGCTGTTGTGATTGTCAATAGTGCAAACAGCAAGCCTTGTCCCTGCCAGCCCAGTGGCAATAACCATGCAATAATGCCGACGATGACAGCAGCAATGCCACTCCACAACAGATAACCGCCAGCGCCTAACATTTCGGCCGCTAACAGCAGGCCGCCGAGAGAAAGCCAGAACCAGACAGGATGGGTGGCTATTTGTATCAGCATGATGAATTTTTCTTGTTTTTTTCAGCATTGGCGATGAGTTCGCTGATACCCGCGATGGAACCGATTATATTGCTGGCTTCTAATGGCATCATGATCACTTTACTGTTATCCGCTGATGCTATCTGTTGCAAGGCATCGGTATATTTTAATGCGACAAAGTAGTGAATTGCCTGGATATTCCCGGCAGCAATAGCTTCAGACACCAGTTTGGTTGCCAGTGCCTCTGCCTCTGCCGCGCGTTCTCGGGCTTCTGCCTGTAAAAATGCAGACTGACGTTCACCTTCTGCTTTCAGAATCTGAGATTGTTTTTCTCCTTCAGCACGTAAAATGGCGGCCTGGCGTACCCCTTCAGCTTCAAGGACATCGGCGCGTTTAGTACGTTCTGCTTTCATCTGAGCATTCATCGCCGAAACCAGTTCAATGGGTGGACGTACGTCACGGATTTCAATACGAGTAATTTTTACGCCCCAGGGATTGGTTGCTTCATCGACAATATGCAACAGGCGGCTGTTAATATTGTCACGCTGGGACAGCATTTCATCCAGTTCCATAGATCCTAATACAGTACGAAAATTGGTCATGGTCAGATTAATAATGGCCAACTCCAGATTGCTCACTTCATAAGCAGCACGTACGGGATCAATCACCTGAATAAAACAGACGGCATCAATAGCAACGTTGGCGTTATCACGGGAAATAATTTCCTGCGAAGGGATATCAAGTACCTGTTCCATCATATTAATTTTACGGCCAATACGATCCATAAACGGAATCAGTAGGTTAAGGCCTGGCATTAAGGTTCTGGTATAGCGCCCAAAGCGCTCTACTGTCCATTGAAATCCTTGAGGAACAATTTTAATACCGGAAAATACTAAAACCAGTGCAAAAAAAATAATGATGGGGATAACGATATACATGATGGGTTTCCTAATTATTTGCTATGTTGTTATTAATGGTATGCGATATCTGTTGGTAGATTGAAATGGGATATCTTCTGCAACGTGCTGAACCTGTTTGTTATGTGTGAATAATAGTGAGTATTTGGAGGTAATGGAAACAATATTCAAATATACCGTTGTTGGCTGATACCTTGGTTAACAAGGCTTAGTTATAAATTGATGAGATGCCTGGACACAAGGATCCACCCATGTCATTGTCTTAAATCTGGAGTATATGATGAAAAATATTAATCCGAGTCAAACCGCTGCCTGGAAAGCGTTACAACGACATTTTGAGCAAATAAAAAATGTACAATTACGCGATTTATTTGCGCAGGATAGCCAGCGTTTTGCCAAATTTTCCATCGAATTTAATGACCAAATGCTGGTGGATTTTTCTAAAAATCGTATTACTGAAGAAACGATGAAAAAACTTCAGGATCTGGCTCAAGAAACGTGTTTGGATGCGGCTATCAAGGGTATGTTTTCCGGTGAAAAAATAAATTGCACAGAAGATCGTGCCGTATTGCATGTTGCGTTACGTAATCGTAGTAATAAGCCTGTTTTGGTGAATGGTAAGGATGTGATGCCAGAAGTTAATGCAGTACTGGCTAAAATGAAGCAATTTTGCGACAGCGTGATTGATGGTGGTTGGAAGGGGTATAGCGGTAAAGCCATGACTGATATCGTTAATATCGGTATCGGTGGTTCAGATTTAGGCCCTTATATGGTGACGGAAGCATTAAGACCTTATAAAAACCATCTCAATATGCACTTTGTGTCTAACGTTGACGGTACACATATGGCTGAAACGTTAAAATTGGTAAATCCAGAAACAACGTTATTTTTGGTCGCTTCCAAAACATTCACGACGCAGGAAACCATGACGAATGCGCACAGTGCCCGTGACTGGTTCCTTAAAGTCGCAAGCGATCCGTCTCATGTTGCCAGACATTTCGTTGCCTTATCAACCAATGGGAAGGCAGTGAGGGAGTTTGGTATTGATGTTAATAATATGTTTGAATTTTGGGATTGGGTGGGTGGTCGTTATTCGCTCTGGTCAGCTATTGGTTTGGCCATCATGTTATCCATTGGCTTTGGACATTTTGAACAGTTGCTAAGTGGTGCGCATGCTATGGACTGCCATTTTGCGAAAACGCAAGCAGAGCGTAATCTACCAGTGATTTTAGCGCTGATCAGTATCTGGTACGGCAACTTTTTTGGTGCTGAAACTGAAGCTATTTTGCCTTATGATCAATATATGCACCGTTTTGCTGCTTATTTTCAGCAAGGTAATATGGAATCTAATGGTAAGTATATTGACCGTAACGGTAAGCCAGTTGATTACCAAACTGGACCCATTATCTGGGGTGAACCGGGCACAAATGGTCAGCATGCGTTTTATCAACTTATCCACCAAGGCACTAAACTTATACCCTGTGATTTTATTGCGCCTGTTATGAGTCATAACCCCCTTGGTGATCATCATGACAAATTGTTATCTAACTTTTTTGCACAAACCGAGGCGCTGGCTTTTGGTAAACCCCGCCAGGAAGTAGATGCTGAATTTGTCGCGACAGGAAAAACACTACAAGAAATTCAACAGGTGGCGCCGTTTAAGGTTTTTAAAGGCAACAGCCCGACGAACTCTATCTTATTGCGTAAAATAACGCCGTTTAGTCTGGGTTTGTTGATTGCATTGTATGAACATAAGATTTTTACTCAGGGGGCGATTCTGAATATCTATTCCTTTGATCAGTGGGGTGTCGAATTAGGCAAGCAACTGGCTAACCGTATTCTGCCAGAGTTAAAAAATCCCCATTGCATTTCCAGTCATGACAGCTCAACGAATGGTTTAATTAATTGCTTTAAAGCCTGGCGTTAGGGCTTTTTATGGTGATATTTTTTATCCAAAGTCAGTAATGATTTTCTGAGTGGTAAGGTACAGGTCTTTTTCACCCTCCAGGGATACAAAATAACATGGCTATAACCCAAAACTCTGTATTGATCTCCAGAAACTTACAATGGGTGTTGAACATTAGCTTATTGATATTGTCTGTTATTCTGGTGATTTTCCTGTTTAAAGAAACCTGGCATCTGGCAAAGGTACTGTTTGTCAATAGTACAACGCAGTCTTCTTATTTGTTGCTTGAAGGAATTATGATTTATTTTCTTTATTTTGAATTTATCGCATTGATTGTTAAATATTTTTCTTCAGGTTACCATTTCCCCTTGCGTTATTTTATTTATATTGGTATCACCGCAATCATTCGTTTAATTATTATCGATCATGAGTATCCTATGGATACACTGGCGTATTCTGCTTCTATCTTATTATTGTTGGCCACTCTCTGGTTAGCTAACACGGACTATTTAAAACGGGGATAGTCTGCCTTGGATATGTTTTAAGTCAGTTAGGACTTGCCGTGCTATGTGTGACCAGTGAAAGTGCCCGTTTGACGACAGAAATATCTGCACAGGGGTTGTGTATATTCTCGCTCAGATAACGACGCCACTGGCGTGCACCGGGAAGACCGTGGAACAGACCTAAAGCGGGGCGAATAATCTGTCCCAGACAGGTTCCTTTAGCCAGTTCTTTTTCAATGTACGGATAGAAAGATTCAATGATGGTGGCCATGTTTACCACCGTGGCCTCGTCATGAAATAATTCATGATCAATTTGTGCCAGAATGGCAGGATTATGCCACGCCTCACGGCCCATCATCACACCATCAAGATATTCAAGATGGTGCCGTGCTTCTTTCAGTGTCTTGATGCCACCATTAATGGTAATGGTTAACTCAGGGAAATCTTTTTTCAGTTGCCAGACACGGGGGTAGTCCAGTGGAGGAATCTCCCGATTTTCTTTCGGACTGAGGCCAGACAACAATGCCTTACGGGCATGAATGGTAAAGGTACGACAGCCACCCTGGTTGGAAACGGTGTGCACAAATTCGTATAAAAAACGATAGCTGTCTTGGTCATCAATACCTGTGCGGGTTTTAATTGTTACAGGAATGGAGACCTGATCACGCATAGCCTTGATGCAATCGGCCACCAATGTTGCCTGTGCCATCAGGCAGGCACCGAAGCGGCCATGTTGTACTCGATCAGAAGGGCAACCGACGTTGAGGTTTATCTCATCGTAGCCACGTCGTTCTGCTAACTTTGCGCAATGGGCTAATGCCAACGGATCGTTTCCTCCCAGCTGTAATGCTACTGGGTGTTCCTGTTCATGGTAGGCCAGATAATCTGATTTACCGTGAATAATAGCATCAGTCGTGATCATTTCTGTGTAAAGTAGTGCTTTTTTGGTCAGTAAACGGTGGAAGTATCGGCAATGACGGTCAGTCCAATTGAGCATTGGAGCGACGGAGAAGCGACGTGCCGCGTATTTTGGCACCAAGCCACTGCTATCACTGTTCTGGCGTAGGTTGGTGGTTTTTTTATTATCGTGCATTTTTATCTTGTTTTTATTTTTTATCAGCACCTCATATTGGATACATCCAGTTAATGCTGTACATGGAAACAGAGGCTGGCAAAAGTCACTATAACATAACCTGAACTTGGGTGTGTATTACACCCACAAACCCAAGTCTGTGACATTATATCAGAGATGGTGGTTTACGAAGTTGTCCTGTGACAGAACATTAAAAAATGGCATGATTATCTTGAATGATTTTTCTAATTTTATCATGAACACTAAAAGCACGTTTTATATCTTTACTATCCTGAGAAATATTTTCAAGAATAATCAGACTTAATTTTCTAACCGGGTAATATATGAGTGTACAGGTATAGCCATCTATATAACCGCTATGACTAAATTCCAGAATATCATTTTGTTTATAAATTTGTAGTCCAAATCCATACCCTATATTTCCATATCGTGGGTGAGGTCTGGTTGCAGAAGAGGTTGTCATCCTCAAATAGGATTTTTCAGAAAGAAAGTGTGTAGTATGTAAAAAATGATTCCATTTAACTAAATCGTAAGCTGAAGATATGACCCCTCCACCGGGAGCCCATAAATCGTCATAAGCATAACCTTCCTCACCAAGAGTCGTCACTTGTTCTAAATGATTCCCCTGTTCTTTAAAACCATTGACAAGTTTTGCATATGTTTGCTGATTTTTTTTTACATTGCTGGAGATTAATAATCCAGAGTGCGGCATGTGGGCCTTATCAAACAGTTCCTGTGCAAGTGTTTTGAAGTTTTTCCCTGAAACATTTTCCGCAATCTGAGAAGCAAGATAAAATGATAGAGTTGGTGAATATTTAAATCTTGAACCCTGTTCAAACTCCAGAGGTTTATTTAAAGATATTATCCCGGATGTATGATTAAGCAGATGTCTGATATAGACTTTATTTGACCATTCCTGTAATAGATTTGGTAAATATTCATTGATGGGTTTATCTATATCAATTAAGCCATAATCTGCAAGATTCAGCACAATTGATGCCGTCATTTGTTTGGACACCGATCCAACTAAAAATTGTGAATCTTGTTGGAGGTGAGAAGAAGAAATATTTTCATGGACTTTTTCGTAAAGCACTTTATTTTCTCTGGAAAATAAGATAACGCCATTAAACATCATATTATTGCAAGAAAGCACATTTTCAATTTCTGATTGCCACGGGTTTATATTTGAAGACGCCATAGAAGAATTTAATGACATATCAGGCTCATGATATAAGTTGTGTGGCATGACTCGTTTGAATAATATTATCAGATCTTGTTGCAATTAAGCATCCAATTCCTGCCGGTTTTTAGATACCCTCTGAATGGCGCTGCTAATCTCCTATTTAAGGGAGAAAAATCAAATGGTTTGCGATATCATGGAGAAGCTTATGTGTTGCGGATTCAGGTTTAGTTTGTACTTGGTTGATAACAAAAGACGGAAAATCTGCATCGCTATCAGCCCGTAATGTTTTGAATAAGGTTTTCATTTATTACGCCGTGCTTGCTTTTTATGTTGTTTGATTATCGGAGAATGCTGATGAGTTATTTACTACCTTCTTTGCCATACGCTTATGATGCTCTGGAGCCTCATTTTGATAAAAAGACGATGGAAATCCACCATACCAAACATCATCAAGGTTATATTAATAATGCAAATGGTGCGTTGGAGAGCTTACCGGAACTGGCTGAATTGAGTGCCGAGGCGTTGATCAGAGATTTAAATAAGGTTCCTGCTGAAAAAAGAACCCTGTTGCGCAATAACGTGGGGGGGCATGTTAATCACAGCCTGTTCTGGAAGGGATTGAAACCCGGCACCAGTTTGCAGGGGAAATTGAAAGCAGCTATCGAAAGGGATTTCGGCAGTTTTAACGTATTTAAAGAAAAATTTGAACTGGCGGCTCAAACACGTTTTGGTTCTGGTTGGGCGTGGTTGGTATGCAACGATGATGCCAGACTGGTTGTTGTTTCTACCGCGAACCAGGATAACCCGATGATGGGCGAAGCCATTGCGGGTGTTTCCGGTTATCCCATTATTGGGTTGGATGTGTGGGAACATGCTTATTATTTGCAATATCAAAACCGTCGCCCTGACTACATTCAGGCATTCTGGAACGTGGTAAACTGGGATGAGGCCGAAAAGCGTTTCGTAGAAGTAAAAAAATGATGATTTTATGAGCAGTGACGGTTGTTGAACTTTTTTAAAACACAATGCCAGTCAACAGGTTGTATGTTATTGGCATTTTTTATGTCCTGGGTACTGCTGGGCTGTTTATCTGATGAGATCTCTTGCAAAATTCTACTACGAGAGAACCCGTGCGTTATGGTACGGTACCAAAGTCCTCATGTACTAAATAGTACATACGTGGGTTAAAGAAAAAATGGACTGGGTTGGAATAAGCGCTCAACATCTGAGATGAATTTTTTATCGGTAATAAACATCACGACATGGTCGCCTTGCTGAATGACTAAACTGCTATTGGCGATAATCACTTCTTCCCCTCTGACAATGGCACCAATAATTGTTCCCGGTGGTAACTTTATTTCTTCAATTGTACGGCCCACGACTCTGGATGTATTTTCGTCACCGTGTGCAATGGCTTCAATAGCTTCAGCGACTCCACGTCGAAGGGAAGATACGCTAACGATATCTGCTTTACGGACATGTCCAAGTAAGGCTGAAATTGTTGCCTGTTGTGGTGATATTGCAATATCAATGACACTTCCCTGCACCAGATCGATATAAGCATTGTGTTGGATAAGAACCATGGCTTTTTTGGCACCCATGCGTTTTGCCAGCATAGCAGACATAATATTAGCTTCATCATTATTGGTGATGGCGATGAATACATCAATTTGTTCTATATGTTCTTCGGCGAGCAGCTCTTGATCGGATGCATCGCCGTAAAAAACCAGCGTATTGTGTAGCAGTTCAGCAAGCTCGCTGGCACGTTGTTGTTCACGCTCAATTAATTTAATACTGTACTCCTGTTCCAGCCGTAGTGCTAAACCTGCACCTATATTACCTCCACCAGCGATAAGAATACGTTTATAAGGTTTTTCAAGGCGTTGTAATTCACTCATAACTGCACGAATATGCTGTGATGCGGCAACAAAGAAAACTTCATCTCCTGCTTCAATGACGGTTGATCCCTGTGGACGAATGGGTCTGTCATGACGAAATATTGCGGCTACTCTGGTTTCTATGTGTGGCATATGCTCACGCAATGAAGACAATGCGTTACCCACCAGAGGGCCACCGTAATAAGCTTTCACTGCCGCAATCCCAACCTTCCCTTCAGCAAAATTAACAACCTGAAGTGCACCAGGATATTCGATCAGTTTGTAGATATAATCTATGACCAATTGTTCCGGTGAGATTAAGTGATCGATGGGAACCGCACCAGGTAGAAAAAGCTTATCTGCTTCTCTGATGTATTCAGGTGATCGTATACGTGCAATGCGGTTTGGTGTATTGAACAATGAATATGCAATCTGGCAGGCAATCATGTTGGTTTCATCAGAGCTGGTTACGGCAATCAGCATATCTGCATCTGCTGCTCCTGCTGTGCGTAACACACGAGGATGTGGACCGTTGCCCTGTACAACACGTAAATCAAATTTATCCTGTAACTGGCGTAGTCGGCTGGAATTCATATCGATGATGGTGATGTCATTATTCTCGCCGACTAAATTTTCTGCCAGTGTTCCTCCAACTTGACCCGCCCCAAGAATAATTATTTTCATAGTGTTCTCTGTATTTTATTTGATGTAAGTTCAATAGAGTCCATGTGGTTCACTGCATCAGGTTTTTTTGATCTTAATGATAATTAACCTAAAGGGTACCATCGCCATTATCAAAATCATTGTCATCAATTCGCAGGCAGGGAGACTGTATTTACCTGGCGTAACAGGAATTTTTGTTGTTGGCCCCCCATTCTTATTAAAATATCGCTTTTCAACAGTCAGTACAGTAATTACAGAAACAAAAATTAATACAGGTTAAGGCACCGGTTATCTGTTGTCCTCGTGGTGCCTGTCAAAAATAGGCTCATTCGACTTCGTGAAAGGGTATTAGCGCATCTGTTATGCTTATTTTAACTTACTTAATTGTAGTTGTCTTTCCAGTGGATGCTTAGGCTGAATTCATATGTTGGTGTATTTTGTGCAGGAATGGGGGATAAAAGGCATCACGACAACATGATAATTATGCTAATTTTTTACCCGGGGCGAAGTATTCACTTTTGGCGTGTAAAAAATCGGATGCTAACATTGTTTTTTTTCCGGCAGGTTGGAGGTGAGTAATATTTAACACCCCATCAGCAGTTGCTATCTGGATACCATTCTTATCAGCCTGAATCAGGGTGGCGGGTGCGATGTTATTGATCGCAGGTAAGACTTGTGCCTGCCAGACTTTAATATAGTGGTTTTCAATTATGAAATAACTTCCAGGCCAGGGATTAAAAGCACGAATACAACGTTCTAACTGAGCGGCAGACAGATGCCAGTCTAGTTTAGCTTCTTTCTTATTGAGTTTTGCGGCGTAAGTGGCTAACTGTGCGTCTTGGGGTTCAGGACAGGCCCTTCCTTGTGCGATCATGTTCAGACTTGCTAATAGTGTTTCGGAGCCAAGTTGGGCGAGCTTGTTATAGAGCGTGGCACTGGTATCTTCAGGTGTGATAGTGCAGACTGCTTTGTG
>CAZBYB010000037.1:0-3985 GCA_964496225.1 uncultured Yersinia sp. | reverse complement strand
TGTGCAATATATCACCGGTGTCCAAACCGGCATCCATTTGCATAATGGTGATACCGGTATTTTTATCTCCCGCCATGATTGCCCGTTGAATGGGCGCCGCACCACGCCAGCGTGGCAGAAGAGAACCATGAACATTAATACATCCTAAACGCGGTATTGTTAAGATCATCTCCGGCAGCATTAAGCCATAAGCGACAACGATGAGGATATCAGCCCACAACCCGCTAATTATTCGTTGGTTCTCTATGGTATGCAGACTGTCTGGTTGAAACACAGGAACAGGGTATTGCTGGGCTAATATTTTCACTGGACTGGAAGTGAATTGTTGTCCTCTGCCTGAGGGCCGATCAGGTTGCGTGAAAACGCCCACCACCTGATGCTGAGAGGATAACAAGGCCTCAAGATGATGGGCTGCAAAAGCAGGGGTTCCTGCAAAAATAACTTTCAAATAATCAGACATTTGCTTTACAGAACTGAAAATTAATGATTACGCATATCGATCTTAGCCATTTTTTCGAGTCTTTTACGAATTCGCTGACGTTTAAGTTTGGAAAGATAGTCGACAAATAGTTTTCCCACCAGGTGGTCCATTTCATGCTGAATGCAGATGGCTAACAAGCCGTGTGCTTCAAGTTCAAAAGGTTGACCATGACGATCCAGTGCTCTGATCTTGATTTGCTCCGCACGCTGAACAAAACCGTTTTCTTGCGGAACAGACAAGCAACCTTCTTCAATACCGGCTTCTCCACTTTTTTCCAGCAGTTCTGGATTAATTAGCACTAAGCCTTCATTGCCGTTTTCAGAGATATCAATCACGATAATGCGTTGATGGATATCCACTTGGGTTGCAGCAAGTCCGATACCTTCCTGTGCATACATGGTTTCAAACATATCGTCCACGATACGCTGAATTTTTGCATCAACTTCCTTTACGGCGTTGGCTGTTATGCGAAGCCGTTGGTCTGGATAATGTAATATTTGCAATACTGGCATAAATATTTATAGCTGTCCCTGAATGGTGAATGATTTTCAGTCATTATTCTAGACATTTCTGAGGCTGATTGACAGCATCATTAACTGGTTAGGGGGAGTAAAAATAGTATGGATGATCAGTCTTAAGGAAAGTCACATGGAATCTGCCGAGTTATGGATACGTATGAGTATGGTACATCGCCTCAACGCACAACAAACCAGTGCGGTCATTGAGCGTCTTATGATATGTGGAGACGTCCATATTGATGCGTTATTGGCCAGTGGGTTAAATCATCAGCAGAGTCGAGAGTTTATACATGCCGATCCTCATCACATATCATCTGCTTTAACTTGGTTGAATCACCCGTGTCATCATATTGTTGTTTATAGTGATCCCGATTATCCGCCTTTGCTCAGGCAGATAGCTTCTGCGCCAGTGTTATTATTTATTGCTGGTGATTACCGCATACTTCATTCTCCACAAATTGCACTGGTAGGTAGTCGTCAGTTTACTCATTATGGTGAACGTTGGGGACACTATTTTGCTGCAGAATTAGTGCGCTGTGGTTTAACCATTACCAGTGGGCTTGCCGTGGGGATTGATAGTCTTTGTCATCAGGCTGCCCTCGATGCTGAAGGGAAAACGATAGCCGTTTTAGGGAGTGGTCTTGAAAACATTTACCCGCGGCAGCACCGTGAGTTAGCTAATAAAATTCAGGATATCGGTGGTGCTTTAGTGTCTGAATTTTTAACCACAGCGCTTCCGATAGCAGCGCATTTTCCTCGGCGAAACCGAATTATCAGTGGATTAAGTCTTGGTGTTGTGGTTGTGCAGGCAACGTTAAAAAGCGGCTCGCTAATCACCGCACGTTATGCATTAGACCAGGGCAGAGATGTTTTTGCATTACCTGGACCGCTAGGTAGCCAAGTGAGTGAGGGGGTGCATTGGTTGATCCAGCAGGGAGCCTACCTTGCGGTCAGTCCAAGAGATATTATCGAACAAATTAGCAATACATTTCAGTGGATTGTATTAGAAGGACAGAAACAGGGTAATGCCTTACAGGAAAAAAAAGAAGGTATATTGCCATGTATTGACATACTAACTCATGTCGGTGATGAAGTTACCTCTGTTGATCTTATTGCTAAACGTGCGGCTCGACCTGTGAGTGAGGTTGTCACTAAATTAGTTGAACTGGAGTTAGCGGGATGTGTTGCAGCCGTACCAGGTGGCTATGTTCGTATCAATTACTAAGAAGGCAAGCCATGTTTGACGTATTAGTTTACTTATTCGAAAATTACTTGCAAAACGTATCAGATTTGTTGGCTTGATCCAGATAGTTTGGCTGTTTGCCAGGCTGGTTTTTATCGTGAGGATTGCCGCCATGGCTAAACAGGTTGGTTATCAAGCCACATGGTAAGAGGATGGGTGTGGAAAATATTTCTGCAGTAAATATATTACACCTTTTGCATCAACAAAAGGTTATTGCCTATCCGACAGAAGCTGTATTTGGCTTAGGTTGTGATCCTGATAGCGAAAAAGCAATAAATAGATTATTGGCTTTAAAGCAACGTCATTGGCAAAAAGGATTGATTTTGATTGCAGCGCATTATGCTCAGCTACGTCCCTATATTGATGATGCTCAACTGAGCGTGAAGCAGCGTGAACGTATATTCTCTAGCTGGCCTGGCCCTATTACTTGGGTCTTCCCCGCGCGAGCAAATGTACCTCGTAAATTGAGGGGGCGTTTTAGCACGTTGGCGGTTCGTGTCAGTGATCATCCATTAGTTTATCAATTGTGTTCTCTGTACGGGAAACCATTAGTATCGACTAGTGCTAATTTGAGTGGATGCCAACCTTGTCGGACAGTAGAGGAGGTGAGGAAGCAGTTTGGTCCTGATTTCCCGATTTTATCAGGTAATGTTGGGGGACGTATGAATCCGTCGGAAATAAGAGATGCTTTAACGGGTGAACAATTACGTCAGGGTTGATAATGAAAGATGTGAAACAATTTGCAGTATTTGGTAACCCTGTTAGTCATAGTCGATCACCGCGTATACATGAGCTTTTTGCCATGCAAGTCGGTATCAAGCAAACATACCGTGCCATACAGGCACCTGTGGATGCTTTTGAGGATACGTTGGATGCTTTTTTTGCATCAGGGGCCAGGGGGGCCAATATTACCGCCCCTTTTAAAGAACGTGCTTATGCAAAATCTCATGATGTGACAAAACGAGCTTATTTGGCGGGCGCTGTCAATACACTGAAACGATTAGATGATGGATGCTTATTGGGAGATAATACGGATGGTATTGGATTATTAGCTGATCTTACACGTTTAGCATTTATTCAGCCACAATATTGTGTATTGCTTGTGGGAGCAGGCGGTGCCGCCAGAGGGGTGATTCCATCATTGCTTTCTTCTGGTTGTAAACTTTTTGTGATAAATCGTACTGTCAGTAGAGCGGAAAAACTTTCTAATGTATTCAAATCAGTTGGAGAGATTCATGTGTTAACAATGGATATGCTGCGAGAAGAGAAATTTGATTTGATTATTAATGCGACATCATCAGGTATTGATAGGGAGATACCTGCATTACCTGTTGATATTATGAGTAATAAAGTTTGCTGTTATGATATGTCTTATGGATCTAGTCATACAACCTTCTTAAGGTGGGTAATACAGCAGGGTATTACCCGTTATGCTAATGGGTTAGGTATGTTGGTTGAGCAAGCAGCCTATGCTTTTGAAATATGGCACAATATTATGCCTGAAACCGTCTCAGTACTAACACAATTAAATAAAGAGTTGCAACAGTAAATCCGTTGAAATAAAAAACAGAACCGTCTTGGCAAAGCGCAAGAGATCTACATGTTGAGAAGGAAAAATGGCCGCTCCAGTTTGCAAGAATCTTGGGTTATATACAGGATTATATTTAAGTTAAGTCAGAGTGATGTATTAAAGGTTTTAGAAAAAAGCAAAAAAAGGTTGCGAAAAGCGTTGAAGGGCTTATA
>CAZBYB010000036.1:2876-19535 GCA_964496225.1 uncultured Yersinia sp. | reverse complement strand
ATTATTTCTGCTGCTGAGATAACCGGTGCGGTAGCCATTCATCCCGGTTACGGTTTCCTTTCTGAGAATGCTGATTTTGCGGAGCAGGTTGAACGCTCAGGGTTTATTTTTATTGGCCCGCGTGCTGAAACCATTCGTCTGATGGGCGATAAAGTCTCTGCGATTAACGCGATGAGGAAGGCGGGTATCCCCTGTGTGCCAGGTTCTGATGGGCCATTAACCAATGACATAGTTGAAAATAAAAAATTTTCAAAAACAATCGGTTATCCGATTATTGTGAAAGCCTCTGGCGGGGGAGGTGGCCGCGGAATGCGTGTTGTGCGTCATGATGATGATCTGGAGCAATCCATTAATATGACCCGCGCAGAAGCCAAAGCAGCTTTTAATAATGACCGGGTTTATATGGAAAAATTCCTTGAAAACCCACGTCATATCGAAATACAAATTCTGGCTGATGGTCAGAAAAATGCGATTTATTTAGCCGAACGCGATTGTTCCATGCAACGCCGTCACCAAAAAGTGGTAGAAGAAGCACCGGCGCCGGGTATTACCAGTGACATGCGCCGTGATATTGGCGAGCGTTGTACTCAAGCCTGCCGGGAAATAGGTTATCGTGGTGCCGGGACTTTTGAATTTCTCTATGAAAAGGGTGAATTTTATTTCATTGAAATGAATACCCGTATTCAGGTGGAACATCCGGTTACTGAAATGATTACGGGTATCGATTTGGTGAAAGAACAGTTGCGTATTGCTGCCGGCTTGCCCTTGTCCATCAAGCAAGATAACGTTCTGGTACAGGGTCATGCGCTGGAATGTCGCATCAATGCGGAGGATCCGCATAATTTCCTGCCAAGTCCAGGTAAAATTACCCGTTTTCATGCTCCGAGTGGTTTTGGTGTGCGTTGGGAATCGCATATTTACACCGGTTATACCGTACCACCGTATTATGATTCGATGATTGGTAAATTGATCACACACGGTGAAAATCGTGATGTTGCCATTGTCAGGATGAAAAACGCGCTGGCAGAACTGATCATTGACGGCATAAAAACCAATATTGAACTGCAACTGCGCATTATGAATGACCCTAATTTCCAGCAGGGTGGGACCAATATTCATTATCTGGAGAAAAAATTAGGTTTACAGGAAACGTAGCGGCGGTGAAACAAACCATGGATAAACGTTTTACTCAGGCTCATAAAGAGGCACGTTGGACTTTTGCGTTGACATTATGTTACCTGACAGGATGGTGGTTGGCTGCGTATTTACCTGATAATGCTCAGGGGATAACGGGGTTACCGCGCTGGTTCGAAATGTCCTGTCTGTTATTACCCCTGCTGTTTATTGTGCTCTGCTGGCTGATGGTTCGTTTGGGATTTCGTGACATTGTACTGGAGCATACCGATGCAGATTGATGTCATTTTGCCGCTGGTTGCCTATCTGTTACTGGTTTTTTGTCTGTCGGTGTATACCTTGCGTCAACGGAGAAAAGGTGCTTTTCTGACGGAGTATTTTATTGGCAACCGATCCCTGAGTGGGTTTATGCTGGCCATGACACTGACCACCACCTATATAGGTGCAAGTTCGTTTATTGGTGGCCCTGGTGCGGCTTATAAATATGGCTTGGGTTGGGTGTTGCTGGCCATGATTCAACTACCTGCAGTCTGGTTATCCCTGGGAATTTTGGGAAAAAAATTCGCCATCCTGGCGCGTCGTTACCATGCAGTGACGCTCAACGATATGCTCTATGCACGCTATCAAAGTACGTTACTGGTTTGGCTGGCAAGCCTGAGCTTGTTAGTTGCGTTTATGGGCAGTATGACCGTGCAGTTTATTGGTGGCGCGCGTTTGTTAGAAACCGCCGCCGGTATTCCCTATGGTGTAGGTTTACTGATTTTTGGTATGAGTATTGTATTATACACCTCATTGGGGGGATTTCGGGCTAGTGTATTAAATGATGCTTTGCAGGGTCTGGTTATGTTACTGGGCACTGTTTTATTGTTGATTGCCGTCATCCAGGCTGCGGGGGGCTTACATCAGGCTGTAGACAAACTTAACCAGATCGATCCCGCACTGGTGACGGCACAGGGCAGTGATCACCTGTTTACGGTTCCCTTTATGGCTTCATTCTGGATCCTGGTTTGTTTTGGTGTGATTGGTGTACCCCAGACCGCAGTGCGCTGCATTTCGTATCGTGACAGTAAAGCCGTACATCAGGGTATTATCATTGGCACCATTGTGTTTGCTGTGCTGATGTTGGGTATGCATCTGGCAGGCGCCCTTGGGCGAGCGGTATTACCGAATTTAACGATCCCTGATCAGGTCATTCCTGTACTGGCGCTGGCCGTGTTACCGCCTTTTGCCGCAGGAATTTTTCTCGCTGCGCCCATGGCTGCCATTATGTCGACCATTAATGCGCAATTACTGCAATTGTCCGCTACCCTGATCAAGGATCTGTATTTACGCTGTTATCCGCAACAAAAAATACACAACGAACGCAGGCTGGCACGTTTTTCTACCCTGATGACGTTTATTATTGGTTTGTTATTACTGGCAGCGGCCTGGCATCCACCAGATATGCTGGTCTGGCTTAATTTACTGGCTTTGGGGGGGTTGGAAGCCGTATTTCTTTGGCCTTTGGTATTAGGATTGTATTGGGAAAGGGCTAACGCCAGGGGGGCGCTCAGTTCAATGATAGCCGGTGCCTGCAGTTATGCTTCGCTGGCTGGTTTTGACATCCAGCTGGCGGGTTTGCATCCGATTGTGCCTGCGTTATTGTTCAGCCTGATAGCCTTTTTTATGGGTAATCAATGGCGTTATGGGCGATATCCTGCCCACCATCTTTTTAGCAAGCGCTTAAATAGCCGGTGAGAACGCAAGATGCCCTGGATCCAACTGACATTAAAAACCCGTCATGAGCACGCACAGCTTCTGGGAGACGCCTTAAGGGAAAGTGGTGCAGTTTCTGTGACCTTTCAGGATGCCTGCGATAACCCGGTGTTTGAGCCGTTACCTGGTGAAACTCGTCTGTGGGCTGATACTCATGTGACGGGTCTGTATGATGCTGCAACGGATATGGCTGCAGTGGTAGCACAGCTACAAAATAATCCGCAATGGGATAAAAGTTCCTTACATCAGATTGAACAACTGGAAGATAAAAATTGGGAACGGGAATGGATGACGCACTTTCATCCGATGTGTTTTGGTGAGCGTTTGTGGATTTGCCCCAGTTGGTGCGATGTGCCCGATCCCACGGCAGTGAACATCATGTTGGATCCGGGGCTGGCATTTGGGAGCGGCACTCACCCTACCACCTCATTGTGCTTGTCCTGGCTGGATGGATTGAATCTGACAGGAAAAACCGTGATCGATTTTGGTTGTGGTTCCGGTATTCTGGCCATCGCTGCATTAAAATTGGGTGCTGCGCATGCTGTGGGTATCGATATTGATCCACAAGCTATCACTGCCAGTCAGGATAACGCACAACGTAATGGGGTATCAGAACGTTTAACACTGCATGGATCTAAAGATTATCCTGTTAATCTTGTTGCTGATGTGGTCGTGATGAATATTCTTGCGGGCCCACTGTGCGAGCTTGCTCCCCTTGTCACTACTCTGGTGAAGCCAGGGGGTGATTTGTGCCTGTCTGGTGTGTTGGTAAGTCAGGCTATGTCTGTTATGCAGGTGTATAATGACGTCTTTACGTTTATGCCCCTGGTGGAAAAAGAAGGCTGGTGTCGCATGACAGGAGTGAGAAAAAATGACATGTTCATTGTTGACTAAATTGGAGCGTAATGTAACAGCAGCCAGCAATCATCTGTAGTAGCATGCAGCAGTTTTTTTGATGGCAAGTTAACCGGAAGGGAAAAATCATGGCTGTTTCGTTATCCATTGGATCACATGCGTTTACTGTCAGTAATAGTCGTATGGAACGTCTGGTTGCGCAGGATGAAAACCAGGCTACCCATCTGAGTCTCTGGGATAAGATCAAGGATTGTTTTCGCTCCGAGAAAAAAAAGGATGTCATCAATGAGCTTTATCGATTAATGCATCAGGGTGAACAACCGTCAAAATTTGGAGAACGTGTTGAAGCCTTTCAGCGCATTAAAACTATGGCAAACCCGGTTTCGCAAGACAGCTTCAGGATAGAAAATCATCCGGATTCAGAAGATATCACATTCACTGTGGGTAACACAGTGATATACCGGCAGACACATGACATACTCTCCGTCGAGGATAAGGCGTATCTTGATCGCTACTATCTCGATCGGGCTAATGTTGATACAACGCTCAGGGCACGTTTTCTTGAACCCGTACAGAAGTATCTTGATGGCAGTCTGAGAGTACAGGGAGAGGGTACCGCACAGCTGTTTAAGGATATCACCAGGGGTTCCTATGAATTCGATGGTGTTAAGTTATCCATTAATGATGGCGTCAAGCCTGAAGAAAAAGTAAACCATCTGAACAAGTTTCTGGAAAAACTAACGGATGCGCAGAAAAAAGCGTTAAATGTGGTGGGTTCGCAGCTTGGGCCCATAGCACTGATCGATGCCCTGTTAGCCCTTCCTGACAGTCCGCTGGTTTTTTTAGGAAATCCTGATAAAGAGGCTAAATATCATCTGGATGAAGGCGGTAAGATGCTTACCGTACATATCAAGGTCTGGCAGCATTTAGATAATGAAGCATTTAATACACTGCGTGACGCTTATAATAAACAAAATGCGCATTGGTGTGGAGGTGGGCTGAGTCTGAACGCGACCTTTACCATTCCAGAACATGGTACGGTTGACTGTACGGATTTTAAATTCAGCTCGTTATCTGAAGACAGCCCACCGCAAAATCATGCTGAAAATTCTGCCTTAATCAATATGGAAAAAACAAGCCTGCTAACGGCAAAACCCAGTCAGGGACAACTGCTAACCTGGCTGCAGCAATTTATTCATGTAACAGAGGGGCAATGGCACAAGGCCATTAACGAAAATCCAACGCTTAAAACTCAACAAGATCGTATTCAAAAAGCCGGTGATCAACAGGCATTTCGTGATTTCAGCCTCCAGAAATTAACCACCCTGATATCCGGATATTCAGCAGCAGAAAAACAGCAGATGTTAACGTATATGGAAGGCCAATTTGGACAGCGTCTGCGTGCGGTGAGCGATTTGGCTTTTTCCAGGGTATCTAAAAATTTAGATCCAGATGTAGATAAAGATGGAAATGCAAATGAAGATGCAAAAATCATCAGCATGGCCAGCCGATATACTAATGCATTGGAGGTCCTGATTAAGGCACTACGTAACCAATTGGGTAAAAGAGATCGGCCTATTACCCCTGCTAAGGATTTGCAGGAATTAAAAGCGTCAGAAATACTGGCCCTATCTCAGGTGGGTATAACAGCAGAAATGCTCGCTTAGACCAGCTACCTTGCACTGAACAAGAGCGTATCGCTGTCTTGTCAGATGTCTGTACAGCGGCCATAAAATAAACAGGTCTTCTCGGAGATCCTGCACATCGTTCAAGGTTTGTTCTTTCATCTGTGTCAAAAAATGCGTAACATGTAGCGCGGGCTGGTAACCATTGATGGTGCCAGCCCACAGCTATTGTGAGGGGCATTTGAAAATCTTTAGTAAACAAAAAAAGAGCTGACAGAACTATGTTCGAACAACGTGTAAATTCCAGCGTATTGACGATTACCACCTTAAATTCGCAAGATCAGGTGACGCAAAAACCACTTCGTGATTCGGTTAAACAGGCCCTGAAGAATTATTTCTCCCAACTGAATGGTCAGGATGTTAATGATCTGTATGAGTTGGTGCTGGCTGAAGTCGAACAGCCGCTATTGGATATGGTGATGCAATATACCCGTGGTAACCAGACGCGGGCTGCATCGATGATGGGGATCAATCGTGGGACGTTGCGTAAAAAATTAAAAAAATACGGTATGAACTGATACCTCTCGAAATTCGTTTCAGTAACTACATCATTTAACAGGCGTTATCAGGTAACTGATAACGCATTTTTATGTGTGAAGCAACCTTAGAGCTTGGAGCTTGGTGAAGATCGCTTCACCGACGGCGCACTGTTGCCTGGCAGACTTTAAAACGGCCGGTTTGTGCCAGTATTTCGTGGCTACCAAAGGCGGCATCCAGCAGGGCAGGGTAGGGCAAAAAAGCATTAGCCACAATGCGTAAGCTGCCGCCGGGCTGAAGATGAGCTGCAGCGCCATCAATCAATTTTTCTGCGGTGTGCAGACTGGTGCGCAAACCGTCGTGAAAAGGAGGGTTGGCAATAATAAAATCGAAACGCCCGGTAATGTCTGAATAAACATCACTGGCCGTCACGGTTGCCGTTAACTGGTTGGCAGCAAGCGTGGCATGACTGGCTGCAAGGGCGCCGGCATGTACATCACTCAGGGTGAGTATGATGTTGGATGATTTTTTTGCCAGCACGGTGGCCAGTACGCCGCTACCACAGCCAATGTCCAGTATTTTACCCTGCATGGGTTGGGCAATAAAAGAAGACAACAGTAGCTGACTGCCAGCATCCAGTGCACCATAACTGAATACGCCAGGCAGTGTTTTAACTGGAATATCATCCACGTGATAGCCGCCCCACCAGGTATTAAGGTTAAATTCAGGTTGTTTTTCCAGGTGACCATACCACAGGCTGCAACGGCGTGCGCTATCACGTTTAATCAGGTCAGCTATGCCTGACAAGGTGGTTTTCGCGCTACGTACACCGCCACGATTTTCACCTACGATAAAAAGATCAGTATGCACAGGTAATTGTGAAAGCAAATGATACAACTGGAATTGCGCTTCCTGCCTGCTTTTGGGCCAGTAGTAAACCAGTGTATGGCATGGTGAAATAAAATCAGCTTCTGCCAGTAAACCAAATTGCACTTTGTTTCCCAGTACAGGGTGTAATGATCGCCAGTGATGATATTGGCTGGTATGAACCCGAATATCCCGGGCATACCACTGTGTGGGTAGCCGGTCCGGTAAGTTGCCGGCAAAGAGTAAGGTACCTTTAAAATCATTAAGGTGGTGCAGTATTACTTCACTGGCTGGGTTTAATGGCATCAGTTTTCATCGATCCTGAGAAATACGGCGGGGTGCCTGGTGGGAATTGTAGCGCTTTACGGGTGTATGTTCGATGGGTGTTTTCTGGCACACGGCATAACGGGTAATTATTGAGGAATAGCATGGCTACAGGGCGTGATGAGTTATTACAACAACTGGGTATTACGCAGTGGATATTACGCAAACCTTCCGTATTACAGGGTGAAGTTGCCATTAATCTTGAACATATTCGTTTGTTGATTGTCATGCATCAGCCGACAGCGATGACAGATCCGTTATTGGTTGATATCCTGAGCAGCATGGGATTCATGGCGCAACAGGTCCTTATGCTGACATCGGATCAAGTTTCTTTATTATCTGAGGATACCCAATGTCTCAGCTGGCGCTTGGGTATCAGGCAACCCCTGGCGCTTGCTGGCGTACAATTATCGAGTCCACCCTTGGCTGATCTTTATGAGGATGCAGCCGCAAAACGCACACTCTGGCAGCAAATTTGTCATTATGAACCGTATTTCTCTTTTAGCAGCGCAGGATCTGACAATGGCTTTGCAGATTGAACAGGCTTGCCACAAATTTCCATGGAGTGAGCAAATTTTTCTCAGTAATCAGGGTGAGCGTTATTTCAATCTGAAACTGCTTGTTGATGAAAAAATGGTGGGATTTGCCATTACACAGAGTGTCTCAGATGAAGCAACACTGTTTAATATCGCCGTTCATCCGCAGAATCAGCATCGCGGTTATGGACGTTTACTGCTGGAATGGCTGATTGAACAACTGCACGCGCGTTCAGTTGCCACGCTCTGGCTTGAAGTCAGGGCTTCCAACAAAGGTGCCATCGCGTTATATGAACGTTTGCAATTTAATCAGGTATCAATACGTCCTGATTACTATCCCTGTTCCAGAGGTCGTGAAGATGCCATTATCATGGCATTATCGTTAGTCTGAGTGAACATACTGAATCTGACCTGCGTTACACAGGTTTTGATCATCATTTTTGTGTCTGTTTGAGAGTGAATGAATGAATGAGTTGAGCTTCGTTGAGCAAATAGCGGCTCGACGCACATTTGCCATAATTTCGCACCCGGATGCCGGTAAAACCACCATAACAGAAAAAGTGTTACTTTTTGGGAACGCGATTCAGAAGGCAGGAACGGTGAAGGGCCGCGGATCAAGCCACTATGCCAAATCTGACTGGATGGAAATGGAAAAGCAGCGCGGTATTTCGATAACGACCTCTGTGATGCAGTTTCCCTACGGAGGTTGTCTGATTAATCTGCTGGATACGCCAGGCCATGAAGATTTCTCTGAAGATACCTACCGTACGTTAACGGCTGTTGACTGTTGCCTGATGGTGATTGATACCGCGAAAGGGGTGGAAGATCGTACCCGCAAATTGATGGAAGTGACCCGCTTGCGTAATACACCGATACTGACGTTCATGAATAAACTGGATCGCGATATTCGTGATCCCATGGAGGTCATGGATGAAGTTGAACGCGAGTTAAACATGGCTTGTGCGCCAGTCACTTGGCCTATTGGTTGTGGCAAGTTGTTTAAGGGTATTTATCATCTGAATAAAGATGAAACCTGGCTTTATCAGACGGGTAAAGGGCATACCATTCAGGCGCATCGCGTGGTCAGGGGGCTCAATAACCCGGAGCTGGATGCGGCTGTCGGTGAAGATCTGGCGGCACAATTGCGCCGGGAGCTGGAGCTTGTGCAAGGAGCTTCCCATGAGTTCGACCATCAGGCATTTTTATCAGGCACGCTGACACCGGTATTCTTTGGTACCGCGTTGGGTAATTTTGGTATTGATCACATGCTTGATGGTTTGGTTGCGTGGGCACCTGCACCCATGGCGCGTAAAACGGATCGGCGTGATGTTCAGGCCACTGAAGGGAAATTTTCGGGTTTCGTTTTTAAAATTCAGGCCAATATGGATCCCCGGCACCGTGACCGCGTGGCATTTTTGCGCATAGTATCAGGGAAATATGAAAAGGGCATGAAATTGCGTCAGGTACGGACGCAAAAAGAGCTGGTCATTGCCGATGCCCTGACATTTATGGCCGGTGATCGTACTCAAATAGAAGAAGCCTTTCCTGGTGATATCATTGGGTTACATAATCATGGCACCATTCAGATTGGTGATACCTTCACGCAGGGTGAAGAGATGAAATTTATCGGGATCCCCAATTTTGCTCCGGAGTTATTTCGTCGTATTCGCCTGCGCGATCCTTTAAAACAAAAACAGTTGCAAAAGGGGTTGGTACAGCTTTCTGAGGAAGGTGCCGTGCAAGTATTTCGTCCGATTGCCAATAACGATTTGATCGTGGGTGCTGTGGGAGTATTACAGTTTGATGTCGTCGTTTCCCGGTTAAAGAGTGAATATAATGTAGAGGCGATATATGAAGCGATCAATGTTACCACGGCGCGTTGGGTGGCGTGTACTGACGCAAAAAAAAGCGAAGAGTTCAGACGTAAAAATGAGCTCCATCTGGCCCTGGATGGGGGTAATAATTTGAGTTATCTGGCACCCACTCTGGTGAATCTCAACCTGGTCCAGGAACGTTTTCCTGAGGTGAGTTTTCGTAAGACACGCGAACACTAAGATAGCCGGATCGGGCGATCGATGCCGATCCATTAAAATCTACCAGGTTAGGGCTCAGTTAGCGTTGGCTTCATTGGTACTGGCCAGGCATGCCCCCTGCCTGGCAGGATTTACCTCACCGTCCTGAACATCTTGAGAATTGCGTATCCTGCATCAATTATCTTCAGAATCCACCAGGAAAATTGCCTGTTAACGGCACATTATTTAATTTGCCAAAATGATTATTTAATTTTGTCAATATCAAAAAGTGATGATTAATGAAATATAATCTGACTCTGCTATTCTTGTAGGGTGCAGACATGTTGTTGGTCGATTTTTCTGCTGACGATAAGGTTCTGTTTATTTCAGTGTTAGCGACAGGGATTACTGATTCATCAAAGACGGGTCAGCCTATTGAATGTGCTGGCTTTGGTTTGTTTCCATAATATACAGAGGCATTTAAATGCAGCCCATCATGAGTCTGATCGGTATGGCAGTGCTGGTATTGATTGCCGTATTTTTTTCAAGTAATTATCGTGCCATTAAGCTGCGTACTGTTGTAGGTGCCTTTATTATGCAGGTTGCCATTGGTGCATTGGTACTTTATGTGCCTGTAGGTCGCCGTATTCTTGGGGCTATGTCTGACGGGGTTGCTAAGGTGATTGCTTATGGTAATGAAGGCATTGCCTTCATGTTTGGTGGCTTGGTTTCCGATAAAATGTTCGAAGTTTTTGGTAACGGTGGTTTTGTTTTCGCGTTGCGCGTATTACCGGTTATCGTTTTTTTCTCTTCCTTAATTGCTGTGCTTTACTATCTGGGCATAATGCAATGGGTAGTCCGCATGCTGGGCGGTGGCCTGCAAAAATTGTTGGGAACGTCCCGCACTGAATCGCTTTCAGCTACCGCGAATATTTTTGTTGGCCAGACAGAAGCGCCACTGGTCGTGCGCCCCTATCTTGCCACCATGACCCAGTCTGAGTTGTTTGCCGTGATGTGTGGCGGCTTGGCATCGGTGGCAGGTTCGGTGCTGGCAGGTTATGCCCAAATGGGTGTGCCGTTAGAGTATTTGATAGCTGCCTCCTTTATGGCTGCTCCAGGTGGTTTACTCTTCGCCAAGTTGATGGTGCCAGAAACGGAAAAAACCCATGACCGGGATGATGTAGAGTCACTGATAGCTCAGCATGAGCGTCCGGCAAACATTATTGATGCTGCGGCATCAGGAGCCGCATCGGGTATGCATCTGGCGTTAACCGTGGGTGCCATGTTACTGGCATTTACGGCATTAATTGCATTACTGAATGGCATTCTGGGTGGGCTGGGTGGCTGGTTTGATTATCCACAATTATCACTGGAACGGTTGTTGGGCTGGATGTTTTTGCCTGTTGCTTTCCTGACAGGTATTCCGTGGAGTGAATCCATGATCGCCGGGTCATTTATCGGTCAGAAGGTTATTGTGAATGAATTCGTTGCATTTATGCATTTTGGACAGTATTTACAGGGAGATGAAGCGGTTAAAGCCGCGGGTTTAACCGTGCTCTCTGAACATACCAAGGCCATCATTTCTTTCGCATTGTGTGGATTTGCCAATCTTTCTTCTGTTGCTGTGTTGGTGGGCGGTATTGGCAGCCTGGCACCCAGTCGTCGTCACGATATTGCCCGTCTGGGTTTGAAAGCCGTTGTAGCAGGCACGCTCTCTAATCTGATGAGTGCCACTATTGCAGGATTTTTTCTGACACTATAATCAATAATGTCTGTTATTTTTCTTAAAAGAGAGTCTGATGACTGATTTAATGGTAGCCGCGCGGCGCGCATTAAGCTTAATGGATTTAACCACCCTGAATGACGATGATGATGCATCCGGGATAATAAAACTCTGTCATCAGGCCAGAAGCAGTGCAGGTAACGTAGCCGCTGTTTGCATTTATCCCCGTTTTGTTCCCTTGGCCCGTAAGACCTTGCATGATCAAGGGACGCCGGAAATTCGTATTGCGACGGTAACCAATTTTCCTGATGGTAATGATGATATTGAGATTGCACTGGCAGAAACTCGTGCTGCCATTGCTTATGGTGCCGATGAAGTGGATATTGTGTTTCCTTATCGTGCGTTAATGGCGGGTAATGATAAGGTGGGTTTTTCCCTGGTATCGGCATGTCAGGAGATCTGTGCCCGCACCAGTGTATTAGTGAAAGTCATTATCGAAACTGGAGAACTGAAACAGGATTTTTTGATTCGTCGGGCCTGTGAAATTGCCATTGATGCAGGTGCTGATTTTCTTAAAACTTCAACCGGTAAAGTTGCATTGAACGCCACACTTTCAAGTGCTGAAGTGATGCTGTCTGTTATTCATGATCGTGGTGTGGGTGAACGGGTTGGTTTTAAAGCTGCCGGTGGTGTGCGTACTATTGAGGATGCGGCCGCATTTTTGCAGTTGGCTGAAGGTATGATGGGCAAAGAATGGGTGAATATCCGCCATTTTCGCTTTGGTGCTTCCAGCCTGCTGGCCAGTTTGCTGACAACGTTGGGTTATCACGGATAAGGATTTAATGTACGACATGTAATAGGCCAACGTTGACAACAATAGTCAGGGTTGTATTTGTCTGTCTGCATCGCAGAAAATCACGTGGAAGAAGCTAATGAAACGTATGTTTATTATGGTGTTGGATTCTTTTGGTATCGGTGCTACTGGGGATGCCCAGAAATTTGGTGATAAGGGAGCAGATACGCTGGGACACATTGCGCAAGCCTGTCAGCGTGGCGAGGCTGATATTGGCCGCAAGGGTCCGTTGAAGTTACCTAATTTTAGTCAGTTGGGTTTAGGGCAGGCAGCAAAAGCATCCACGGGTTCTTTTCCTGCAGGTCTGGATGAACAGACTGAAATTATCGGTGCATGGGGCTATGCTAGCGAGCTGTCTTCCGGTAAAGACACGCCATCCGGTCACTGGGAAATTGCCGGTGTCCCGGTTTTGTTTGATTGGGGTTATTTTACTAAACCACAACATAGTTTTCCGCAGGAGCTGCTGGATAAGCTGGTTCAGCGTGCTGGTTTGCCAGGTTATCTTGGTAACTGCCATTCTTCCGGTACGTTGATTCTGGATCACTATGGTGTGGAACATATGGAAAGCGGAAAACCGATTTTTTATACTTCTGCAGATTCTGTATTCCAGATTGCCTGTCATGAAGAGACGTTTGGTCTGGAAGCGCTCTATGCATTGTGTGAAATTGCCCGTGAAGAATTAACGCAAGGGGGCTACAACATTGGCCGGGTTATTGCACGACCTTTTTTAGGAGAGCGTATTGGGCATTTTCAGCGTACCGGTAATCGTCGTGATTTGGCCGTTGAGCCGCCGGCACCGACAGTGCTGAAAAAGCTGGTTGATGAAAAAGGTGGCCATGTCGTGTCTGTTGGCAAAATTGCAGATATTTATGCTAACGTCGGTATTACCCGCAAAGTAAAGGCAACGGGTCTTGAGGCGTTGTTTGATGCGACACTGACCGAAATGAAACAGGCCGGGAATAATACCCTCGTCTTTACTAATTTTGTGGATTTTGACTCTTCTTATGGCCACCGGCGTGATATTGCAGGCTATGCAGCAGCGCTGGAATGGTTTGATAGCCGGCTGCCAGAAATGCTGGCGCTGGTGGAAGAAGAGGATATTTTAATCCTGACGGCGGATCATGGGTGTGATCCTTGCTGGCCGGGTAATGATCATACCCGAGAGCATATTCCGATTCTGGTTTATGGCCCTCAGGTAACACCGCGTTCGTTGGGGCACCGTAAAACGTTCGCCGATATTGGCCAGACTATTGCCTGTTATTTTGGTGTATCTCCGATGGAATACGGTGCAGCCATGTTATAGGGTTTTTGGCATAAAAATGCGATGACATCGTCCGGTAAATGAATATCCTCGCTATCTCTCTTCCTGCTTTCAGGTTTATCATCGTCTGATCTCCGGTTACGAAGACCAGACCGATCATCAGTGACGGGTATAACATATGGCACTGGTTGTGCCATTTCGGTAAATTCGTTATCATTGGCCGGGATTTCCTCATCCGAGGTATCCATTTGCGCAAAACATTTCTGAAGCTATCCTTACACCATCATTGTCCTGAATTACTGCCACGTTGTGCGTTGGCATCGTTTGTTATTTGAGAAAATAAAGGAAAAAATTCATGGCTACACCACACATCAATGCTGAAAAAGGTGATTTTGCGGATGTTGTATTAATGCCAGGGGATCCTCTCAGGGCAAAATTTATTGCACAGACTTTCTTGCAGGACGTACGTGAAGTGAGCAATGTTCGTGGCATGCTGGGGTTTACCGGTGTTTATCAGGGGCGTGAAATCTCTGTGATGGGTCATGGTATGGGTATTCCATCCTGCTCCATTTATACCCGGGAGTTGATTGTTGATTTTGGTGTAAAAAAACTGATTCGTCTTGGCACCTGTGGTGCAGTACGTAACGATGTAAAGTTACGTGATGTGATTATTGGTATGGGAGCCTGCACAGATTCTAAAGTGAACCGCATGCGTTTTCAGGACCACGATTATGCCGCGATTGCTGATTTTGACATGTTACGCCATGCTGTCAATGCTGCTGAGGCTAAAAACCTTCCGGTTAAGGTGGGCAATCTTTTCTCGACAGATCTGTTTTACAGCGTGGATCCCCAAGTATTCAGGATGATGGAAAAATACGGCATTTTGGGTGTTGAAATGGAAGCAGCAGGCATTTATGCGCTGGCAGCTGAGTTTGGCGCCAGAGCGCTGGCCATTTGTACCGTTTCTGATCATATTATCTCTGGCAAGCAAACGACTTCACAGGAACGACAGAGCACTTTTAATGATATGGTCATTATTGCGCTGGAATCGGTGTTATTAGGTGATCGGTAGCAATGTGTTAAAAAATGATGAAAAAACCAGGTACTGCTGTCATGAAATAAAAATGTGAGAATCCATTTTTGGATTGTTCATTACTGCTTTTTATCTGAGGATGATTTTTTCCTTTTCCTGGCTGCTGTTGGTTGAGTATCATTGTCTTCTTCCACAGGGCTGTTGGCGGTTAACAGATAGGGGGATTGTTGCCAGCGGCTGCGTCGGTGTTGCAGCAGAGTCTGGGCCAGCACAATCCCCACGGCCAGTGCAATCAGGATCATCAAGCGTAGCAGACTGGTGGTATTATCGACCTGGCGGGATTCCGTTGCCAGTACATGGGTATCCAGCGTCAGTCGTAAAAAACCACCGGGTCTGTCCTCACCGGGTATCATTTCGACGATCTGATGATTGAAGTAACTGCCCGCCCGTTTACCATCCAGTGCCAGCCGGTTGCGTATTTTTACTTTCTCACCGGCATGGGCCATCAGGGTGCCATCCATTTGATAGACACTGGCGTCTAAAATGCGGCTGTTATGTGTCAGTTGGTTCAAGATGGCTGCAATTGCGGGCGTGTCAATATTATCATTATTACTGTTATTCATGATCGCCGTCAGGCTGAATGCAACCTGTCTGGCCAGTGTTTGTGCCAGTTCTTCAATTTGTTCAGAACGTGCCAGTTGGTGGCTCAGGCTAAAGTAAGAAGCCCCCTGCATAAGCACAACGATTAAAATCATACAAATCAGTGTAATAAATGTTTTATGCAGTCGAAATTTTAACTGAACCTTCTCCATACTGTTTCCTCGGTGTATTGATGATTTTTCATGTTGCCAGAAGCAATAAGGATAGGATAGCTTGATATGGTATTTTAGGGAGAACGGGGTTTTTATGAGAACGTTGATGTCCAGTGGGCTGAGCTGGTACTCACTGCCCTGTGAAATCTCTCAGTGGCCTGGCTTGCCACTGTCCCTTCAGGGCCATGAGGTTGTATCACTGAATTACAGGGCAGAGCACCCAGGCTGGCTGTTATATGGCAAAAATCTGGATAAACACAAAATTACTGATTTTCAGCACCGTCTGGGTGAAGCACTGCTCATTGTCAGTGCCTGCAGTGTGGACGATTATCAGGTGATCCATTTGGCCGGGATGCTCAATTCACGTATAAAAGCGCTGGCAGATAAAAGTGATCTTGATGTGGCACAACCCGGTAAGGTGCCGTGTCTACAGATGCCAGGTTTACTGGTAATGGATATGGATTCCACTGCGATTCAAATAGAATGTATCGATGAGATAGCCAAACTGGCGGGTGTGGGTGAGACAGTCTCTGAGATAACTTTACGGGCCATGCAGGGTGAACTCGATTTTTCCACCAGTTTACTTCAGCGCATGGCGGTAATCAAAGAAGTGCCTGTCAGCCTGTTGAAACAGGTATGTGACCGGTTACCTTTAACGGCGGGGTTGACCAGTCTGGTATCCCGGCTGCAGGCATTGGGCTGGTATGTGGCCATTGTGTCTGGGGGGTTTACTTATTATGCGGATTACCTGCGTGATAAATTGCAGTTATCGGCTGTGATGGCGAATCAGCTTGAGATCCATAATGATAAATTAACCGGCAAGCTCGTAGGGCCACTGATAGATGCAGAGGCTAAAGCCTGTGCGTTGGTTAACCTGGCTGAAAAATGGCATATTCCCTTATCACAAACGGTGGCGGTGGGTGATGGTGCCAATGACATTAAAATGTTGCAGCGTGCCGGGTTGGGTATCGCTTTTCATGCCAAAGCGGCCGTCCTTGGGCAGATCAGGGTTGCCATCCATCATGGGGATTTGATGGGGGTGCTCTGTATTCTCAGTGGAGGTCTAAAAAGCCAGGAAGGATGCTGAAATTTTATCCTGAGAAATAGAAATATGAGGGAATTTACGTGGCAAAAGCAGCAAAACGGGCATTTGTCTGTAATGCCTGTGGTGCAGATTATCCGCGCTGGCAGGGGCAATGCAGTGCATGTCATGCCTGGAATGTGATTACTGAAGTACGCCTTGCACAACCTGTTGTTGCACGTACTGAACGTTTTTCAGGTTATGCCGGAACAAAGGTCAGTCAGGTGCAGAAACTCACTGACATTAGCCTG
>CAZBYB010000036.1:0-2866 GCA_964496225.1 uncultured Yersinia sp. | reverse complement strand
CCCGTTTTTCTACCGGATTTCTGGAATTTGACCGGGTGCTGGGCGGTGGCGTGGTACCCGGTAGCGCTATTTTGATTGGTGGTAATCCGGGCGCCGGTAAGAGTACCCTGTTGCTACAGATGCTCTGTAAGCTTGCCGAACGGATGAAAACGCTCTCTGTGACGGGTGAAGAATCTCTGCAACAGGTAGCCATGCGCGCCCATCGTCTCAGTTTACCAGCAGCTGAATTAAATATGTTGTCTGAAACCAGTGTGGAACAGATTTGCCTGATGGCACAACAGGAGCAGCCAGGTTTGATGGTCATTGATTCCATTCAGGTGATGCACATGACCGATATTCAGTCTTCTCGGGGCACAGTGGCTCAGGTGCGCGAAACAGCAGCTTATCTTACACGTTTTGCCAAAACAACGGGGGTGGCAGTCGTGATGGTGGGGCACGTTACCAAGGACGGGTCTTTGGCTGGCCCCAAGGTACTGGAACATTGTATTGACTGTTCAGTGATGCTGGAAGGGGATACCGATTCCCGTTTTCGTACTCTGCGTAGCCACAAAAATCGTTTTGGGGCCATGAGTGAGCTGGGTATTTTTGCCATGACAGATCAAGGCTTGCGTGAGGTCAGTAATCCTTCGGCCATTTTTCTCAGCCGTAGTGATGAAATTAGTGCCGGCAGTTCAGTGATGGTGCTCTGGGAAGGAACCCGTCCATTGCTGGTAGAAATTCAGGCTCTGGTGGATTGTTCCATGATGGCTAATCCCCGCCGCCTGGCTGTGGGTCTTGAGCAGAATCGTCTGGCTATTTTGCTGGCAGTGTTGCACCGTCATGGTGGCTTGCAGATGGCTGACCAGGACGTTTTTGTCAATGTGGTTGGTGGTGTGAAAGTAACAGAAACTGGGGCAGATCTGGCGTTATTGCTGGCGTTGGTATCCAGTTTTCGTGACAGCCCATTACCGTCAGATTTGGTGGTATTTGGTGAAGTTGGTCTGGCAGGCGAGATAAGACCCGTTCCCAGTGGTCAGGAGCGTATCGCTGAGGCTGGCAAGCATGGTTTTAAACGCGCCCTGGTTCCTTTTGCCAATATGCCAAAAAAACCGTTAGCGGGCATGCAGGTGTTTGGTGTGAAAAAGCTGGCCGATGCATTGATGTTGTTGCATGATTTTTATCCCGATCCAAATAGCGTTAGTGCAGATTCTGTGGCATTAACATCGATGACGTAAGCAAGATCTTAAGACTGCCGTTGATAAAACTGCCTGAAAATGGGACTGGGGCTTAATGTTAAAAGTCGATGCAGCCTTGTTCAGGTTAATAAGCCGTCATGGTGGCCCTTGAAACAGGTCGTCATGACGGACCAGAGTATTACAACTTATCGGGTCATTTTTTTGTATTTGATGCGGTGTGGCTCCAGGCTGTCAGCACCCAGGGTGCGTTTTTTCCATTCTTCATATTCTGTAAAATTGCCCTCGAAGAAAATCACCTTACCTTCATCCTGATAATCGATAATATGGGTGGCAATACGGTCAAGAAACCAGCGGTCATGGGAGATAATCATGGCACATCCCGGGAATTCTAACAGGGCATTTTCCAGGGCACGCAGGGTCTCGATATCCAGATCGTTGGTGGGTTCATCGAGCAGTAACAGGTTACCCCCCTCGCGCAGTAACTTCGCCAGATGGAGACGGCCCCTCTCTCCACCAGACAGTTCACCCACCCGTTTACCCTGATCAACTCCCTTAAAATTAAAGCGCCCGGCCCAGGCACGGCTGGATAATTCAACGTTGCCGATTTTCATGATATCCTGGCCTGCTGAAATTTCTTCCCAGACGGTTTTACTGTCATCCATATTGTCACGGAACTGATCGACACAGGCAAGACGGACACTGTCGCCTAACATAATCGTACCGGAATCTGGCTGTTCCTGGCCAGACAGCATACGAAACAGGGTCGATTTACCCGCCCCATTGGGTCCTATGATACCGGTAATAGCCCCTTTGGGCAGGGTAAAGGAAAGAGAATCAATCAGCAGGCGATCGCCGTATGCTTTACTCAGGTTACTGACTTCCAGTACTTTGTCACCCAAGCGTGGTCCAGGGGGAATGAACAGTTCACTGGTTTCATTGCGTTTTTGGTATTCAATCGCATTGAGTTCTTCAAAGCGTGCCAGACGTGCTTTCCCTTTAGCCTGTCGACCTTTGGGACTCTGGCGTACCCATTCCAGTTCCTTCTCAATGGATTTACGGTGTGCGGTTTCTGAAGAAGCTTCCCTTGCCAGGCGTGCCTCTTTTTGGGACAGCCAGGAAGAATAGTTACCTTCCCAGGGGATACCTTCTCCGCGATCCAGCTCGAGTATCCAGCCGGCAACATTATCCAGGAAGTAACGATCGTGCGTAATGGCAACGACTGTGCCGGGATAATCATGCAGGAAGCGTTCCAGCCAGGCGACGGATTCTGCATCCAGATGGTTGGTGGGTTCATCGAGCAGCAGCATATCGGGTTTTTCCAGCAGTAAACGACAGAGTGCCACTCGACGGCGTTCACCCCCTGACAGATTTTCGATCCGGGCCTCCCAGGGAGGCAGGCGCAATGCATCGGCAGCCCGCTCCAGCTGATTATTCAAATTATGGCCATCCCGGGTTTGGATAAGGGCTTCCAGTGCTGCCTGTTCTTTTGCCAGGCGGTCAAAATCTGCATCCGGATCAGCGTAAGCGCCGTAAATTTCCTCCAGGCGGACTAAGGCTTGTTTAACCTCATTGACTGCTTCTTCTATCGCTTCACGTACTGTTTGAACCGGACTGAGCTTGGGTTCCTGTGGCAGGTAACCAATTTTTATGCCGGGTTGTGGATGTGCTTCACCTGCAATATCCGTATCAAT
>CAZBYB010000035.1:12704-19767 GCA_964496225.1 uncultured Yersinia sp. | reverse complement strand
TACCGCCTGCAGTAAGGTTACCAACGACAACGACTGGCACAGGTGCGCGCCAGCGGGTACATAAACCGAAGCGGTAACTGGCACGGATTAATCCACTTATCAAACCATAAATAAAGGATAAGGGTAACAACAGTAAATAAAGCCGTGATTGGCCGGACCAGATACGCTCGATCATCAGAATTATTGGCTAAACTGCATACGATAAAGTTGCCCATAGACCCCATTTTGGGCCAGCAGTACATTGTGCTGCCCTCGCTCGACGATAGAGCCATCTTCGATCACCAGGATTTCATCCGCTTTTTCGATCGTTGACAGGCGATGAGCAATGACCAGCGATGTACGATTTTTCTGTAATTCATCCAGTGCTGCTTGTATGGCACGCTCAGATTCAGTATCCAAGGCTGATGTAGCCTCATCAAGAAGCAAAATCGGGCAATCGCGTAACAGTGCTCGTGCAATAGCGATGCGCTGGCGTTGACCACCGGACAGTAATACACCATTTTCACCGATAAGGGTATCTATACCTTTTTCCATTTTATTAATAAAATCCATGGCGTAAGCCATATTAGCTGCCTTTTCTATTTCTGCCCGGCTGTATCTGGCAGCGCAGGCATAAGCGATGTTATTGGCAACGGTATCATTAAAGAGATGTACATTTTGTGAAACTAGTGCAATCTGGCTACGCAGTGATGCCAGCGAGTATTCTCTTATATCATTATTATCAATTAATATATTTCCTTCATCGAGGTCGTAAAAACGCGTTAACAAGTGGACAAGGGTTGACTTCCCTGCGCCAGAACGCCCCACCAATGCAACCGTTTTACCCGCAGGAATGTGAATATTGATTCCATTGAGAGCAGGCGTACCTTTCCCCGGGTAAGAAAAGGTTGCATGACGAAATTCGATATTACCTTGTACACGGTTGATTACCAGATGACCCTGGTCTTTTTCCTGTTGCATATCCAGAATAGAAAATAACGTCTGACAGGCCGCCATTCCACGTTGAAATTGAGCATTGACGTTAGTCAGTGACTTTAATGGCCGCATCAGGGCTATCATTGAAGAAAATATTACCGTAATGGTCCCGGCGCTCAACGTTTCCATGACACCTGGCAAACTGGCAGCATAGAGCACAAAGGCCAGAGCAAAAGAAGCGATGATTTGAATCACCGGATCTGAAATTGCAGACGCTGAAACCATCTTCATACCCTGTTGACGCATACGGTTACTGATTATATTAAAATGCTCAGTTTCAATCTGTTGTCCACCAAAAACGAGGACTTCTTTATGTCCTTTTAGCATTTGTTCTGCGCTGGTGGTTACCTGTCCCATGGTATTTTGCATGTTTTTACTAATATTACGAAAACGCTTGGATACCTTTCGAATGATAACAGACAGTATCGGTATAATAACCAGGAGAATTAATGAAAGCTGCCAACTGTAATATAACATCAGTATAAACAGACTGATAATGGCGGCACCTTCCCTGACTATGGTAATAAGAGCATCGGAAGAAGAGGAAGCGACCTGTTCAGAATCATAAGTAATACGCGACAACAGTGTGCCAGTAGATTGCTGATCAAAGAAGGAAACAGGCATACCCATTATATGGCTGAACAGTCGCCGGCGCATCTGCATCACCACTTTACCAGAAACCCAAGAGAGACAATAACTGGAAATGAAACCTGTGGTACCCCGTAGCAACATCAATCCGATAACTGCCAGAGGCATCCATGTCAGAACAGCGCTGCCCACTTTACCAAAACCATCATCGAGTAATGGCTTAAGCAAGGACAACATAAAAGCATCCGTTGCGGCATTGAGAATTAATGCCATGGCAGAGATGACAAGTCCTGGCCGAAAAGGAATTATCATTGGCCACAGGCGCAGAAAAGTCTGCCATGTGGAGAGATTTTTATCATTATTCATGAAAATACCAGCGATTTATTAAACTTCTTTCGAAACGCGCCACTGAAGATCCGCAAAGATTTTAGTGTTGCATATACATCAATCGGCATAAATAGGGTTTCCAAAAAGGCTTATTCTATTCATTATGTGTTTTGCCCCCAAACCATTGATGATACCAGCGCGGCATTAATTGTTCCCTAAAGCCACTGATAGTCCAGTGATGTTTAAAAAAGCAGAGGCTTAATTGTCCTGAGTATGAAGTATCGCGCCAGGGAATACGGTTTTTTTGATAACGTTCGATAATGCTTTTTGCAGGTAAATGCCATGGATTATAACGGGATACCGACGCCATGGCCAGTTCTGGGTCCACTGCCCGTATAAAAGGAGGAGTTGAAGAGGTCTTGCTTCCATGGTGTGGTATCTGCAAAACAGTCGACTTCAGTTTTGCACGTTCTGTTTTAACTAACATCAACTCTGCCTTAGCTTCAAGATCACCTGTCAGCAGCAAGCTGTATTTCCCGTCATCAATGCGAATCACACAGGAATCATTGTTACTGGCATTATTAACTAATCCGGGTGGCCATAATACTTCAAAATTCAAGCCCTGCCACTGCCATTTATTTCCTTGCTGGCAGGGTAAATGCCCTGAATGTGGAAAAGAACTGCGTATCAGCGCCTCCGGGAAAGCCGCTTTGAGTTCACTTACCCCGCCTGTATGATCCCGATGATCATGACTGGCAATAATCAATTCAATGGTAAGCCCACGCCAGTTGATATAGGGTAAGATAACTGACGACGCCATACTCCCAGTATTCCACCGATCCCCTGTATCAAAAATAATACCTCTGCCGTTACGTTCAATCATAACGGCTAAGCCATGACCGACGTCCAGCATATCAACTCTCCAGAAGAAACGATCAACCCGTCTGGCTGATACCAGCATGACAAGACAGATGACCATCAAGGTACCGGGATAATATCTCCACCAGCGAAAACGCCAGATAGTAACGGTAATCCAACCGCTATAACTGATCAATAATGATGTTTCGCCCAAGGTTATCCAGCCTGTTTTGAGTAACTCTA
Organism: uncultured Yersinia sp.; assembly: GCA_964496225.1. GTDB lineage: Bacteria > Pseudomonadota > Gammaproteobacteria > Enterobacterales > Enterobacteriaceae > CAZROT01. Next base: position 16,776 of record CAZBYB010000035.1, on the reverse strand, counting down.
GTGGTATGAAGACGACCATTAATGAAAAATCAGCCAGAGACCAAAAAAATAACGCTACCGTGGGGACAACACACAACATCAATGCCAGTAAAACCAAGGGTACCGTACAAAATGAAACAATGGGTACCGCCCACAGGTTAGCAGGCAGGGACGCGAAATTCCAGCCGTGAAACAGACCGACCTGTAATGGCATCAGTAACAATAGCATCCCGAACTGTAAATGGAGCCAACGTAATATTCCCCAATGCCAGCTGAATCGAAAACAAGGGGGCAAGGGTACCCACTGAAACCAAAAAATCAGGGCACATACCGCCAGACATGAAAGCCAAAAACTGTCTGAAAGTACCGTCAGTGGGTCACTGATAAGAATCAGGCAAATTGTCCATAACCAGACTTGCCATGCACTGCAAAATAGCGCAAAAGCCCGCAGGCTCATCCAAATTGTTAACGCCAGCGCGGCTCTCAGTACTGGTGGATGAAAACCTGCAAGCCAGGCATAGGTCATGGCAACCAACCAACCTGATAATAATGGGAAACGATGTCCTATCCAGGCTGCAGGAAAGAAGAACTGCAATGCCCGTGCCAGTAACCAGCCAAATAAGCTTGCAATAGCAACATGTAACCCAGAAATGGCCATGAGATGAGCTGTACCCGTTTGCTGTAAAATTAAGTGTTCTCGTTTGTCCAGCCACCGCCTCTCGCCAAAAGCCAGAGCTAGTAGTATCGGTTGATAAATAAATCTGTTATCAAGTTGAAGATGAATATAGCTAATTAATTTTTGTCTTAAACTACAAGTATTATTGATGTTTTTTGCAAAAACTATCTTTCCAGTTAATAGTTGCCTGTTGGCTATTGCCCAACGCTGGTGGTCAAATCCACCTTGATTTAATCTGCTATGTACCGGTTTTAAGTGAACAGTCAATAACCAACGCTGTCCGGCGCAAAATGCCCCCAGAACTGAAACGTCCCATTTAACGGATACTGAAACAGGGGGGAACCACCACTGGCCATTAACCAGGGAAAGTTGTAGTACGACGTTCTGAGCATCGCTATTTTTTAAATAAATACTTTTCACTTCAGCGATGATCACTTGGCGCCCTGATGTCAGAGTGTTTATTTGTTCCAGTAAGGTACTGCCAGACCATATTGCCCAAAGAAAACTTATCAACATCAGCGCAAATAGTTGGTAAGTTTTCCTGCGCTTAATCCACAACAGACTTGCTAATATCAGAAGAATACAGTTGGCTTCCCAACCCGGTAATTGAGTTAAAAAGAGGAGCGGTAAAATACCTGCGATAATGGCAATTGCCATTTCATCCATTGAAATATTCACTATCCCGAAAAACCTGATGAAACCAAGTTGACAATGGAATAAATATGCCTTTATTTTGGCTCTGTTTTCGAGATCAGGGTATGAAATATCAGGGCTATGTTGTACAGCGTTTTGTCAGATTACAAAGTTCAGAATAATACTGTGGGCCAGATTCCATACCAAAAGTAAAACGGCACCTGCCGGTGCCGTTTGGTTTTTTTACTCGAATTATTAACAACAGAACTCAGATATATTACAGGCCGTAGATATTAGCGCGATCACGTAACTCCTTACCTGGTTTGAAATGAGGGACATATTTACCCTCCAGTGCCACTTTATCGCCAGTTTTGGGGTTGCGACCAACACGTGGAGCACGGTAGTGCAGGGAAAAACTCCCAAATCCACGGATCTCTATGCGGTCACCATCAGCCAGTGTACTCGCCATATGCTCAAGCATTTCCTTTACTGCATCTTCGACAGCTTTTGCTGGGATATACGACTGCTGGCCAAAGAGCCTTTCAATCAGTTCAGACTTGGTCATAATGATCTCCAAGATTGCCGATAACCATAGGGGTTACCAGGGTGTTAAAAGCCAGCCCCATGTCATATCAGTCACCTTTTGCTGCTTTGAATGCTTCGGCCATGGCGCCAGTAAAATTACTCTCTTCTTGTGGCTGTTGTTTACCATTGTTTGCAATGGTAATAGCATCTTTCTCATCAACGTCATTTTTAGTGCGAACTGACAGGCTGATGACACGATTTTTACGATCAACACCGGTATATTTCGCTTCTATTTCGTCACCGACTTTCAGAGTCAGCATACTATCTTCACGTGTTGTCTCAGACGTTCTCAGATAACCTTCCACGCCACCGGATAATTCAACTGTAGCACCTTTGGCATCAATTGCTGTAACTTTTCCAGCAACAATGGCACCTTTTTTATTGATAGCCAGATAATTACTGAAGGGATCTTCAGTCAGTTGTTTGACTCCCAAAGAGATACGCTCACGTTCTGCATCAACCTGTAAAACTACAGCTGCTATTTCATCACCCTTCTTGTATTCACGTACAGCCTCTTCGCCAGCAACGTGCCAGGAGATATCAGATAAGTGAACGAGACCATCAATACCACCATCCAAGCCAATAAATATACCGAAATCAGTGATAGATTTAATCTTACCTTCAACACGATCATTTTTATTATGTGTTTCTGCAAACAGCTGCCAAGGATTAGATTTACACTGTTTCAGACCTAGCGAGATGCGGCGCCGCTCTTCGTCGATATCCAGAACCATGACTTCAACAATATCATTAACATTAACTACCTTAGAAGGATGGATATTTTTGTTAGTCCAATCCATTTCAGAAACATGCACCAAGCCTTCAACCCCTTCTTCGATTTCCACGAAGCAACCATAATCAGTCAGATTACTGATACGACCCGTCAGTTTAGTGTTTTCCGGATAACGTTTGGCGATAGCTATCCATGGATCCTCGCCCAATTGTTTCAGTCCTAAGGAAACACGAGTACGCTCACGATCAAATTTCAGCACCTTTACTGTAATTTCATCGCCGACATTGACAATTTCATTAGGATGCTTAACCCGCTTCCAAGCCATGTCAGTAATGTGCAATAAACCGTCAACACCACCTAAATCAACAAACGCGCCATAATCGGTTAGATTTTTAACAATACCTTTAACTTCGACGCCTTCCTGAAGATTTTCCAGTAACTGATTACGCTCAGCACTATTTTCAGATTCGATAACTGCACGGCGGGAAACAACAACATTATTGCGTTTTTGATCAAGCTTAATGACTTTAAATTCCAGTTCTTTACCTTCCAGATTCAAGGTATCGCGCACTGGGCGCACATCAACCAGAGAGCCAGGCAGGAAGGCACGAATACCATTTAATTCAACGGTAAAACCACCTTTCACTTTACCATTAATCAGGCCTATAACAATTTCCGCTTTTTCGTAAGCTTTTTCTAGCATTAACCAAGCTTCGTGGCGCTTAGCTTTTTCACGGGATAACAGAGTTTCGCCAAAACCATCTTCTATGGCATCCAGCGCAACATCAACTTCATCACCAACCTGAATTTCTAACTCACCTTGAGCGTTTTTAAACTGCTCCACGGGAATAGCTGATTCAGATTTCAGGCCAGCGTCAACCAGTACGATATCTTTATCGATAGCAACAACAACACCTCTGACAATGGAACCAGGGCGCGTCTCAATTGTCTTGAGAGATTCTTCAAAAAGTTGGGCAAAAAGTTCTGTCATATTTGTAATCTTCGATAATACGTTGGATTTAACGTCCATCTGGCATCCTGCCGAATGGGGTTGTTTTACACGCCTTGTCACGGAATCCTTGTAACAAGAGTTAACTTATTTACTGCATTTTAAGGCCATACCAGCCCGGGAATTTTTTTAGCATACGTCATCACACTTATGATAACCTGCTCAATTGACATGTTGGTCGAATCCAGAATAAACGCACTATCGGCAGGCAGTAGAGGTGAAACCTGTCTATTACGGTCACGATCATCCCGATCTTGTATCTCGTTCAAAATACGTTCGAAATTAACACTAAAGCCTTTGCTGTGCAACTGTCGCATACGCCTGTGTGCACGTTCTTCAACACTGGCATCAAGAAATATTTTCACCGGCGCGTCAGGAAATACCACTGTTCCCATATCACGCCCATCTGCCACTAAACCAGGGAAACGCCGAAAGGCACGCTGGCAATCCATGAGGG
>CAZBYB010000035.1:0-12694 GCA_964496225.1 uncultured Yersinia sp. | reverse complement strand
TGGCTTGTCACGGAATGCGCGCTGGCGTAGTAATAGGGCATCACGCACTCGAGGAAAACGCGCCGCTTGTGATGCGGTATTTCCGACGGTTTCCGCACGAATATCACTGCTGACATCTTCACCTTCTAAAATTACCTGCATTTGCCCGTTTTGGGGTACAAAACACACATCGAGGTTTCCCGCAAGAGGAATTAATGCTTCTTCCTGGCTAATGTCAACCTGATGATGTAATGCAGCCAGAGCCAGAACCCGATAAATGGCACCTGAATCGAGTAAATGCCAGCCCAGTTTTTCAGCCAGGGCCTTACAGACCGTCCCCTTACCTGCACCACTCGGTCCATCAACAGTTATTACCGGAACTACTTCCGCCATTTATCCCCCTGTGTTGCCAGACAAATTTTTCTATGTGACGGCTGTCCGGCAAAGTAAATTCAGGTACCACATTATACTTACATTTTTTATTACGCGGATTAACTATTATCCTTTTACTCAATATAGAGGATCAGGTTGACTGACTTAAACGCGCTAACTGAGCAAAATAACCGGGGTAAGTTTTGACCGTACATTCAGGATCCAGAATAGTGACTGATGTATCCGAAAGTGCCAGCAATGAAAAACACATGGCCAAACGGTGATCATGGTAGGTTTGAATTTCAGCCGAAATCACCTGTTGTGGTGGGACAATGTGAATAAAATCCTCACCTTCTTCCACTTGGGCTCCCACTTTTCTCAGTTCAGTGGCCATTGCAAATAATCTATCACTTTCTTTTACCCGCCAGTTTGCAATATTATGCATACGGGTAGGACCATCAGCAAACAATGCCGTTGTGGCAAGGGTCATGGCTGCATCAGGCATATCATTCATATCCAGACTAATGCCATGTAATGCTCCACGACTACACTGGATATAATTATCTCCCCACTCAACCATTGCCCCCATTTGCTTAAGTACATTAACAAACCGGGCATCTCCCTGCATACTATTTTTGCCTACACCCGTTACACGGACCTTGCCACCTTTGATTGCAGCTGCAGCTAAAAAATACGATGCTGATGAGGCATCACCTTCAATCCAATAATCTCCCGGCGAGCAATACATTTGCCGCCCCTTAAGGTGAAAAATACGGTAGTTTTGGTGAACAACCTCAACACCAAAGATTTTCATTAGATGAAGAGTAATATGTATATAAGGTGCTGAAACCAGGTTTCCCTGAACATAAATATCAGTATCAAAAGGCGCCAGGGGAGCAGCCATCAACAATGCAGTCAAAAATTGACTTGAAATACTACCATCAATGGTTAACTTCCCCCCGCGAAAGCCACCGTTCAAGCGCAGTGGGGGATAATGTTCCCGTTCAAGGTATTCAATTCGGGCGCCACCCTGGCGTAATGCATCCACCAGATGGCCTATTGGGCGTTCTTTCATACGCTCTTCACCGGTTAACACGATCTCATTGTCACCAAGGCATAAAGCCGCAGTCAGTGGGCGCATGACGGTTCCTGCATTGCCTAAAAATAGCACTACAGGGAGCCCTTCTGCTGGAGGATGCGATGTTAATAAAGCACCTCTTCCTTTAATATCACAACGGGTGCAATGATTAAACAGGTGGTATTCAATGCCCAGCATTTTTAATGCATTCAACATATAGCGCGTGTCATTTGCATCCAGCAAATTATACAGCCGGGTGGTTCCTTGCGCCATTGCAGCCAGTAATAGCACACGGTTAGAAATACTTTTTGATCCCGGCAACGCAACGGTACCATTAATTAATGCTATTGGCGGTAGAGTCAACGATGCTTGCATGCGGACAAAAACCTCCCGTTTTTATTAGCTCACTCGTCGTTCAACATCTTTTCAGGGTGATTACACATTGAATACATCCGGTGTTTTCAGCATCACTAACCATAACGGCGCTCAAAATAAGCCATAAAATCTGTCAATGCTTTCACGCCTTCAATTGGCATGGCGTTATAAATTGATGCGCGCATGCCACCAACCACACGGTGACCTTTCAATGCCTTTAAACCCTGTGCCTCAGATTCTTTAAGAAACAGGCTATCCAGATTGGTATCAGCCAGCTGGAAAGGTACATTCATCCATGAACGGTTAATTTGCGCAATCCGGTTATGATAAAAATGACTGGCGTCAATTGCGCCATAAAGCAGTTCAGCCTTGGCGCGATTACGTTGTTCCATTTCAGCCAACCCGCCCTGTTCTTTCAGCCAGCGAAACACCATGCCTGAAAGGTACCATGGGAAAGTAGGTGGTGTGTTAAACATAGAGCCGCTTTTAGCCAGAATTGTATAATCAAGAATCGAAGGTAATTCAGACCGCGCATGACCCAATAAATCCTCACGTACAATCACTACCGTTATTCCAGCCGGGCCAATATTTTTTTGTGCACCTGCATAGATAACTGCATAACGGCTGACATCAATGGGGCGTGAAAGAATAGCAGACGAATAATCTGCTACCAGCAGCCTGTCCCCAAAATCAGGTACTTCATTGATCGCTATACCATCGATAGTTTCATTGATACAGTAATGAATGTAAGCTGCATCATCGTTTAGTATCCATTGTTTCATTGGCAGGATACCTTGCTGCTCGTTAATATTCACTGCAACATTAATAACATGAGGCGTACAGTATTTTTGTGCTTCTTTAATTGCACTCTGTGCCCAGTAGCCCCCATCGATATAATCAGCGTGATGATGTTTACCCAGTAAGTTTAACGGAACGGCCGAAAACTGCCCACGGGCCCCTCCCTGACAGAAGAGTACCCGGTAGTTTTCAGGGATCTGCAGTAAATCACGCAAATCCTGTTCAGCCTGCTCAGCAACCTGGATAAATTCTTTACTTCTATGACTTATCTCCATCACAGAAGTTCCAAGGCTTTGCCAGTTACACAATTCCTGTTGAACACTAGCCAATACAGCCACCGGCAACATAGCAGGACCCGAACTAAAATTGTAGACGTGAGTCATTTTTCTGTTCCATTGCAATAGGTATTAACCTGACATCCATGAATGACTTTCGAAAACCTGTTACCATTAAATAGAGGATATAAGAATGTAACATGCGTATTTTTAACCCAATTTAATAGGGTATCATCGGTACATGGCAGCTTCCCAAACAAGCTTTCAGGACACATGCTGAAGGAATTTACGTAGCCGGTCACTGGGAGGATCAGAGATCAATGTTTCAGGATCACCATCGTGTACGATGCGGCCTTCATCAATAAAAATCAAACGCGAAGCCACTTTATAAGCAAAACCTACTTCGTGAGTGACTATCACCATGGTCATCCCTTCTTCAGCCAGATCTTTCATGACCTTTAACACTTCATAGCGTAATTCTGGATCCAGGGCAGAAGTAGGTTCATCAAATAACATTAATTCTGGTTTTACTGCTAAAGCACGAGCAATAGCGACACGTTGCTGCTGCCCCCCTGAGAGCTCTCCGGGGTAGTGATGAGCACGTTCAGACAGACCTACTTTTTCCAGTAGCTCGTGAGCCAGCTTTTCTGCGTCAGCTTTACCAACGCGACGTACCCGTTGTGGACCAAAAGCAATGTTTTCCAGTGCGGTCAAATGAGGAAACAGGTAAAATTGCTGAAAGACCATTCCTGCTTCCTGGCGAATTAAACGTTCGTCAACTTTGGGATCACTGACATCCAGACCGCCCACAATCAGCTGGCCTTCAGTAATAACATCCAGTTTATTGATACAGCGTAATAACGTAGACTTACCTGATCCAGATGGACCAATAATGACTACGACTTCACCTTGTGTGATATTCAGGGTGATATCATACAGTACTTGGGTTTGACCAAAATGTTTTGAAACCTTCTTAAATTCAATCATATTATTTTCAGTTTTCTTTCCAGTCGTCGTAATAGAAAGCTCAAAGACAGTGTAATAATCAAGTAAATTATCCCTACGGCTGTCCAGATTTCCATTGCACGAAAGTTACCGGCAATGATTTCTTGGCCCCGGCGCGTCAATTCTGCAACACCGATTACAATAAACAATGAAGTATCTTTGATGCTGACGATCCACTGATTGCCCAAGGGTGGTAACATTCTGCGTAATGCCAAAGGTGCAATAACATAACGCAGAGTATCACGTTTAGACAGACCCAAGGCCAAACCTGCCTCACGAAAACCATTATGAATAGACAACACGGCACCGCGGGTAATTTCTGCAATATAGGCCCCGGAATTAATGATAATGGTCACAACAGCCGCTGAAAAAGGATCAATGCGTATTGAAATTAGCATTGGTAGGACGAAATAGATAAACATAACCTGCACGACAATAGGTGTGCCACGAATAAGTTCAATGAGGGTTAACGTGATATGTCTGCTAAACCAGCCACCATAAGCACGGGTAAAACCTGCTATGACTCCTATAATAACCCCCCCCAGCAATCCGAAAATGGAGATCAACAGGGTTAATTTCGCACCTTCAAGCAAAATGGGAAGAGCCGGCCAAATGACGCTCCATTCAAACTGCATGGATATTCTCCTGGTATATAAAAATAATCAATCAGGTTCTACACCGAACCATTTTTTATAGATTTGTGCATAGGTTCCGTTATCACGCAATGATTGTAATGCAACATTAATTTTTTTTCGCAGCTCATCACTGCCTTTCGGTAAGGCAATACAATATTGCTGAGCTTGAAGCGGATTACCCACCGTTTTAAATTGGGTATTACCAGAAAATTTCATAAAAGACAGAATATTCGGCGCATCATGTAATACCGCATCAGCACGTTTAGTAGCCAATTCCAGATAAGCGTTATCAATATTAGGAAATTGGCGTAATTCTTTGACGTGAATATTATCCTTAGCATAATTAGCAGATTCAGTGCCACTTTTTACAGCAAGGATTTTACCTTCCAGCTCCTGTTCGCTTTTGATATTATTATCATCCATTCTCACCATGATCAATAATCCACTGGTATAATAGCCATCAGAAAAATCAACGGCTTTTTTACGTAAATCCGTGGCAGCTATGCCAGCAATAGCCACATCGACACTATTGCTTTGCAACGCAGGAATGATTCCACTAAAATCGATTGGCTTTAGCACGTAATATAATTTGAGTTCTTTAGCAATCTCTTCCCATAAATCAATATCAAAACCCACATATTGGTTGCCTTGTTTGAACTCAAATGGCATGAAAGCTGTATCTGTAGCAACAATCAATTCCCTTGCATGAGAAGTAACAGCAAATGCCAGAACAAACAGGGCCAACAAAAATTCTAACAATGATTTCATAAGCGGGTGTTCCTTTTACACTTTAAGACAGGAAGGGTTCCATTTTTAAATTCAGGAGCAATATGAAAAGATCATGCCAAAATTGCAAGTTTTTTAAAAATAAAACCATAGGTTAATTAATTTTACTACCCATGGTCATTGAATTGACCGTTTTTTCAGCATCGAAGTGAAAAAGTAGCAGATCCGATCACGCGTTATTAACTAAAAAAATAAAGCACATTTGATCAAAGAGGCAGCATTTGTTATCTATCATCATTATTTATGCTAATTCATCGCAGATATAGACCACTTTAAAAACTATCACAAGGTTCGTTACATTTATAAGTAGTCGGGATTAGATTAAATTTTAATCCAAAGCGCTTTCATCTGTTCCTGTAGTGGCCAGTGATAGTTTTATACCTTTTAAGTATAAAGTTCCGAAATAGGCATAACCTTAACTAACTCGCAACTATATTCAGGGATTACACCATTGTGGTTGCGCAATGGCGTTACTGCCTGAGCAGTATACGCAGCTAATGTTACTTCTGCCAACTGCTTTACCGACAGATGCAGTAAAAAGTACGATAGATTTTCTGTAAATTCAGTGCAATTTCAATCAAGTGTCGCTTGTCCTTAGATGTTAAATCCGGAAAATAAGGTAGCAAATATTCAAAGGTCAGGTTTGCTTTCTTATTCAGGGATTTTATTATTGTGTACTTTCATCGATCACATTAGAATCGAGCTTCATAAAAAATGGAGCTAACCTCATGTTAAAGAAGATTTTATTATTCACAATGCTGATAAATGCCAGCGAATCAGTCATGGCTGATCATTATACTTATATTGCGGGTGGCTGGCAGTTTGGTCATATTGGTGACAGACGAGATTTTGATCAACTCCTTAATCGTAGAGGATATGAAAATACAGGCAGTCAGAGCATGAGTAGTGGTTTTTATTTGCGCGGGGGATATGGTTTTGAAAATAATCTGTTCATTGATGCACGCATGAATGGTATGACTAATGGCGATCGTACTACAGCAGATTCTGTATTGGGTCTGGGTTACCATCATGCTTTATCAGACAAAGTCGATCTTTATGCCTTGTTTGGTCGCAGCGGCCACGCCATAAGGGGGGGGTATGCAGTAAGAAATGATTTTTCGGTCCATAGGGAAGAAAAAGACTGGCAAAGTATTACAGGTGAACTGGGGCTTAAAATAAGGCCAATAGAAAATATTGATTTGCATTCTGCTTGGCGCCTGGCAAATTACGCGGGACAAGCTTTTTATGAATTACGCTTGGGAATCAGTCATGCATTAACACAAAATCTTGCAGTAGACGCGGGTTATATATGGCATGACTGGAAAGTAGACGATCAAGCAGGCCAGTTTGGTTTACGTTACATTTTTTGAAATAACACCGATGCTACAATAATGGACTGAAAAAATAAAATATGCGTTCAATAATATGGTGCCACAGTGGTCGTTTTGACCATTGCGTGTGGTCAAGTAAACGGGAGCGTGCAATATAATCTTCCTGAACCTGTGCAAGATCACTGCCAAAACCGGCATCATCAATGGCGATTGTAATCTCGAAATTGAGCCAGAGACTGCGCATGTCCAGATTGACTGTTCCAATCAGGCTAAGTTGTCCATCGACCAATACGCTTTTGCTATGCAGTAAGCCATCTTTAAATTGGTAAATTTTAACGCCTGCTTCCAGCAATTCGCTAAAGAAAGCCTGGCTTGCCCACTGAACCATGATGGAATCATTGTCCTGCGGCACTATAACGCTGACATCTACACCCCTCTGTGCTGCGGTACAGATGGCATGCAGTAAATCGTCACTGGGTACGAAGTAGGGTGTTGTCATGATGAGTTGTTCCCTGGCTGAATAAACTGCGATCAGCAGTGCCTGATGGATCATTTCTTCCGGGAATCCGGGTCCGGAGGCGATCATCTGAATCGTATGACCGCTTTCCTGTTCAAATGGCATGATATTCACATCCGGGGGTGGGGGAAGAATACGTTTACCGGTTTCTGTCTCCCAGTCACAGGCATAAACAATACCTAAGGTTGTGGCTACCGGACCTTCCATTCTGGCCATCATATCGATCCACTCACCCACGCCTGCATCTTGTTTAAAGAAACGCGGGTCGACCATATTCATGCTGCCAGTATAGGCAATATAATTATCAATCAGTACCATCTTACGATGCTGACGTAAATCTATGCGGCGTAAAAATACACGCAGTAAGTTTACCTTGAGCGCTTCAATCAACTGAATACCGGCATCGCGCATCATCTCTGGCCATGAACTACGAAAGAATTGCCTGCTGCCTGCAGAATCAAGCAGTACCCGACAATATACTCCGCGTCTGGCTGCCGCCATGAGTGTTTCAGCAATATGATCAGCCAGCCCGCCAGGTTGCCAGATAAAAAAGACGATTTCTATATTATTCCGGGCCAGTTTGATATCCCGAATCAGGGCCTTCAGTGTATTTTCTGTGGTCGTCAATAATTGAATTCTATTACCCTTAACGCCGTTAATACCCTGTCGTCTTTCACACAGTTGAAACAGAGGTATAGCTGTTTCACTACTTTCAATGGCAAATATATGTGGACAATCTTTGAGTTCGTGTAAGCAGCTTGCTGTTGATGGCCACATGGCCTTGGCATGTTCTTCATGACGTTTACCAAGGTGTAATTCACCCAAGGAAAGCCAGGCAATAATTCCGACTAAAGGAAAAATATAAATAATTAATAACCATGCCATTGCTGAAGGTACTGAACGGCGTTTCATTAAAATACGTAGCGTTATTCCTGCAATAAGTAACCAGTAACCAAAAAATGTCAGCCAGTGGATCACGGTGTAAAAGGTGGTCATAGAAAGGATAAACTCCGCTTACCTGCAATAATTATTGAGTGTACGCACAGATTTGCAAGGGCAAAACCCTTTATCTGATAATCTTGTGTGTATAAAATAGCCATGCTTGGGAAACTGTATTAAAGCAGACCAATATGCTTATTTATGAAGGGGTAACCTTTATTTTGACAATATTTACTTATCATACAATTAAATATTATTGTTGTTCTGCTCTTATTGCTGTTGAATATGGTGTTTGTTTGCACCCAGAAGGATGGTGCTGGAGAATACTGAGCCATTATGTTGTTAAAAATCTTGTCTTTCGTGAGAAGGTTTGGAATATCAGTAATATTTTCCCTTGGGGTTCATAGTATTATGATCGTCAGTTTGCTATATTTTCCCTCAAACAATAGGCTGATTACACCGGGAAAGACTGATGTCTCTCTTGAGCTAACAAGGGTTAATATTGCCACTTTGGTTGATGCACAGCAATTACTCCAACCAAAACTCTCAAACCAGGAAAGTTTAGAATCGATTCCTAAAGTGCCTGTAGTTGCACATAACATCAGGCAACTGTCTGAAACGGTAACAAAAATACAGCCCGTAACCAAATCTGAAAAGGTTAAGCATGATATTAAATCAGAAGCTAACAGGAAGAGTAAAAAAGAACCAGAAAAAGAAAATAAAATAGAAGGTAAAAAAATTAAATCCTCTATTATCGGGCTACCGTCTCGATCAGAGGGGATCAATCGTGAGCCTGTTTTATCAGCATCACCCGCCATGATTACAGGAAAGCCCGGCCTTTCAAAACCAAAGGTGTTGATTAAAGCAAAACCTGAATATCCCCTCCGAGCTCTGGCGCTGCATATCGAAGGTTGGGTTAAAGTACAGTATGATATTAATGAAATGGGGCGGGTGACCAATATCCGTGTTTTGGAGGCTAAACCGCGTAATTTGTTTGAACGTGAAGTCAGGCAGGCCATGAAAAAATGGCGTTTCGAGGCAGTGGAGGCCAGGGATTATGTGACCACCGTGGTCTTTAAAATGGGTGGAGACAGTGAGATAGATGAATGAGCAAACAAGACAGTCAGGAAGCGGTTATCCTGCATCGTCAGGTATCAATATATAAATTACGGTTTTTGCCGGGAAGCTCGCGAGATTTACCTTTATCATCAACAGCAACATAGGTAAATATGGCTTCAGTAGCACGATAGAGCTGGCCTGCTGGTGCAGAGGCGATTTTTTTTATCCAGACCTCAACATTGATGGTTATGGATTTATTGCCTGTCCTTATGCAATGCGCATAACAACAAACCACATCGCCCACAGCTACGGGTTTGAGAAAGGTCATTGCGTCGACCTTCACTGTGACAACGCGGCCTTCAGCGATTTCTTTGGCTTGGATGGCGCCGCCTATATCCATCTGGGACATTAACCATCCACCAAAGATATCGCCATTGGCGTTGGTGTCTGCTGGCATTGTCAGGGTACGTAATACCAACTCTCCGCTGGGTAACACTTCTTGTTCTTGCTGATTCATTATGCTCACCTGATTAATCATAAAATAACATCAACAGCCCGCTGTTTTTAAGAAATTTTCTGACCTTGCGACATATGATAATAAATATATATACCACATAACAGGGTAAATAACAGTGTCATGAGAGTCAAACCAAATACTTTGAAATTAACCCATATTTCTTGGGGAAACCAGAAAGCAATATAAATATTGACTGCGCCGCAAATCAAAAAGAAACAAGCCCAAGCTGAATTTAGCCTGGCCCAAATATTATCAGGTAATGTGATTCCCATGCCTGATATATTTTTTATTAGAGGTTTTTTTAGTACCCATTGACTAATTAATAGCACTATAGCAAACAGTGTATAGATTACGGTGACTTTCCATTTAATAAACAGGTCGTTGTGGAAAACCAAGGTTAAGCTACCAAAGATAGCCACCATGACAAAGGTGATCAGTTCCATTTTTTCCACTTTGCGGTATTTAATCCAAGTGAAAATCAATGCTAACCCCGTTGCTGCAATTAATGCACCAGAAGCAGCGTAGATATCATACATTTTGTAGAAAATAAAGAAGACGACGAGTGGAATAAGGTTTAAAAACGGCTTCATGAATTCTTCCAGATTCATTTATGGCCAGATTAGATGGAGGATTTTCCAGTGGGAACATACCAGAAGATACGATGGAGACTTCATTAATCTGTACCTGGTTATAATAGCTACGATGATACGCTTTTTGTAAAAATAACACAAACTTGCTTGTCTGCAGAAATTTTTGCTATACCACTGTACTAATGTATTAGTGATTTATACTAACTGCGCAACAGCATGTAAAGACGAAACAGATAAATCATCAGTAGGGCAGAAATGATATTATTTATCGTGCTCAATATTAAGGTAATCACCATTGGTGTCAATGCTGTCAGGTATTTAACCAAAAACAGCAGGATAAGTTTTGCGGTCATCCATAATATGATGACCGGGATAATCAGGCGAATATGTGAACAGGATAATTTGGTACTGGTTTTTATTGCATCCAGTACGCCGTTTTTTTCTTTAACCAGGATAATGGGTGCCAGAGAAAATATAACAGCAATAATAACCCCGGGAATAATAAGCAAGGTTAAACCAAGCTGCGTCAACAGGGTAGAAATAAACATTAATAATAGTAGACGTGGCAATATTGGCATAGCGCTGCCAATAGCCTGTAGTGTGCTGCCGGGGTGGCCCTGTGAGATCAGATTAATCAGCATCAGTAAGCTTGCTGTCAAAAATACATTGCCTGCCAGTGAAGAAAGCGTTGCAACCACAGATACTTTGAGCAGCACAATTTGTTGTTCAGGTGCCATTTGCTGGATAATATCGCTGATATTGATATTATTCTGTGAAGATAGCGCGTGCTCTGTGGTACTTAACGTTTTAAGTTGTTCATTATCAGGAAGTAATGTCTGATTTAATATGACTGTGATCAGTGCACTTAATAGGGTAAGTGAAAGAATACTGACTAAATGATTGCGTAAAAAATTAAAACTGTCGCGGTACAGGCTGTTGGCCATAATAGGCATGAAAGCTCCTTGGAATAGCAAATGAGAAGAACAGAACGTATTTATTGTACCTCAGTTGTGATTGGTTTGGGGATCTTGATAACAGAGTCTTTAGGAAGAAAAATTGAAAATACAATAAATCGGCCGCCAGGTGTTATTGATGATAATTTGGTGTAAAGTCTGTGTCCCAAAAAAGGCATTAGGGGATGAGGTTAAGGATTATGATGGATGGCCTTTAGTTTTTTGGGATAGTATCTGTGGACACCATAACAGAAGCTTCAGTTTTAACTCGCTATGATTTGCACAGCCATACTACTGCTTCAGACGGTTTATTAATACCCTCAGAATTGGTTCAGCGTGCGGTTACCATGGGGGTGGATGTTCTGGCGATTACAGATCATGACACTACCGCAGGGCTGGCGCAGGCAGCTGAAACTATCTGGCAACGCAACCTGCCGTTAAGGTTGATTAATGGGGTAGAGATATCAACCCTGTGGGAGAAATATGAAATCCATGTGGTTGGACTGAACATCGATGTGGCTCATGCTGGCCTGTGTGAGCTGTTGTATGAACAATCCCAACATCGCTTCCATCGCGCACAGGAAATAAGTTTAAGATTAGAAAAAATAGGTATACCGGGTGTTTGGCAGGGCGCCAGCCACCTTGTCGGAAACGGGCAAGTGACACGAGCTCATTTTGCCCGTTATTTAGTTGATGCAGGCCATGGGAAGAATACGGCTGAAGTGTTTAAAAAATATCTGATCAAGGGTAAAGCTGGTTATGTACCTGCCCTTTGGTGCTCAATACAGCAGGCAATCGAGGCTATTTCCAGGGCAGGTGGCCAGTCTGTATTAGCTCATCCAGGTCGTTATCATCTGTCCATAAAAGAGTTAAGACGTTTGTTGTCCCATTTTGCTGGCCAGGGTGGTGATGCTATGGAAGTTGCTCAATGTCAGCAGGCATCCGGTGAACGCGAGCAGCTTGGGCAACTTGCCCGTGATTTTAATTTACTGGCATCTTTGGGATCTGATTTCCATCAGCCATGTTCATGGATCGAACTGGGTCATAAATTGTGGTTGCCTGCAGGGGCTGAAGCAGTATGGCGTGACTGGTCTTAGTCATTGCTAATGAATACGATATGTGTGAATTCGGATGTAATTTGAGTATCTTAAATGTAATTAATTGTTTTTTATCGCCATAATATTATTATGGCATTTGATATCTGTGAAGATAGCAATTTTTGGGGTTTTCTGATGAGTGAGAAATTGCAAAAAATTTTAGCGCGGGCTGGTCAAGGCTCCCGTCGCGAAATTGAGGCCATTATCCGGCAAGGTCGCATTAGTGTGGATGGTAAAATTGCCACTCTGGGAGACAGAATAGATATCAGGGAGTCTACTCAAATTCGTCTGAACGGGCATCCAGTCTCTGTTAAAAAATTACAAGAAACTGTCTGCCGTGTTTTAGCCTACTATAAGCCTGAGGGTGAGCTTTGTACTCGGTATGATC
>CAZBYB010000034.1:19114-19828 GCA_964496225.1 uncultured Yersinia sp. | reverse complement strand
CAGCCCAAGGTAATGTACCGGCAAAAAGTACTGGCAGGTAATACCAGAAAGGCGCTTTGTGCTGTGCGTTATCTGCTGCAAAACGCTGAATATGTTCAACCCAGAAGAAATAATGCCAGAAATCTGGCTCGCGCCAGGCAATTGCCAGAACCCATGGGCTAGATAATACCAGCGCCGCGCATATGGCTATGGGGCCCCAAAGCATGAGTTCTGCTATTTTGCGCTGCTGAACCACAACCGGTAATAATGCGATGACGGGCAGCACCAAGGCCAAAAAGCCTTTGGTCATAAAACCCATACCACAAGCGAGGCCCAGCAATGTTGCGGCGGTGATTTTATGCCACCTTTTTCCCGAGTGTAACATGAAATAGCTGCTCACCATGGCTGCCGTCATCCACAAGGTAATCATGGGATCCAGCACGCTGTAAGTCCCGACACCAAACACCAGTAATGAAGATAAATAAATCAGGCAGGCAATCCATGTTGCTCTTCGACTGCGCCACAATAACCAAGCCAGCCAACAGAGTAATGCTGTGCTCAATACAGTACAAAACACCGAGCCTAAACGTACGGAAAAATTATTTTCACCCAATAGCCACTGGCTAATATTATTCATCCAGTATCCGGCGACGGGTTTTTCGAAATAACGCAGTCCCAACAGTTCAGGTACTATCCAGTCGTTGCGTTGCAACATCTCGCGGCTAATCTCGGCAT
>CAZBYB010000034.1:17442-19104 GCA_964496225.1 uncultured Yersinia sp. | reverse complement strand
CCGGCTGCCACAATAGACGGCTATCTAAAGGTATCAGGTACATCAGGATAAAAAAAGTGATCAGCGATAGCGCGCGGCCATGACGGATAATTTTCATGATCAGGGTTTATTCACTCCAGACTGTCGTCCCAGCCATCCCTCACGTCCTGGGAACGGTGAGCGGATTACGGTACCTAAAGGTAATGTTTGCGGATCAGTCGGCAATAGTTCACTGAGCGTACAGAATTGTAAGGCTCGCTGTTTTGCGCATTGCAGTAGTTGCTCAAACATGACCGCAGCCGAGATCCCTTCCACTTCAGCATGAATACAGTACACGGGCACACCGTTATCTTGCTCCATGGCGTCGAGAATATAATCATTGAAATCCACGGCACTGACCACCCTGCCAGCAATTTCATCATAGGTCGGCAGGGTGACTGGTATTTGAGGACAGCCGGTCCGTCCATCAGCGAGTAATGGACGGAAAGGCTGCGTACCACGACAGTCGCTGTTCCAGGCGAAATCGAAATTATGCTTCACTGCCAGTACTCGTTCGTCTGCTCGCCATCCTGGTGCGGCAGAACAACGCACAGACACGCCGCTACAGCGCACCAGTGCCTCCATGCCTTTGTGTATTTGTTGCGCCAATTTTTGTTCTGGCCAGTGCTCAATGTTTGCCTGCCATCCCTGATGATCCCAGGCATGCAGGCCTATTTCATGGCCGGCCTGGGCGGTTTGTTTCATCAGTCTACCGAGATCATGACTGATAATTTTTCCTGGCCAGGCGGTTCCCGCTACCAGGATATCCCAACCGTACAGCGCTGGGGCATTGGAACGCAGCATTTTCCACAGGAAACGTGGGCGTAACAGGCGCCACAGATGTCGGCCCATGTTATCCGGGCCCACACTGAAGAAAAAGCTGGCCACAATACCCTGTCTGGACAGCATTTCCAGAAGACGGGGGACACCCTCTTTGGTACCCCGATATGTATCGACATCAATCCTCAAACCCACCTTTTTCATACGGTGGTGTCATCCTGACAGACAGTGCTCACAGACCTGCGGTCTTGTTCCTGAACTGCCGTACGCAGGAAAAAATCGAGCGTAGCGGATACCGTGTGTTCCATGTCCACGCGGGGTTTCCAGTTTAATAATCGCACGGCATTTCTGATGCTGGGTGTCCGGTATTCTACATCCTGATAACCTTTGCCATAATACGTACTGCTTTCAACAACCTTGATACCGGCAAAAGGGGGAAAACGATGGCGCAGGGGGTGATTATCAAAATTGCGTAACAGCATGTCTGCCAGAGAACGAATACTGGCTTCATTATGCGGATTACCAATATTAATAATCTGACCGTCCGCCCGGCCATCCGGGTTTTCAATAATCAAAAATAAGGCTTCAATACCGTCATTAATATCGGTAAAACACCGTTTTTGTTCACCACCATCCACCAGTTTTATCGGGGATCCTTCCACCAGATTCAAAATCAGTTGGGTGATAGCTCTTGAACTGCCAATACGTGCGGCATCCAGATTATCCAGCCGCGGGCCCATCCAGTTAAATGGACGGAACAGGGTAAATTTCAGGCCTTCCTTAATACCGTAAGCCCAGATAACTCGGTCCAATAACTGTTTAGATACCGAATAAATCCAGCGTTGTTTATGAATAGGCCCGACA
>CAZBYB010000034.1:14076-17432 GCA_964496225.1 uncultured Yersinia sp. | reverse complement strand
CATCAAATTCTCTGTCTTCACACATGCCATAGACTTCAGACGTTGAAGGGAAAATAATGCGTTTATTGTACTTAACGCAGTAACGCACAATTTTCAGGTTTTCCTCAAAATCCAGCTCAAAGACTCGCAGGGGATTACGGGTATATTCTATGGGTGTGGCAATCGCTACCAGTGGCAGTACTATGTCACATTTTTTGATATGATATTCAATCCATTCCGAATGAATGCTGATATCACCTTCTACAAAGTGAAAGTAAGGATTGCCAATAAAACGACTGATGGCATCAGCACTGATATCCAGACCGTAAACCTCATAATGGTCTTCACGCAGTAAACGTTCTGTTAAATGGTTACCGATAAATCCATTTACCCCAAGTATTAATACTCGCGTCCGGCGCACTGGCGTATTATCGCTTTTGGTGGAAAAACGGTTGCCTTTTACCATTCCGAGTTCAGTGACCAACTGACTGGCTTGCAGGTAAAGACCTGATTCACCCTGTCCGGTTATAATTTCCAGTACGCCTTCTCCACAGGCAATATGCAGTGGATCAGTGGATATGACGGTTCCTGGTGGCTGATCCACTGTCATGTTGACCGGGCAGGTACGCCAGATAATTAATTTTTGCAGCCCATGCCATGTGAAGGCTCCCGGCCAGGGAGCCGTGAGTGCGCGTACCAGGTTGTTGATGGCCGTGGCAGATTGTGACCAGTTAATTTCACCATCAGCCGCACAACGCCGACCAAAGTAGCTGGCATTGGCTTCATGTTGTGGTTTTGCCGTGAGCTCATTTTCTTTCAGTCTCGGTAGCAGATCTTGAAGCAGCCCTTCAGCCGCATCACAGAGCTTATGATGCAAACTCAGTGCTGTATCAGTGGGTGTAATGGCAACACGCACTTGGCCCAGAATATCACCGGCATCCGGCTTTTGTATCATTTTGTGTAAACTGACCCCCGTTTCCTGCTCACCATGAATCAATACCCAGTTAACAGGTGCACAACCACGGTAACGTGGCAGCAGGGAACCATGTAAATTAAAGGCTCCCCTGACAGGCAATTCAAGAATCTCACGGCTTAACAGGCGGCGGTAATAAAAAGAAAAAATGATATCGGGTTTTAAATCAGCAATACGTTGTAACCACAGTGGATGATTAACCTCTTCAGGTGCAAAAACAGGGAGTGCTAAATCAGCGGCCTGCCTTGCCACAGAAGCAAAAAACGGATTCTCACCCGCCACGTCACCATGAGTAAATACGGCTTGAATCTGATAACCTGCCGCAACTAACGCTTTTAAACCGATACAACCCATATCATGGTAGGCAAAAACAATGGTTTTCACACTTCTTCCTTACTGTCGTCCTGATTCTGTGGTGCCCTGACCACCTGTTGGATAAAATAGCGCGGTCTGGCACGCACATCGTCATAAATACGCCCGATGTATTCGCCGAGCAGCCCCATACCGACAAATTGTGCACCAATAAACATAAAGAGTAAGGCAAACAGGGTAAAGACACCCTGTGCGGCCCAGACAGGGCCCAATACTAAACGCAGGCCAATTAACATCACAGCCAGAAGAAAACCGATGAACGCTATCATGCTGCCAATAACACTGAGCAGACGTAATGGGGTGGTTGTCAGACAGGTGAGGAGATCATACATCAGATTGAGCAGATTCATCAGACTGTATTTGGATTCACCAAATTCACGCCCGGCGTGGCTGACTTCTATTTCCCGAATATTTCTGGCAAAAATATTGGCCAGTACAGGAATGAATGTACTGCGTTCATGGCACTCCAGCATCGCTTGTACAATATGGAATCGATAGGCGCGTAACATACAGCCGTAATCTCCCATGGCTTTACCGGTCACTTTCTGGATCATGTGATTCACCATACGAGATGCTATTTTGCGAAACAGAGAATCCTGGCGCCTGACACGAATGGTACCCACTACGTCATAACCTTCTTCGGCTACCCTGACCAGACGGGGAATTTCTTCCGGAGGATTCTGTAAATCGGCATCCAGCGTGATCACCAGATCACCATTTACCTGATTAAAGCCTGCCATAATGGCAGCATGCTGACCATAATTACGGTTCAGCAATACCGCAATAATACCGTTCCCTTGAGTCCGCGCGGCTGCAGTCAGTATGCCTGGTGAGTTATCATCACTACCATCATCCACCAGAATGATTTCATATTCCTGGTTCAGCTCCATACAAGCTGCCAGAGTGCGTTCGATAAGCACAGGCAGGCTGTCCTGTTCGTTATAGACCGGGATTACCACCGAAACTTTTTGGATAACATTAACCACTGACACAGAAGGGCCCCATCATCTAATCCTCTTACACAGGGTTAATATCGATGAACAACAGTATGAATTCAACAGAAATGATAACAACTGGAGATTATATTGAGCAACTACTGGGTGCGCAATGAATTAAACCGGCTATATTGTCAGGTCTGATTTGCACGATTATCTTCTGCATATTAACGTGCTACCCACGTTTCAATGCGTAAAAGACGATACCGGTAAGTGAAAAAAGCATGAAAATAACCCATATACTCATTGACAGTGCGGCAAAGGCAAATTCACCAGGATAATCGGCTAAACAGGATATATCTTCTTTGCGATGCACCTGCTCTGATGGACGTCCATCGCAATAGTCCATGTAAATCATCCCGGAAGGGGCGGGTGTTTTTCTAATCTGGGCAACGAATTGAGGATAATCTGAAGGAAAAATCAACAGCGTTGTCACTGCAATAATAAAGGACAGGCACCCTATAAGGATCAATTCAAATCGGATAAAACGCTTGAGGTTATTCAACGCTATTCCCACATTAATTTTCTGTCATCTCATTAACTTAAAGTCCTGCAGGTGGTTATTTTATGACGACCTTTGACCTTTTTATTTAAAAAGGCAAGTTACAGATCGGGCTGTAGTTTGGCGCGTAAGCGTTTAATTGCCTGACTATGTAGCTGACTGACACGTGATTCACCTACCTCCAGCACTGCACCGATTTCTTTGAGGTTGAGTTCCTCGCGGTAATACAATTGAAGTATCATTTTTTCTCGCTCAGGTAAGGCTTCTATCGCTGTAATCACCCTCTGACGCAGGTTACCGGCTAGAAGCAATTGGAGAGGGTTGAGCTCACCCTGATTTTCGTCGGTACCGGCGCTATCACCATGCTCTTCACACCATTCATCATAGGAAAACAGTTGGCTATTATTGGTATCCAACAAGATCTGGCGATATTCTTCCAGACTGATACCCATGGTTTTAGCAATTTCCCGTTCATCGGGTGGACGCCCCAGCTGTTGTTCCAGCTGTTGCAACACCCGGGTGACCTCCCTGGCCT
>CAZBYB010000034.1:0-14066 GCA_964496225.1 uncultured Yersinia sp. | reverse complement strand
GACGCCGTACGGTGCGCGGTGCCCAGTCACGGCTGCGTAGTTCATCGAGCATGGCGCCGCGTATACGTTGCACTGCATAAGTACTGAACGCTGTACCATGGCTGACATCAAAACGCTCTATGGCATCCAGTAACCCAAGGCCACCTGCCTGCAGTAAATCATCCAGCTCCACGCTACCTGGCAACCTGACCTGCAGACGCAGGGCTTCATGGCGCACCAGGGGAACATAACGTTTCCAGAGAGAATCCTTGTCCATGACGCCATCGGCGTTATACAAATCACTCACTATGCCCTGATACCTGTGGATAAAAAAACGTTGTCATTATCCGACCCGGCACGCATGTTAATGCGTGAAAAAGGAACAGAAAACGCCTGCTTTTCTATTCATAGCAATAATTTTAATACTGACAGATCATCGGCGTATTTCATGATATTAATCTTGTGGATCAGGAGCTGCTCCATATCTTTTTTATGATAGGCCACTGTATGCAGGCTGTAGATCACGTTAATAAAGTCATCCATATTTACAGTACGTTCATTGAGCGCTTTGGCGGCAATCAACGACTTGATAAAGAAAAGATCCGCCATGAGTAGATAAAAAACCTGCAAAGGCGGTAGCTTTGGATGGCTGGGGAAGTGATCATGATAGCAACGGTAGAGCAAATAATTACGCAGTACATGTGCATGGTTTTTCAACCAAGGTTTGACCTGATCTGACCATGTCCTGCGTAGATCCTCAATGCAATCATTGGTATCACTCCCTCGATTTTTAGTCAGGTTCATTAGGGGCTGCAGATAATGATCTTTCATGATTTTGCCACGTGTGAGTGGCTGCATGTACATAAAATTTTGCATCCAGCGCAGTAGTTCGGATTGCAGTCGGTTATCGTGCTGTATACCAGCCAGATAGTCGTTCATTTGGCCTGATTGTAACTGCTCTTTCAGCCCTTCAAAACCCACTACCAGTTGTTCCAAATTCTGCTCAATCTCACCCAGAAAGGTCACTTTTTGAACTAAAAATAAAAAGGTGGCGATGGCGCACAGATTAGTCTCAATATCCTGTTGTTCCACTAGCAACAAATGGGTACAAAAGAGATTGATGAGCCGCGCAGTATCATTTATGGCCAGGCTCTGGTTATCCTGTGGGTGCGCGATGACTTCATCGGTTAATTTCATGGCATCGGCATTCAGCAGTAACAGGCGTACCGCTTCAGGGCAGGAAAGGTTCAGGCTGTTCTGTTCTTCTCCCCTGGAGCGCAAGTTGATGATATGTGGATACGTATTGCAGGTTTGGCTCAATGCTTCAGGGCCAAGTTTTTTATGAATGTTACACAGGTGCTCACTGGTCAGAAATGGACAATTTTCCTGTTGATGAATTTTTATCCTGGCCCACTGATCATCACTCTTGCTGAGAAGCTCCAGATGTTCACTGGCTATCTGTTTGATCTCAATATGTTCGCTGTTCAGGTATTTGTGATAAGTGGCTTTATCAAGGGGAATATCCCAACCTTTACAACAGGTATCGGGACAGGCGGTACCAATACAACGAAATTCACTGACAAAAGTTGGCCGAGTTAACAGCATTTCTTCCATTTTTTATTCCAACACCTGAGAAATGAACCTTAAAATAATACAATATTATTATAATAATGTTAATTAAATTATTATTATGAATATAAAATAAAAAGGCGACCTCAGGTCGCCTTAGTCTGTAGGCTGTTTGAGTTATTGTGGTAGTAACTTCAGTAAATCGTAGGGCTGAGCGTTAGCTTGCGCCAGCGTAGCTACACCGGCCTGTACTTGAACGCGGGCTTTGCTGTAGTTTCCGGTTTCTGAAGCATAATCGGCATCTTTAATACGGCTGAGCGATTCACTGAGGTTATTAACGCTGGTGGTCAGGCTGGCAACAACCGATCCAAAGCGATTTTGGGCGGCACCCAAATCACCACGCAACTTATCAACAATAGTTACAGCACTGTCCAGGGTTGCAAGTATCGAGTTTGAGATGGTACCACCAGTTACACTGATGGTATTAATACCCATGGCGGAAGAGTCCATCTTCTGCAGCATAACCGCGATGGTTTGCAGATCTCTGGCACCAACCTGGAAGCTAACGCTGGAGACGCTACCATTGAGCAGGTAGATACCATTAAAGTCACTCTGGGCAGAGATACGATCAATTTCAGCAAGACGCAGGGTAATTTCTGCCTGAATCGCCTTCAAATTATCCGGCGAATTGGTGCCATTCAGTGCCTGAACGCTCAATTCACGTATTCTGAGCACGTTGTTACTGGTTTCCTGCAGGGCACCTTCAGCAGTTTGTGAAAGGCTGATACCGTCATTGGCATTACGCAGTGCTTGATTCAGACCCTGAACCTGCGCTGTCAGCAAATCTGAAATGGCCAGACCCGCTGCATCATCTTTTGCACTGTTAATACGCAAACCTGTAGACAGTCTCTGGATGGCGGTTGTCATCCTGGAACCTGTTGCAGTTAAACTACCCTGTGCAACCAGAGAGTTGATATTGGTATTCAGATAGAGAGCCATAAATATTCCTTAATCCTTACACACTTGTTGTTTGGGATGGATCAGCATGATGCTGACTTGACTTTGCACGGCACCGGTTTTAGTACTGGCAACCGTCCAGACCTTTTTTATCGGCATCAGCAATACAATCTTTAAATTAATTTTTAAAATATTATTAACTAACTAATAACATTAAATCTAATCAGAAAAGGGAAAAACCCTGTGGAATGGTAGGGATCAGGATAGATATGTAGCCTAATTTTTCTATAAAACATGCCATGTTTTATTTTGGTAAATATTTCTTGTGACTGGCCGATAACCCTCCATTGACAGTAATTCATACTGAAATGAAGCTAAGGAGTCGTCGTGCCTGCAATCAGTTCCCTGGGTAGTTCGTCAGGTCTACCCTTAGAAAAACTACTGCAAGACCTTGC
Source organism: uncultured Yersinia sp. (assembly GCA_964496225.1). GTDB lineage: Bacteria > Pseudomonadota > Gammaproteobacteria > Enterobacterales > Enterobacteriaceae > CAZROT01. The sequence continues at coordinate 11,106 of CAZBYB010000034.1, read as the reverse complement.
CGCTGTGCGGGCAGAGCGTTTAAACCCGTTAAACAATCAGAAAACCACATATAGCGAACAATTAAGCGCTTATGGCATTCTTAAAAATGCATTGTGGAAACTGGAAACCAGCACAGCAAGCCTGAGACAAAGTACGTTGTTCAAAAGCACACAAATTACCAGTAACAATACTGCTTTTAGTGCCGCTCTTACCGATACTGCCAGCTCGGGTAACTGGCAAATCAGTGTACAGGCTCTGGCAGAGGCTCAATCTCTGCGTATTACCACGGGCCAGGCAGACAGTACGCAAACACTGGGAAGTATTACCGGAGGTAATCGTACCCTGACCATCACACAACCCGGCCAGATGCAGACTCAACCGGTGAGCGTGACACTGTCGGATAGCAATACTTCATTAAATGCCATACGTGATGCCATCAACAGCCAGCTTGGATCGATCAACGCCGCCGTGGTTCAGGGCAGCGATAATCTAAACTATCTAACTCTGACGGCAAAAAACACCGGTACTGAGGCGGAAATGGAAATCAGTGTTGCGGGGGATGCTCAATTGGCGGCGATCCTGGACTACTCATCAATTGCCGGATCCGGTAACATGACAGTAGCTGTTGCCGCCAGCGATGCAGCCTTTACTTTTAACGGTATCAGTATGAGCGGGCAAAGCAATACCATTAGCAATGTCCCGAGTGGTGTCACCTTAACCCTCCTGTCTCAGTCTCCTGTAGGTACGGCAGAACAATTACAGATTAAACAAGATACCTCCCCTGCCAGAAAGGCAGTTCAGAATTTTGTCACCGATTATAACGCTTTTCAGGATCACATCGCTTATCTGACCCGTTACCAGCCAGGGTCATCTAAAAATGGTGAATTACTCGGCGAGGGGACAGTACGTAATATACAGGCCCAACTCACAAGCCTGTTAAATACCGTGCAAAATGGCAATGGCATAAATTATCTCACCGATTTGGGTGTAGGCTTTAACGAAACAGGCCGCTTGATCATCAATTACTACAAAATGGGCAAAGCGCTTTCCGAACAACCAGATAACGTAATCAGTTTTTTAACAGGTAATAACAGTACCACGGGTTTTGCGACCCAGATCGATAATTTTCTTTATCGGACGCTCAGTATTAGTAATGGCAATATTAAAATCGCCACAGATGCCATTAACCGTCGTATTAGGGCCGTTGAAGACCAGATTATGAACACCATCGCCCAGAATGAGAAGGAGACAGCAAAACTGCGCCAGCAATTTATTAATCTGGATAAAATGGTGAGTAACCTCAATAGTACCAGTGACTTCCTGACGCAGCAATTCAAAATTATCAATGGTACCAGAGGCTAACCGTATGAAAGCACAGAACAGCTATAAAACAGGAGCTGATACCTATGCAGCCATAGGTCTGGAAACAGCGGTAATGAATGCCAGCCCAAATCAGTTGATAGTGATGTTATTTGATGGCGCTTTGAGTGCCATAGTACGGGCGCGTATTTTTATGCAGCAGGGTAATATTGCAGCGAAAGGAACCGCAGTGTCACAGGCTATCTCCATTATCTCAGGTTTACATTACCGCCTGGATTGCGAAAAGGGTGGACAATATGCTCAAGATCTAAGGGCCCTCTATGAACATATGTCCCAGCGTTTGGTGCAGGCTAATCTTTACAATGATGTCACCATTCTCAATGAAGTTTCAGGCTTATTGAAGGACATTGCTGATAGCTGGAAGAAACAGACCAACGCCACTGTTCAATCCAATCAGGATCCATTGAATGGCACCACATGAAAAATTGCTTGCTGAATATCAACAAGTCTTAGTCCTGAGCGAGCAAATGCTCGTGCTGGCCACCGAGGAAAAATGGGATGAACTGGTTAATATGGAAATTACTTATATTAATGCCATAGAAAACACTATACGACATAGTATGCCTTCATTCAGCACAACGCAGCAGGAAAAATTAAAAAAGATATTAAGTGCTATATTAAAAAATGAGTGTGAGATTAAAAGGTTACTGCAACTGCGTATGATGGCTGTATCAAAACAACTAATGGGTCAGATTAACCACCAGCAGGCGGTGAATGCTGCGTACGGTCAATCTGCTGAATATCTTCTATTGGGTGACAATCAGTAATTGTTGCTATTATTAAAAATAACAAGGAGATAACTGAGAGTCGTTCTACCTAGCCAGGATTGATGGCAACAGGAGAAATATGCGTAAACCAATACTGACAATCAGAATGTACGTCCTTCTAAGGGCAATGCAATAATGTTTATCCTGACCAGGCTCTTAAAAAGCCGTTATCCCCTGCGCGTGCAAATCGCAGCGTTATTCAGTGTGTTGATCATTACCACAGGGGTGGTGATTATTATTTTCAATCACCATCAGATAACCAAATTAACAGAAATTAATACCAGCCAGCAGTATCAAAAGATTGCCCTTGCCATCGCAACCGAACTCGATACCATAATACGTCCTATCGTCATTTCAACCAATCTGCTTGCCTCCATCCCTGCTGTTGAACAATATAATCTGGAAAAACAACGTACCATTTCTCTGCAACGTATGTTTATTATTCTGGAAGACAACCATTATGCTAGTGCAGCCTACAGAGGGTACCCTAATGGAGATTTCTTTTTACTGCGGCGTTTAACATCCATCAATCGTCCGACAATTAATGCGCCTGAAGATGCTGCCTGGTTAATACAAAATATTGAACATCACAATGGCATTCAGAAAAAATTTATTTTTCTGAATGCCGATAAACAAATTATTCAGACATTGACGCCAACGGATTATAACTATGAACCCCGAAACCGCGACTGGTATACCTCAGCTCAAGCAACAGAAGGGTTGGTCACGTCATCCATTTATACCTTTCAGCTGACACAGGAAGCGGGGATTACTTTTAGCCAAAAACTCAGTCATCAGGATATCGTGGTGGGTATCGATTTATCACTGACTTCACTGGCTCAATTCATGCACAGGCAACAACTTCCCGTGGGCAGTAAAGCCATTATTATCAGCGCACAGGACGATGTGATAGCAAGTCTGGATCCACAAGACATCATAAAAAATACCGATCGGACCCAGAGCGGTCTCAGCCGGTTACGTATTAACAACCCTGTGTTTGCTGCGCTTATGCAACATGCGGATTTTTCTACCCTGAATGATAATTTTCGGTTAACCGATCATGCCAGTATCAGTACGCTATTTGAAGTCAAGCAATCCAATGGTGAACGACAGCGTTGGTACGGTTCGTTGATCACTGTAAATCATCATGATGAATATTATCGTCTGGCTATTGCCACACCGTACAATAATCTCACTGCTGATATCAATGTGATTGATAATCAGTCTAAGTCAGTGACACTGGGTCTGCTATTCTTAAGCCTCCCCATTGTCTGGTTTTTTTCTCTAAAGATCTCCCATCCATTGATCAAACTGCGCATGGATGCTGACGCCATCAGTAATTTCTATTTTGATGACAGGGTGGGTATTCCTTCTGCTGTGGTAGAAATTGATGATCTGAATCAGTCGATGACAAAAATGAAAATGACCATCAAAAATTTCATCTCCATTACGCGCATGCTCAGTCCTGGTCAGGATTTTATCGTACAAATGCAGGGATTATTAAAAGAAACCATTGATATTGCCACCATGTCAGGTGGCGTTGTTTTTTTGTCTGACTGTAAGGAAGGAAAAATTTTTACATTACTGTCGTTGCAGTGGAACAATGAACAATTACCGGTTTCCGCTGCAACTCCATTACAAAATGATGAAATCACCTTCTTAAATTTTTCCGATCTTCTCCAGGGTAAAACTGTCAGCGGTTATTTGGATGCACATAACATACCTGTTCAACTGCATGTATTTTTACATACTCATCTGCCTTTAAAGTATATCGCTGTTCCAATGACCAGTCAGGAGAAATATATTCTCGGATTTATGCTTCTCTTCAGTCTTGAACAAATGGCAATTGAAAAAGAACAAACCAAAATCGAGCTGGTTAATGCATTGGTCGGCGGATTATCCGTATCTGTGGAAACTCAGCGGTTACTACAGGAACAAAAAAGCTTACTGAATGCGTTTGTTGAGCTGATAGCCGGTGCCATAGACGCAAAAAGTGAGTATACCGGTGGTCACTGCCAGCGCGTGCCAGAAATTACCAAAATGTTGGCACAAGCTGCCGTTGATGTTAAAGAAGGGCCTTTTGCCAGTTTCACCATGACTGCTGCCGAATGGGAAGAATTACACATTGCCAGTTGGTTACATGACTGCGGTAAAATCACCACGCCGGAATTTATTGTGGATAAGGCGACCAAACTGGAAATGATTTATGATCGCATTCACGAAATCCGTATGCGTTTTGAAGTATTGAAGCGGGAAGAAGAAATTGCGTTTCTAAAACAAAAAGCGATGCCTGTGGATGATGATCCTGGTTGGGCGGTATTGAACGCGCGTTTAAAACAACTGGATGAGGATTTCTATTTTATTGCCCAGTCTAATCTGGGTACCGAGTTTCTCAATGATGATACTATTGCCCGTATTCAGCAGATAGCTAATTACCAGTGGACCAGGACGCTGGACGACCGGGCAGGCATTGCTCACGTAGAACTGGCTCGTATCTCACATATTGCCCCTGCCACTTTACCCGTTAAGGAAAACATGCTGGCAGATAAACAAGAACACATTATCATGCGGGGGAAACGGGATAAGTTACCGGAAAGTCTGGGCTTTAAAATTAAGGAACCCCGCTTTCTTTACAACCATGGTGAGATCTATAACTTGGGCATTCGCCGTGGAACCTTGACGGCAGAAGATCGCTACAAAGTTAATGAACACATTATGCAAACCATTATCATGCTGAAACGATTACCTTTCCCTTATACCATGACACATGTACCGGAAATTGCCGGTGGTCACCATGAACGTGTTGATGGTCAAGGTTATCCCTATCAGCTGACCCGTGATCAAATGAGTATACAAGTACGAATAATGGCTATTGCTGATGTTTTTGAAGCATTGACTGCAGTAGATAGACCTTACAAAACAGGTAAATTCTTGTCAGAATCACTCAGTATTATGGTCAATATGGTAAACAATCATCATCTGGATGCCCAATTATTCATTCTATTCCTTGAATCTGCAGTCTGGGAAGATTATGCAAAAAAATACCTGCCACCCCAATTAGTTGACCCTATTGATATCCCTGCGTTACTGAAACAAATCACGGTATAGGCGTTATTGAAGTCAGAATACGGGATGGCCGATCATGATGATGATCATCATCTTATGAAAAATGGGGTATATGTACCCTCGTTTATGTATTCATATTTCTCATACATATATATAATATAACTTGTTATTAACCTTGTTCATCATTTTTTATAAGAGCAAAAAGTTTTTTGCTGCGTGAAGTTAAGGATCCAGAATCCGCTGCAGGAGAAGATCGCACATGACGAAATGGCAGTGTATATTACTTCCCCTTATTTTGTGTTCGCAGGTACGGGCAAATGTGGGTGATTTTTCTTACCACGCGCCTGTGCCCATTGTCAGCAATGAAAAAGATCGCCTGAAATATTCACAACAATTCCACTCTGCTGCCCGTGCAAAGCGACCTTTTTTACAATGGCGGACAGAAGAAAATGTTACTGCTTCACTTGTTAACTGCAATCCCACTGAGCATTCATCAAAAATAAAAACCATTACGCATTTTTTTTTCGAAGATCTACAAGCCAGGCATGATATCCAACGTAGTAACAGGAATGGTGAAAAATCCTCGGGTAAATACGGGATACCTTACCAAGGCTCCGAGAACTTGTTACAGATATCGTGCGCATTGGTACTCCTTTTTTGAAAAAAGGTGAACGACGACGAACAGGTTGTCTGGTAAAAACAGGTTATCACTCATTGGGAATTGGGCCAGAGTTAGGTGCGAAGAAACGCACGTTCATTGCAAAAAATGAAAAAAAACATAACGTACAGAAAGTTCATGAGGGTTATGCGTATGACTAACACAGTAACCTTAATGAGCAGTCGGCGAGAAACAAGCGCTTCACGCCGGGATTTAAGCGCTGATTGGGGATAGCAATCCGCTATACAAAATGTATATGGTCATTCTCTGTCGCTGCCCACGTTTGTTATGTCGCACGAAATATTCTGCGGCGAGTCTGGAAGCGTAAACAATGACAAACGAACAGATAGCAGCGCTTAGACGTGCAAACTCATCACTTCCTGGTAAGCCGCAATGAAACGATTACGTACCTGAACGCCAAGCTCTAGGGATACCGTCGATTTTTGCAAATCGACCATGGTGTCATTCAGGCTCACTCCCGGTACTCCCAGCTCAAAATCCTGTGCCTGTTTGCGGGCTTTCTGTTGGATATCACTGATTTTACCAAGAGAGGCTCTTAATTCGCCGGCAAAACTATTTGCCTGTGTTGGTTGACTTGCAATACCTGCTGCCTGTAATGCTGTTACCTGTATCTGTTGTAGTACTGCTTCAATGCTTGCAATTGCCATGATAACCTCGTGAATATGCAAACAACATATCGCTATCAGCAGTCAACATAGACCTGCCTTATTCAAGCCTGTGACTCTACCACAGTATTTTGTGGCTAAAGCCTGCAAATAACTATAAAAAACACAGCTTATCGAGCAATCAAAATAAGACTATCTGGCAAATAATCACATACCCCGAAATGGGATGACTAGTTTTTGCCTGTACCAGGGAGTCTATTTTGCTTCGATACAAAATTAACGTTAACGTAGAAAATCCTGGCAAGGAACGCGTATGAACGCCTCAATAACTGAAATTGAGAACCGTGAAAACGGTTTTACGGCACTGATAAACCGTCTACGTGCTAATCCAAAATTACCTTTGCTGATCGTGTCCTCTGCGGCAATCGCTATTATTGTTGCCTTGCTGTTATGGACAAAAAGTCCTAGTTATCAAATACTTTATACGAACCTGAGTGATCGCGATGGTGGTCACATTGTCACTGAACTGGCACAATGGAATATTCCGTATCGTTTTGCTGAAAACGGGGGAGCACTCTTGATCCCGGCAGATATGGTCCATGAAACCCGTTTACGTCTGGCACAAAAAGGTTTACCCAAAGGCGGTACAGTAGGATTTGAGTTGCTGGACCAGGAAAAATTTGCCATCAGCCAGTTTAGTGAACAGGTTAACTACCAACGTGCACTGGAAGGTGAATTGGCGCGTACTATTGAAACTTTGGGGCCCGTAGAACAGGTTCGTGTGCATCTGGCCTTGCCAAAGCCTTCGCTGTTTATTCGTGAACAAAGGCCTCCCACTGCTTCCATTACGTTGGCCCTTCAGCCAGGCCGTGCACTGAATGATGGACAAATCAATGCCATTACCCATATGGTGTCCAGTAGTGTTGCTGGTCTGATACCGGGTAATGTCACTGTAGTTGACCAGAATGGTAATTTATTAACACAACCCGAGAACAATGGGCGCGGTTTAAATGCCACTCAACTTAAGTTTATTAATGAACTTGAAAGTCGCTATCAACGTCGTATAGAGACCATTTTGACGCCCATAGTGGGTCATGGCAATGTTCATGCAGAAGTCACTGCACAGTTGGATTTTGCAGCTCGCGAGCAAACCATTGAAGAATATAAGCCGAATCAGCCACCCAATCAGGCGGCAATACGTTCACAGCAATTAAGCCAAAGTAAACAAAGAGGCATGCCAGAAGGCGGCGTTCCTGGAGCCTTATCTAACCAACCCAGCGCAGTTCCTGTTGCCCCTATAGACATACCTGCGCGGCCAGCAATGAATGCACAAAATGCCAATAATCCTGATGTTCTAACTAATGCCAATAATCCTGATGTTCTAACTGATGGAGTTACGGGTGATCATACCGCGGTGGCAGCGAATACAGAGCCGGAAAGTTCACGTCATGACGAAACAACAAATTACGAAGTGGATCGCACCATCAAACATATCCACCAACAGGCAGGAGTCATACAACGCCTGTCTGTTGCAGTAGTTGTCAATTACCTGGACAGAGATAAAAGCGGCACGTCAAAACCACTGAGCAAAGATCAGTTGACACAGATAGAAAACTTGACCCGTGAAGCCATGGGATACTCCAGCACCCGTGGTGATAGCCTGAATGTTGTCAATATGCCTTTTACTCCGGTAGAAAATGTGATGTTTGCGCAGCCTTTTTGGAAACAACCGCGTTTCTTTGATCTTTTGCTTGATCTCGGACGTTATCTGTTACTGGCCATAGTGGCATGGATTTTGTGGCGAAAAATTGTTCGTCCTCAGTTGCTCAAAAGACAGCAAGAGGAAGAAATGTCTGCAGCCAGAAAAGCAGAAAAAGCGGCAGAGGATGCAAGAGCCTCTCAGCCACAGGAACCCAGCGCAGACGAGATATTGGCACTCAAGAAATCTCAACAACGGTCAAATGCTGAAATGAAGGCGCAGAAGTTACGTGATCTTGCACAACGAGATCCTAATGTTGTTGCGTTAGTGATCCATCAATGGATGAAGGAAGGAAAAAGATGAGCCTGACCGGAGTTGAGAAAAGTGCCGTTATGTTAATGACCTTGGGTGAAGAACGTGCCGCTGAAGTATTAAAATGCCTGGCTCCCAGTGAAGTACCCAAAATAGTCCTGGCGATGTCTAAAATTAGCCCTATCGCACAAGATCAACTGGTTGAGGTGTTGGTTGAATTCGAAAATGAATCGGAAAAATATGCCACACTGAACATTAATACCAATGAATACCTGCGCTCAGTATTGGTAAGAGCCTTAGGTGAAGAACGGGCAACCAGTTTACTGGAAGATCTTCTGGGATCATATCAAGTTTCGGGTGGCATGGAAGCACTGAACAGGATGGATCCCGTTACAGCGACCGATCTTATCCGCGATGAGCATCCACAAATTATTGCCACCATTCTGGCTTATCTGAAGCGCAATCAGGCCGTGGAGATTCTGGCATTATTTGATGCCAACTTGCGTAATGATGTCATTTTACGTATTGCCACGTTAGGAGGAATACAACCCAGCGCACTGGCAGAGCTTATCGAAGTGCTCAACAACATGCTCAGTGGTCAAAATTCAAAACGTAATAAAATCGGTGGTGTGCGTACTGCAGCAGAGATAATCAACCTGATGAAGTCACAGCAGGAAGAGGACGTGATGAATGCTGTCCGCAATTACGATGGTGAGTTGGCACAAAAAATTATCGACCAGATGTTCCTGTTCGAAAATCTTGTTAGCCTGGAAGACCGCAGTATTCAGCGTTTACTGCGCGATATCGATCCAGAGACATTATTGATTGCCATAAAAGGTGCAGACAGTGCATTGCGCGATCACTTCCTTAACAATATGTCCCGACGTGCAGCAGAGCTTTTACGCGATGATCTGGAATCTCGTGGACCGGTACGCATGGCTGATGTAGAAATCGCACAGAAATCGATTCTGGATATTGCCCGCAAGCTGGCAGAAAGTGGCGAGATAATCATTGGCAGCTCCGAGGAAGATTATGTCTGATCAGATTAATGGCCAATGGCAACGCTGGTCGCTTAATGATCTGGCTGCTACAGAGCAAACGCCTGAAGCCAGTTCAATAGAAACTGAAGTTATGGACCAGAGGCAGGCAGAAAAACAAGATGTCGATGCTATCTATCCTGAGGAATACATACAACCTTCTGCGGTACCTGAACAAAAGCAAAATTATCAACAAGGTTTTGTGAAAGGTGAGCAGGAAGGTTTCGATACCGGTTACCAGAGGGGGTTAGCTGAAGGCAGCCAACAGGGTTTGAGTGAAGCGCAAGCGCAGCAACAAGCCATTACTGCACGGTATCAGCATATGATCAGCGAATTTCAGCAAACACTGGATGCGCTTGATGCCGTTATCAGTTCACGTCTGATGCAGTTGGCACTTACCGCTGCCAAACAAATTTTAGGCCAACCTGCCATTATCGATGGCACGGCTTTATTAAATCAAATCCAACAACTGATTCAGCAGGAACCCATGTTAAATGGCAAACCTCAGCTGCGAGTGCATCCCAACGATTTAGCAATGATAAAAGAACGGTTGGGTAGCACTCTCAGCCTTCATGGCTGGATCTTACTGGCTGATGATCGTTTGCATCCCGGTGGTTGCAAAGTCAGTGCTGAAGACGGTGAGCTTGATGCCACTTTGGCAACTCGTTGGCATGAGTTATGCCGTCTTGCAGCACCTGGAGAGGTATAATGACTGCTCGCCTTGGCCGCTGGATCGGTACTCTCAATGAGATAGAAAAACGTATCAACCATTCACCCACAGTACGTTACTATGGGCGATTGACTCGTGCCACAGGTTTGGTACTGGAAACAATAGGTCTACAATTACCTATTGGTGCCACCTGTATTATCGAACGTATTCTGGGTGAACGGATTACCGAAATAGAATGTGAAGTGGTTGGCTTTAATGGCCAAAAAATGTTTTTAATGCCGCTGGAAGATGTGGAAGGTATTGTACCCGGAGCGCGCGTTTATGCCCGCAATGGGGTGTATGCCAATTCCATGGGTAAACAATTTCCCCTTGGCCCAAAACTCCTCGGTCGTGTTCTGGATGGCAGTGCCAGGCCTCTTGATGGTCTACCTGCACCAGAAACGGGCTATAGTGCCTCTTTAGTGACTGCACCGATTAATCCACTGCAACGTACGGCCATCACCCAAGTTCTGGATGTCGGTATTCGTACCATCAATGCCTTACTTACCGTTGGTCGTGGACAGCGCATGGGACTCCTTTCCAGTTCTGGGGTAGGAAAGAGCATTTTACTGGGTATGATGGCACGCTATACCAAGGCCGATGTGATTGTTGTTGGTTTAATCGGTGAACGTGGTCGTGAAGTTAAAGATTTTATTGAGAATATTCTTGGTACAGAGGGACGTGCACGTTCGGTGGTGATTGCAGCTCCTGCAGATGTTTCCCCTTTATTGCGTATGCAGGGGGCCATGTATGCAACCCGTATTGCGGAAGATTTTCGCGATCGTGGTCAGCATGTCCTGCTGATTATGGATTCCCTTACCCGTTATGCTATGGCTCAGCGCGAAATTGCACTGGCCATTGAAATGGGTGCA
>CAZBYB010000033.1:11712-20088 GCA_964496225.1 uncultured Yersinia sp. | reverse complement strand
TTGTGTAATATATTTTCTTGTTGTCTGCTCTGTAAGCTGCACCTGCTTTTGGCTTCTCTTCCTTTTGCCGACCTATTGCATAGGGGCATCTCGCATCTGGTAAAGGTTCTGATTTCTTTGATTTTCTTTTTTGCGGAAGTGGGCGTTAAAGAAATTTAGTAGTGCTGTCAAAAATGCCGAAGGCCGGACTCGAACCGGCACACCCGAAGGCGGTTGATTTTGAGTCAACTGCGTCTACCGATTTCGCCACTTCGGCACTGAAAGTAGTATCCCGAAAACCGGGGCATTATACCAGGCAATCATCAGCATGCAACTATTATCTGATAACGATGGTGCCGATGAGTATAAAGGCACAACAACCTAATATACATTTTTTCATTCCCGGCAACATCTGTTGCTGATGCTGCTAATTTTTACTGACTGTTTGCGTGATATTTTTGTATCATAAAAATATATTATTTTAAGCCATATTCTTATTTTCATAAGCTACTATTATAAAAAAAGGTAAGAATTGTTTTATGTTTTTAACAAAATGAATAGCACATTGTTTAAACACCCTCTTGCGTTAATACTGATGATCATTCCAGCAATGTCATCAGATTATGCGTGCGCAAAAACGACTGATCTGACGTCAAAGCTTGTTGATGAGCGCGCGGAACGTATTTTTTATGACAGTGGTGCGATGGGAATGGCACTGGTGGTCATCAGCAACGATCAGGTGATTAATCGTAGTTTTGGTGAAACCCATAAAGGAAGCAATACACGTCCACGCCAGGATTCATTGATCCGCATTGCATCTATTACTAAATTAATCACCAGTGAATTGATGGTAAAGCTTGCCAATGACGGAAAACTCAAGCTAACCGATCCGTTAAAAAAGTATGCTGAAAACACAACGGTTATCCCCTCTTATCATTTAAAACAACCGATTACATTGCTTAATCTTGCCACCCATACCAGTGGCTTGCCGCGCGAACAACCGGGTAAACCTAAAACAAAACCAGTCTTTACCTGGCCTGACAGTCGCGATCGTTGGCAATGGCTAAAAAAAACTAAAATTACAGCACCTCCGGGTGTCAAGGCATCCTATTCCAATCTGGCTTACGATCTGCTGGCCGACGCATTATCAAAAGCTGCAGATAAACCGTATCCCGATCTGTTACATGAAAAAATTACTGCCCCACTGGGAATGAAAAATACTACCCTGACCCCTACAGCTGAACAATGTTCCCGGTTAATGGTTGGGCTAAATAGTAGCCCCTGCCATCATACCGTTGCAGCGGCTGGTAGCGGAGGACTGTATTCGACACCTGAAGATATGCAACGTTGGATGCAACAATTCCTTTACTCAGAGAGTCATAAACGCAAGCATACGGCAGCGCTGGAGCATACTTTTTATTTTCAACGTCACACACTGGCTTCAATAAATGGTATGGATATTGCGGGCTATGCAGATGCATTAGGCCTTGGTTGGGTGTATATGGCACCCAAAAATGGTCTGCCTGGGATCATACAGAAAACGGGCGGTGGTGGCGGTTTCATTACCTACATGGCCATGATACCTGAAAAAAACGTGGGTGTTTTTGTCGTTGCGACCCGCAGCCAGTTCTCCAGATTTAGAAATATGAGCAATGGTGTCAATCAACTGGTTGCCCGATTAGTAAACCACGCAGAGGGATAGCGTTTATCCCACTTTCTTTTTGTAAGTTGCTCAAGTTATCTAACAACTTAATGCAGCCGTCACCCGTAACTTGACTTTGTTAAGTGATTTTTTGCTTTTCAGGACAGGAATCACTCACTTGAATTAATTGGTACGCTCTCTGGATTCTGAAAAGCAGGCTCTCCGTGACGTGATCTGCTTCCTTTTTACGGTAATGGGCATACGGTTTATACCCGTTTCAGGCGCTGGAGTAAAAACGGGTTATCCCGTGAGCTACTTTATCAGCTGCAGCAGGGCGAGGAAAATCAGCACAGGCTGCACACGGGCGGACAGTACAGCAATGATATTAGCCGCCCCGGGTCAGGTGCTGCGACATCCTAAAAAGATGAAGGCTCATGACTTGAACTCCCGTAACCTCCTCCAAGCCCTGTTTGAGGTGATGGTGTCATAATGTTTAATGCATTCTGACACTGCGTTCTTTGCTCTGATGTACATTGTGCGAGTTGATCTAATAATTTTTGACTGGGTTGCTGCTGGCATGAATCTGCCGTATTAGCACAATCATTTTTGTCGTTTTCTGGTATTGTCATGCCAGAAAAAGACGTTAAACCCAGCATCACGGTAATTGATATCAATAATTTGCTACTGTTCATAAATATCACCTTTTATCATCGATCATATAATGCTTGAATAGAAACTGAATCAGTTACCGCTATATTCAGAATTCATTATTAAAACTTAGTACATTTGATGGCTATTGCAAGGTGTACACCTGTTTTTACGGCTACCCCCGGTTTTTTGGCTGGTTATATTTCATCTACGTCCTTTATCAGGGGCTTCTTATCCGTGTTTCCGAATAATCACCCGTTTCGAAAGTGGTTTAATCAATGGCCCATGGGCGAACGTGACGACATTTAACTTTTCTGTCTGACAAGCCAGTCGGGGCACTGCCGGGTTGTATCGCAACTGTTTTTTAATATGCCCATTGATAAAAAACAATATTTTCTACATCAGGTAAATCTGTTAATTCCTTTACAGGAAAAGCAGTGGGCGTCGCATGACAGAATTTAATCATTGACATCACATGCGTCTGCTGCAAACAAAGCGTCAATTTTATTAAAAATATAGTGAGGCATATGATGCGTAATATTCCGTTAATATTGGCCCGATGGGGGGTTTGGGCTCAGGATCATTCTGAAATCGATTACTCGTATATTGCTGCCGGCTTTAAGGGATTGTTACTTGGTAAAGGGCGTTCATTGGCATCCTGTTGTGATGATGACGGGTTAATTATTGACAGGGCTGTGGGGCGTCTTAAGGCGGTGCGTAAGCCGCAGGATCTGGAAATTATTCTACGTCATTATGTGTACAGACAATCAAAATCGTCCATAGCCATGACGTGGAAGTGCAGTGAACGGGAGATCCGTCGTCAGCTCCAGGTTGTTGAAGGCTTTATCGATGGATGTCTGTCCATGGCAGGCATCAGGTTAGAGATGGATGAACAAACTCAGAGCATGAATATCGATAAAAAAATATTTTGTCGGCCCGAAAAAAATATTCTATCCTGATAGTAGTGACTGTTATGTGTAACAACTGCTTTGTTTTTAAGGGCCTCGCAATGACGAGGTTTTTTTATATCCCCTTTCAGGTAATTTGATGATAACTGACTGCCTGGGTATTGTACTCTGGAGCCGTCATGCTTAAACATGCACTGAATCGAACATCAGAAAATATATCGAAAGAGTAGAGCAGATTCCTGCCATTAACGGTTCCGTAGTATTCCATAGCTTGTTAGTTTAACGCATTTCAACCATATGCTATCTGGAGTAAATACTTTGTATTGATGGGTATGCGTGGGAGGTAACTTTTATTCTATTACAGAGTTTGTGCTGTTCAAAACGGCCATATTGTTTGGGATATTCTTTCTCCGCAGTCTAGATAAATTTTGCCGACAAATTATCCGCCCTGGCTTAAATTCCGGGGCTTTTTTATTTATAACGCCCAGCATTTGCTGAGCGAACCAAGGAGCACAAGATGTCGGAACCGATTTCAGGCAACGGTGCTGCAACATTCACGGCTACCGGTGTAACCATTGCCGGTGTGTTATCTGGGGTGGATGACGGTGTGTTGATCGGTGCATTCGCAGGTGCGGTCATTTTTGTATTGTCCGCAACGGAGTTTGCATTGTTCAAAAAGGTAATGCTGTTTGGGGTATCTTTTCTGGCAGGAGTTGTTGCGGCTGGTTTTGTGGCTGAGATTATCACAGCGATGACACCGAAAAATGTAGAGGCTAAAGATCCGGTAGGTGCATTGGTTGCCTCGGCAATGGCAGTTCGTTTTTTGATGTCGATCAGCAATACCTCTGCGTCGTTTCTTGATCATTTCAAGCGAGGGAGCAGTGATGTTAAATGAATATTTGCTCATCGTTAATGCACTCACGTGTCTGGTGATTGTGATTCGCCTGTTGGCATATCAGCGCCGGGGCTCAAAATACAGCCCATTTGCTGCATTGCTTGCATATGCGCTTACTGTTTCCAGTGGTTCAGTAACAATCCGGATCCTGACTGGCGATTACTCCCACGCCGATTGGTCGGAAACTATCATGAACCTTGTGTTCTGTGCCACCGTTATTGTTTCCAGGGGTAACGTGATGCGCTTACCTAAACCTTTTGAGAAATAAGCTTATGACAAAAGATCAATTTCAACAGGCTGCTGGTATCAGCGCCGTGTTAGCCGATCGCTGGTATCCGCATATCATCGCGGCAATGGAAGAATTTAACATAATCACCTCACCGGCCAGGGCGATGTTCATTGCCCAGGTTGGGCATGAATCAGCAGGATTCACCTGCTTACAGGAGTCGTTTAACTATACAGTCTTAGGTTTGTGTAACACGTTTGGCAAACGTATTACTGCAGATCAGGCTGCAATATTAGGACGTACTGCGAATCAATCAGCACAACAGGAAGCTATCGCCAATCTGGTTTATGCCGGACGAGGTGGCAATACATCACCCGATGATGGGTGGAAATATCGCGGTCGTGGTTTAATTCAGGTAACCCTGTTGCACAATTACCGGGATTGTGGCAAAGGCCTGAACCTGGATTTGCTCAACAATCCCGATCTACTGCTTAACGACGGGAACGCAGCACGTTCAGCAGCATGGTTCTGGCAGGCAAATGGCTGCAATGAGATTGCCGACAACTTGAAGTCTGTCACGCTAAAAATTAATGGGGGTTGTCATGGGCTGGCCGATCGGCAGCAGAGATATGAAAAAGCCTGTCAGGTGCTGGTATGACGCGTACGTTAAGTTTTTGTGGTGTCATGCTGGCCTTGCTGATTTTTTTGATACTGACAGCCAGTCATTACCGGGATAAATATCTGGAAACGACACAGGCTTTGGTAACGGTACAGGCGGTTAACTTAAGCCAGGCCAAAACCATTGTAGCGATGAAACAAGCTGATGCTGTTAACCGTGAATTGACCGTAAAACAGCTGAACCAAGAGCAGACGTTAAGAAAAAAGGCCAATGATGAAAATCAAAAACTCCGCAAGGCACTGGGGGATGATGACTGCAATAATCGTCATTTGCCCGACGCTGTTATTGACATCCTGCGCCAGCGTTCCAGTAGCGACACAAACCATTTACCTGTTACCACCCGAAGCACTGCTCATCCGTTGTGAAAATTCTCGTTTTGCAGGTGTTACATTCGGCGATGTTGTGCAATTTTTGCTTCAAAAACAGTTGGAAAACGAGATATGTGCTGCGCGCATGGAGGCGTTACTTGCCTGGCAGCAGGCTGCTGGAGTACCATGATTGCCTTGTAAGATTCCCTTGCCAGCAAGGCGTGTATTCTGCGCTGATTTACCTGCTGGCCTTGATAAGGAACCATCCCATGGTTGAGGAAACAATTTTCAGCAAAATTATTCGTCACGAGATCCCGGCTGATATTGTCTGGCAAGATGAACTGGTGACGGCTTTTCGTGATATCGTGCCTCAAGCACCTGTTCATATTTTAATTGTTCCCAATACCCTGATTCCAACTATAAATGATGTTAAAACTGAGCATGAAGTAGCATTAGGGCGGATTTTTACCGTTGCGGCAAAAATAGCCAAACAGGAAGGGATTGCTGAGGATGGTTACCGTTTGATCATGAACTGTAACCGTCATGCCGGTCAGGAAGTCTGGCACATTCATATGCATCTGGTCGGCGGCCATGCATTAGGACCCTTGTTACAGCAGTAGGGGTGATTTGATTCATGACAAAACAGGGTGTTGTGCTTTTAGTGATGCTGACGTTACTGGGTTGTGCGTCTAACAAAACAAGACCTGTTACACCCGCACCGACCAAGCCTGCGGTTGCAGTCGAACCGGTAAGACCCACAACTGTTGCGCCAGTACCACCCAAGTCTGTCGCGTTGCCTCTGGAAAATGTACCTTTACTACCCAAATTTTCCCAGCCAAACTGGCCTGCTAGTCTGGGGCCTTTGTTAGAAAAGATGGTGAATACTGAAGGTATTATGACGGGCAAGACACTACTGCCGGGTGGTGTCAGTAATCATACCAATGGATCATTGGAAATGGGCAGGGCCACAGCCGTATTGTATAAGGTGCTGTCATCGAGCAAAAAATTTGTTTTGATTACACCCGATCAGCTGATTGCCGTAAAACAAACCTTAGGTTTATCAGAAGATGACAATTTGGGTTTGCGCAGTAAAGTGATAGCTCTGGCACGTTATGTTGGCGCGCAATACGTTCTCTACACTGATGTCAGTGGTGATGTAAAAGTACCAGACATAAATATGCAATTAATGTCGGTGCAAACCGGTGAAATTATTTGGTCTGGCAGTGGCTTCGTTCATTATGATTAATAATGTTCTCTAAATAGGTAGCATGATAAAGGAAATGGCAGTGGAAAATCAGGCGGTGGGATTCATCATGCTGGATCTCGCCCATTATGAATTGGATGCTGAAGAGCGTGACATTCTACAACATCCTGCAGTGGGTGGTGTGTTGTTATTCAGTCGTAATTTTTATGATACCAGGCAGTTACGTGAACTGGTACGACAGATCCGTTGTGCCGCGCGTCAGCCTATTATCGTCGCTGTGGATCAGGAGGGTGGGCGTGTACAACGTTTTCGTGAAGGTTTCACTGCGCTGCCCGCTGCACAGTCATTTATGGCGATCAATGATACCATGGGTGCAAGGACGCTAGCCGAACAGGCAGGCTGGTTGATGGCCATGGAAATGATAGCCATGGATATTGATATTAGCTTTGCGCCAGTACTGGATGTGGGGCATGCCAGTGCAGCGATTGGTGAACGTGCTTTTCACCATAAACCTGATCAAGTGCTTGAAATTGCACAGTGTTTTATCCGTGGTATGCATAGTGTCGGTATGAAAACGACCGGGAAGCATTTCCCCGGGCATGGGGCTGTCAGTGCTGATTCTCATCAGGAAACACCCAGAGATGTACGACCACTGGCACAGATCCGTGATATGGATATGTGGGTTTTTCGCAAGCTCATTGAGCAACAGATGCTGGATGCCATTATGCCTGCGCATGTCATTTATACTGCGGCTGATGCCTTGCCTGCCGGTGCATCGGCGTACTGGTTGCGACAGGTACTGCGCCAGGAGCTGGGTTTTGATGGTATCATTGTTTCTGATGATTTATCTATGGAAGGTGCGGCCATCATGGGCAGCCATGTACAGCGTGCCTGTGCTGCACTGACTGCGGGTTGTGATCTGGTCCTGGTGTGTAATAACCGTGCCGGGGCTGTGAGTGTGTTGGATAACCTGTCTGCGGCTCATCGCAGTTGTTTGGCCAGGCTTTGTCATCAAGGAGGGCGATTCAGTCTTGAGGAATTGATGATGTCCCGTCGCTGGCAGCAAGCCAATGAAGTACTGACCAGACAGGGTGAACGTTGGCAATGGGGCAGTCTTGTGGATACAGAACGTACATTAGAAGGGCCCCGCTGATGTGGCAGCATTTTATATTGATTATGCGTGCAATACCTGCAGGAGAGAAGAATGTCACTGTTAAGTAAAGAAGCAATGCTGGTGCACTCTGCATTGCAGAATCGTGGCCTTGAAACGCCGTTACGGGGTCAGGTATTGGATACCGCTACTCGCAAAACCCGTATTCAGCAGCATGTGAGCGAAATTATGCAACTGCTTAATCTTGATCTGTCCGATGATAGTTTGGCGGATACGCCGGGCCGCATTGCTAAAATGTACGTTGATGAAATTTTTTCCGGGCTGGATTATGCTAATTTTCCCGAGATCATGCTGATTAAAAATAAGATGAAAGTGGATGAAATGGTGACCGTACGCAATATTACCGTAACCAGTACCTGCGAACATCACTTTGCTACCATTGATGGTAAGGCAACGGTTGCCTATATTCCTGAACAGAGCGTGATTGCTCTTTGCAAGATTAACCGTATTGTACAGTTTTTTGCCCGACGCCCTCAGGTACAGGAAAGGTTAACTCAGCAAATTCTCATTGCTTTACAGACGCTGCTCGAGACCAGTAATGTTGCGGTATCGATCGATGCTATACATGACTGTGTCAAAGTACGCGGTATCGAGGATGAGACCAGTGCAACTAGGACGATATCACTGGGTGGGTTATTTAAGTCGAGTCAAAATACCAGGCAGGAATTTTTGCGGGTGGTGAGCTTTTCATAGAAGACCATGCTAGTGGATCTCGT
>CAZBYB010000033.1:7025-11702 GCA_964496225.1 uncultured Yersinia sp. | reverse complement strand
GGGCCAAGAAAGCGTGGCTCGGGTTTCAGAATATACAGATCGATGAAAGCACCTAGACGGGCAAATATTTCACGTATGCGGATAATATGCATGTATTCGGGGGATGGAACGGCATAGCACTGGGCCTGAATACCAAGGTGGAGTGCGATAAATAAAGCGCGTTCGCAGTGAAAACGTTGCGTAATAATAATAAAATTATTCGTATCAAAGACCTTACGTGTGCGCACGATGGAATCAAAAGTACGAAAACCAGCATAATCCAGCACGATATTCCTGGCAGCGATACCTGCTGCAATGAGATCGCGTTTCATCGTCATTGGTTCGTTATAACTTTGTAAAGCATTATCACCACTGAGTAACAGATAATGAATTTTTCCACTGTTCCAGACGTTAATGGCGCCTTGCATACGATGTGAGTAGAACTGATTAATCACGCCACTGTGGTGATATTTTGCGGTACCCAAAACCACGGCGACATGACGGGATGGCAGATCCTGTAGTTCATCGTAAATATAAGCAGTAGTTTTCCAGCTGATCCAGCGATCAAGAACAACGGTAGTCAGGAGAAATATCCCTGAGATGACAGCCAAGCTAATGAGCAGGCGTTTCCATATCATGTTGTCTTTTGTACGTCCGATTTGAGTTTTTAAAAAATGCCAAGGTCATGTGGCCTGAGGCAGTGCAGTAAGTATCAGGTTTATTTTTTTAAACTCAACTGGTAAGTATGCAGCATAACCGGTTGATATCCTGACAGCCCAGTGCATTTAACAGGGTACGCGTGGCATCCCATTGTGAGACGGCGGTATCTGCTGTTTCCACCAGTACTACGCGATGAATTTCCTGAAAATTGCAGCCAGACATGTTCATCATAATAAGTGCGGCTTGCAGTGGTGCCATACTGGGATTAAAGGCAGCATTTTCTGCATAACGACCTGAATAAATGGCGCCTGTTACCGTTTCCAGTGCTACGCCGCTGTGTGATTGACTGTAAGGAGCATGACTTTGCCTTGCTGCTTTCAGGGCAGCTTGCGTCAGACTGTCAGCATGGGATAACCGGTAATCATGATCCTGTTTATCCATCAGGAAATGGGTGATCCCTAAATCCCCGGGACCAAAAGCGTCAGGTAAATAGTCTGCCAGGTTTCGCAATGGTCGGCCAGGTAAATGAATGGGCAGGGAAGCACCATCATGGAGTTCATTCATAAATTGGCGGCAATGGCCACAAGGTGTATGGTTAACATAAATTGCCGTCAGGCCGGATTCGCCACTTAACCAGGCGTGCGTAATGGCACATTGTTCTGCATGAACGGTCTGCTGCAGTGGGGCCCCGGGGAATTCGATATTAGCTCCGAAATAGAGATGACCACTCTTTCCCCTGACCAGGGCCCCCACGTTGAAATGCGAGATGGGTGTCAAGGCACAGGCGGCAGCCAGAGGAAGTAAGGCTCCGGCAAGCTGATCATCATCCAGCCCGCAGGTCTGTTTAACAGTTTCTGCCTGCGCGGCCGTTAACATTGCCGGGAAATGCGGATCATCAAGATAAGGTTGTAGGGCTGGCCGCAGATTGGCTGCCAGAGTATCCATGGAAGTCAAAAACCGTGTCTGCATAAGAAGTGTGTACTCATTCATTAATGATAAGTTATACAGTGTCTTGATCGCTCTTTCCCCCCGATGTTACCTTATTTTATCTGAATGTGCGAGTTCCTGACACAGGCTGCTGAAACGATGCTCGGCTTGTTCATGGGTATACTGGACTTGCAGGCTCAGTATTATTTTGTGGTAATTCTGGGTTTATTTCACGGGCATGCCGGGTTTTGCACCTTGATCCGGACTGAGCAAAAAGAGATTTTTCCCATCATAGCCTGCTGTAATCACCATACCTTCAGAAAGGCCAAAACGCATTTTACGGGGCGCCATGTTCACTATCATCACGGTCAAGCGCCCTTCCAGTACAGTGGGATCAGGATAAGCTGCCCGGATGCCTGAGAAAACCTGGCGTATTTCGCCCCCGAGATCCAGAGTGAGCTGTAATAATTTATCTGAACCCTCAACCTGTTTTGCCTGTTGAATACGGGCGATGCGCATATCTATTTTAGCCACATCATCAATACAGACAGGGGGTGCAACAGGATCTACCTCGTCGGGTACTGGTAATGATGGTGTCGCTTTTTTGACTGTCATATTTTCTTTTGATGCTTCAATCATGGCGTTCAGGGTAGAGATATCCAGACGGTTTAACAGAGGCTGGAAGGGGTTAATAGTGTGGTCAGTTAAGGGTATCCCAAGTGTATCCCAGCTCAATTGTGTGTTCAGAAAAGCCTCGGCACGTTGGGTTAATCCAGGCAAAACGGGTTTCAGGTAAGTCATCAGTACGCGAAACAGGTTAATTCCTGTGGAACAAATCCCCTGCAGGGTGCTGTCATTTTCTGTCTGTCTGGCAACAATCCATGGCGCCTGCTCGTCGATATAACGGTTGGCGCTGTCGGCTAGCGCCATGATCCTGCGCATGGCTTTACCTGATTCACGATTGTGATACTCCTGTGCAATATCGGGTGCGGCATCGATTAACATTTGATAAAGCCCTGGATCGGCTAGCCGGGCTGACAGCCTACCCGCAAATTTTTTATTAATAAAGCCGGCAGTGCGTGAGGCCAGATTGACAATTTTGTTGACGATATCGCTATTCACTTTCTGTACAAAGTCTTCCAGATTCAAATCGATATCATCAATGTGTGGTGAGAGCTTGGCTGCATAATAATAACGCAGACAATCCGCATCAAAATAGCGCAGATAAGTCGCTGCGTTGATAAAGGTTCCGCGTGATTTGGACATTTTTGCACCATTCACCGTAACATAGCCGTGGACAAACAGCTTGTCAGGTTTGCGAAAATCGCTACCTTCAAGCATCGCAGGCCAGAACAGGCTATGGAAATAAACAATATCTTTGCCAATAAAGTGATAAAGCTCGCTGGTGGCTTCTTTACACCAGAACTCATGGAAATCCACATCAGTACGGCGGTCGCACAGATTTTTGAATGCACTCATATAACCGACGGGTGCATCCAGCCAGACATAAAAAAATTTACCCGGCGCATCAGGGATCTCAAAACCGAAATAGGGTGCATCCCGGGTGATATCCCATTGTTGCAGGCCTGAGGCAAACCATTCCTGCATTTTGTTGGCTACCTGTTCCTGTAAGGCACCTGACCGGGTCCATGTTTGCAGCATAGCGCTGAAGGCGGGTAAGTCAAAAAAATAGTGTTCAGATTCACGCATAACGGGGATGGCGCCCGATAACGTTGATTTGGGATCAATCAGCTCAGTTGGGCTATAGGTGGCACCACAGATCTCGCAATTATCACCGTATTGATCAATAGCTTGACACTTGGGACAGGTGCCTTTGACAAAACGATCGGGTAAAAACATTTTTTTTTCAGGATCGTATAACTGAGAGATCAGACGCTTCTTGATATGCTTCTTTTTTTTCAGACGATGATAAATCAGCTGTAATAATTGACGATTTTCATCGCTATGAGTGGAATGATAGTTATCATAACTTATTGAAAATAAGTTTAAATCCTGATGATGCTCCGATTTCATGTCAGCAATCATTTGTTCCGGTGTCACGTCAAGCTGTTGGGCTTTTAGCATCACAGGTGTGCCGTGGGCATCATCAGCACAGATAAAATAAACCAGATGGTTACGCATGCGCTGGTAACGTACCCAGATATCAGCCTGGATGTGTTCCAGCATATGGCCGAGATGAAGGGAACCATTGGCATAAGGCAACGCGCAGGTTACCAGCATTTTTTTCCGGGTTTGTGTCATAAATAAGGGAATTGACTTTTTAAATAAAATAAACGGTTTTTCATGTTAACCGATCAGGTTGAAGGTTGCCATCATTCAGAAAAACCTTGTGAAAGTTCAGCACGGGGATAATGGGTTTTGGGGATAACAGGTTTTCCCTGTCGGGAGTTCTGTTATGCTGATGCCCGGAATTTTTAAATTAACCACATCATCAATACAAGGAGCCGGGATGAGTGCAAAATCTTCCAGCCAAATGGGTCCCGACGTGTTGCGGTCACAGGTAGTCGAAATACTGAACCGTTTTATCCATCCGACATTAGCCTCTACTCTTCAGGACTTAGGTGCATTGCATCAGTGTGTTTTACTGGATAATGTGCTGCATATTGAATTGATCATGCCTTTCCCATGGCGCAGTGCTTTTGAAGCATTAAAAGAACAAACCCATGTTGCATTGTTGCACAGCCTTGCTGTCAGGGAAATTGACTGGCAGTTATCGCATAATATTGCCACGTTACGTAAGGCAAACCACCGACCCGATGTTGCCGGGGTACGTAATATTCTGGCTGTGAGTTCCGGTAAAGGTGGGGTGGGGAAATCCAGTATCGCGGTAAACCTTGCGTTGGCACTGGTAGAGGAAGGGGCTAAGGTGGGGATTCTTGATGCAGATATTTATGGGCCTTCAGTACCTTTTATGCTGGGTAGTGCCCATGAGCGGCCAACATCGCCTGATGGTAAACATATGGTACCTGTTATGGTTCATGGTCTGGCAACGAATTCTATCGGCTATCTGGCAACCGATGACAATGCCATGGTGTGGCGTGGCCCCATGGCCAGCAAAGCGCTCATGCAGATGTTGCAGGATACCTTATG
>CAZBYB010000033.1:721-7015 GCA_964496225.1 uncultured Yersinia sp. | reverse complement strand
ATACTTGATCATCGATATGCCGCCGGGTACCGGTGATATTCAGCTGACACTGGCGCAGAATATGCCCGTGACCGGTGCACTGGTTGTGACCACACCACAGGACATCGCACTGATCGATGCGATGAAAGGTATTGTCATGTTTAAAAAAGTGCAGGTACCGGTATTGGGCATTGTTGAAAATATGAGCCTGCATATCTGCAGCCATTGTGGGCACCAGGAAGCGATTTTTGGTACTGGTGGTGCCATGAAACTGGCACAAAAATATCACTGTAAGTTACTGGGGCAAATTCCTCTGCATATTTCCCTTCGGGAAGACTTGGATCGGGGTGAACCCACGGTGGTGCGCTATCCTGATAGTGAATTTACCGAAAAATACCGTGCTCTGGCGGCCTGTGTGGCTGCTGAAATGTACTGGCAGGGCCATGGGGCCTTAGGTGATATTGCGTTCCGGATGCTTTGATATTGATTCATGCACTACGATTCTTCATAACGTCATGATGTGATCATCGGTAATTCAGAATCTTTTTTTAATTTGATGCAATTGCACGGCAATATAATAAGTTTTTTAATTATTACTATAATAATTAAAATGGCTTATTTTGAAGGTGCAACCCTATGCCCGGAATAGTGAAGCATGACAACCTATCCCGATTTAAATCAGTAAGTAACGTTGTAGAAGCTGTCACAAAATCGGAGAAACAGGTTATACATGGCAGCATGCCAAATATCACACAGGTACAGAATAGCCTGGGAGATTCGTCTGTTAAAACAAAAGAACAGCCTGTGACAGGAACGGTAAAATCTGTCATAAAAAAACCCGATTCCCATACAACATCGCAAACTTCAGCGGGGTATCAACCTGTACCCGCTTTCATCAAGGATCATTCTGCGACCAGACAGTTCAGTGAATTAACCCGCGCGCTGGATGAATTGGTGCAGGCAGAAAAAGCAATTAAAGCCGATCTCAATACGACAGCCACATCCCAAGGGGTAATAGCAAGTACAACGGAATTTTTTGCCCGGTGGTTTGGGTTACAAAAAAATCATATAAGCGATACCCTCCTGAGAGAAGAAGTTGAAGCCTACACCATAAAAACAAATGCGTTGCATACAGAAGTTGGAAAGTTAAATACGATCAGTCGGAATATTCACTATTCAGCCGTAGAGGTAAAAAAACAACTGACAGCAACAGAGAATGCGGTTAACGCTTGGCAGCAGGCATTGCATGCTGTAATAAACCTGACGGGACCTGAAGATGCGGGCCCGAACATACGCATTAATGCACTGCAATCTGCCTGTAAGTATCAACACACGATTGAACCATTACTCACGAAGATAGGGCAACATACCGGGGAACTGAACAGGGTACGCGAACAGATTGCCAATTATAAAGCTCGTCTGCCTGTTCAATACACTCCCAATATACCCTATCAAAATACCCCGGATAAGTATGATGATTACAGCCAGGAATCCAAATTATTAAATAATGATAATGTACTTTGGTTGCATGATTTGCATACTCAAATAGGTTATAAGCATCGGCAAATAGCCCCATCAGCATCAGAGCTCTCACAGGCACTCAAATCGTTAGTGGCACAAGCTGTTGTTTTTCCCTCAGCTCATGACGCTGTCATACTGTTGGAGACTTTTTTTCCTTTGCCGGAACAAACCGCAGTCAGAATAAATGATTTCTTTTCTGGGCAGGATCCCAGACGCACCACAGCGTTAATGGCAGCTCAACAAAAAAAACTGACACCCGTATCGCCAGAAATCTTTGAGCCCTATGAACAGAAGGATGACTATTTCTGGCCAAAGGTACTAACGGAGCAACAACGGCGTGAACTGGAGGCAAAGGATGTACAAGCCATTGAAACTTGGACAAAAAAAGAGAAGGAATATTCTAACCAATTGCATTACCTAAAAATTTTATATGGGGCCAACAATGATGAGCAGATGCTGTCCTTGCTGCGACAGGAAATAGCAACATTACAGAAACAAAGACAGGAGCACCCTGCATACACTGATCAACTCAGCGCTTTGATGAGCCTGCCCATATACCATGAAATCCGTGTTCGTAGCAGTAAGGATCCGGTCGCAGCAGAGGATGATAAACTGCGCTTTGGGCAGTCAGCCGTCGCTGGCAGTTCAACTATTGTTAATCAGCAATTGATGCGACAGCTTGAGATCCATAATCAAAAACATCAACTGTCATTTAATGATAATTGGGTACATGATTTGCTGTCACCCTTTGCTGAACGATCCACGGGTGAGCAGGCACTGGTAAAACTTTGCCAGCAACAAAGGAATGCCTTGAAAGAACAGGACAATGCCCTGGAGATGGCAACTATCAGTAAGATACAGGCGGCTGCTTTTGATGAAAATAATGTACCCCCCAAAGTCCCGTTTTTCGAATTAATGGAACGGCGTGCGGATTTACTTAAAAAATATGAAATAGTGTTAACGGATTTGATAAGAGCACCCTCCTCACAAACACAACAGCACTTGGTCGCCCATCTAAAAATAGAATTAAAACAAGTACAAAATGAAATAGCCTTGCTTGAAGTGTTACTCGGCAGTACGGCAAAACTGAAATCGCTGGATAATCAGTTGAGTTTGCTCCTGCGCGCGTTAGCAAAGCAGTCAGAGCTCACAGCAGAATTGGATCAGGAGATTAATATTCAGCAAAGGAAAGAGGCGGTTAATTTAGCGCAGACTAATCAGGCATTTTATC
The DNA here is from genome assembly GCA_964496225.1 of uncultured Yersinia sp. Classification (GTDB taxonomy): domain Bacteria; phylum Pseudomonadota; class Gammaproteobacteria; order Enterobacterales; family Enterobacteriaceae; genus CAZROT01. The sequence continues at coordinate 4,284 of CAZBYB010000033.1, read as the reverse complement.
AGTCCCGTGCCGGCATAGTGCAGGAGAATATCGATAAAACAAGGGAATTATGTCAGAAATTGGCACAAAAAGCCGTTCCCGATGAGCAGGCGTTAGTGGGGTTTTATCGCAATACGTTGAACAACATTCCGGGTATAGATCAACTAACGTTAGAACAACAATTGCAAAAACTGCTCAACGGACCCCTGAAATATGCTGATCCGCTCGTTAAGTACAACACATGGCAACATGAACAGAACGCGTATCGCAAAGAAGTCGAGGTATTAAAGAAGAACTTTCAGCTTGAACTCCTTTTTCTCAGGAAAGAAGAGGAGCGCGCTAAAAAGTACGGTGGCTATCCTGAAGATATCGATCTTGCAACCCTGATTAAAAATAAATTCACTCCACGCACGTCAACCCATGCTTTCCTGTTGTCACATCAACTTGCGTTGAAGGGGAAAACGCTGGCAGACGCTTATCAGGATTTATACAAGAATGTCCTGTCTCCCGCCATGGGTCAGATTGCAATAATGGGGGTTCCATTTACACGAGCTTTTAAGGATATACCTGATATAGAGAGTGCGGCAAAATCTCTGTATAAAGAAATGCTTGGCATTAAGCCTGACGTGCTCAAAAAAGAGACAAATGAGTTCTCTGCAGAGCTTAAAAAACTTATCGAATGGACTATTCACTATCCTGAGCAGGCTGAACAATTGCTGGGGGACCTTAGCCACTTTTATGACAGTATGATGCGTATGTCATTCGGGATGGGTTCGGATATAAAAAATATGATACAGGGTATTTTGGACAAGGCAACTCTGGAACAGCAGATTCATGGCCTGCTGAGTGGGAGTTACGAAAATATTGCCGGTATTACCCCGAATGCACCGACTCTCCCTGAAGAGTTGATTGCCTTTTTGCATTTGAGCGCGTTGTTGCCTTACTTATGGGGGTCGGTATCGGCAATGACTGATTACAGTCTGAGTGGCAGAATTGCGTCGATAGGCTTGTGGGGGGCTTCATGGTTAAGCCCGACTACGCATATGTTGACTGAACTACCCGGCGCAGGACTATTGGTCAAAGCCATGTTCGGTGTTGCTCAGGCTTCGGTGGAAAATGATCTGGTCAAAAAATTACGTGAGAATCAAAAGGAACTGGAAACAGTACGTGCAGTCATGCTCCTGCTTAACCAGAATAATACGCATACCAGTGCATTCAAAGCCTTCATGAGCTTTTATACTCGTGTAGAGTTTGAAAAAACCGCCGGAACTTTGCTGCGTGATGCTACTGAAGGCCATTCTACCCGTTTGGGTAAGACAGGGACAATCATCAAGCGTCAGACCCAGCGTATTAAGTATCGTATTACCGGTGCCAGTACAGAACGAAAAGCAGCAATGGTCGCTACGGGAGCAGGGATAACAACTGCCGCTGTTGGTACTGGCATTGCTGTCACCGTAGCGACCGGTGGTGCTTTACCTGTGGTGATCGGTGTGGGGGTCAGCATTATTGCTGTGCCAGCGATATTGGATCGTATCCTTCCCAAAAAATTACATAATGAATACATCATAAAAATGACCAATAAACGTATTGATGAGGCCATTGCCAGGCTGCTCGATGATTCTGTCGATAAGAAGATACGTGAAGAAGTGACAGAAAAACTCAACGAGCTTAAAAGTGACGTTAATCAGACGATAAAACAGGCCAAAAAAGTCACTAAATCCGCTGCGAAGGAGCTGATCAAGGAACATGTTAAAAAGTTTATGACAGAAACCTTATCGCGTTTGAGTGACATGGAACGTAACCATGTAGAACACTTTGTTCAGCAGGCACTTAATGACGGATTATCAGAAACAGTAGCGGCTGATGCAGCCAGGATCATCGTTAAAAATCAGACAAATACATCAAAATCTTAACGTGTAGCTTATCCCTTTCCATCAAGAAACTAGCCATTGGTAGGGTTGTTTTGGATCGATTGCCAGCGCCAGTGCTTTTTAATGTATGGCTGTATAGCGCCCGGCAAGGCATCAGGAGCTCATTGACAATGGCAACCCCGGGGCCTGAAGCGCTGGTATTAATGCCATGATATTCCTATAATCAGGGCATTACAGGTATTTACAATGGCTGATTTATAGATACAGCGCGCAGCAGATACCCGGGAAAAGCACTGAAATATATCCTAAAAATCAAGGTGTAAATGGGATGAGACTCTGTGATCGTGATATAGAAGCTTGGCTGGATGCTGGAAAGCTGGTCATTACCCCTCGCCCTTTGGTCGAACGTATTAATGGTGCAACGGTTGATGTTCGCCTTGGTAATCAGTTTCGTGTTTTTCAGGGACACACTACGCCGTTTATCGATTTAAGCGGCCCCAAAGACGAGGTCAGTGCTGCGCTTGATCGCATGATGAGTGATGAAATTGTGTTACCGGAGGGGGGCGCATTCTTTTTGCATCCGGGAGAACTATCACTGGCGGTTACATTGGAATCGGTGGCAATGCCGGATAATTTGGTAGGTTGGCTGGATGGGCGGTCTTCTCTGGCGCGTTTGGGCTTGATGGTTCATGTTACTGCACACCGTATTGATCCGGGCTGGCAGGGCAGAATTGTGTTGGAGTTTTATAATTCAGGCAAATTGCCGCTGGCATTACGTCCTGGCATGTTGATAGGTGCGCTGAGCTTTGAACCCCTGTCCGGGCCAGCTGCACGTCCTTATAATCGTCGCCATGATGCCAAATATCAGGATCAGACCGGGGCTGTTGCCAGTCGTATTGATAAAGACTGAATGCTGATTCACTACCTGCAGATTCAATACCATTCTGCTCAGGGAATATGATGAAAAGATTACTGACGACGTTATTCATGTTGTTGATGGTGCTGGTGGTAGGTATCTCAGCCTTGATAGTATTAGTTGATCCCAACGATTTTCGTACGCGCATGATAGGACAGGTAGCGCAAAAAAGCGGTTATTTGTTGGATCCTGGTAGTGATTTTCGTTGGCACGTCTGGCCACAGCTGAGCATTATTTCTGGCCGCATGAGCCTGACTGCACCCGGGGCACAAACCCCCCTGATCAGTGCTGAAAATATGCGCCTTGATGTTAAGTTATGGCCACTGCTTTCACATCAATTGGTCGTGAAGCAGGTGATATTAAATAGAGCGGTGATTCGTTTAACGGCCGACAGTGAAAAAAAAACAGCGGGTATGCCAGTGACAGCGGGTCAACAGCATACCGCCATGAGTGGTCAATGGAATATTGATATCAATAAGGTCGAGGTTATTGATGGCGTGCTGGTCTGGCAGGAAAGGGATAATCATCCGGTGACCGTACGGGATATCAATTTATCATTTGAGCAAGATAAGTGGCATCAGGCAAAACTAGCGATTAAGAGCCGGGTAAGCCGTAACCAGCGCGAACTGGCTTTTTCAATGATGGCAGATATTAATTTACAGCATTATCCCCGCCAAATTAGCGCTGATATCAATAAAGTGACTTATGAATTAACAGGTGCTGACCTGCCTGTAACAGGCATCAGTGGCTCGGCGAGTCTGCAGGCCAGTTATCAGGATGCGCCGCGGAGGATATGG
>CAZBYB010000033.1:0-711 GCA_964496225.1 uncultured Yersinia sp. | reverse complement strand
TATGGCTTAATCCGTTCATGTTAAGTGTTAATAATAATCAATTTACGGGTAGTCTCAGTGGTAATTTTGGTGAAATTCCCAGTTATGTCATTGAGTTGTCTGCGGATAAACTGAATCTTGATGCTATTTCTGGTTGGAAAGTGCGACAGGCAGACAGTAATCAACCTGCCAGAGAACCGCTAGTGCTTTCTCCGGTTATTGCGGATCAGAATCCTGCCGATGATTTTTTGCGTGTATTGAAGAATCTGACCATGCAGTTAAGGTTAAGGGTCAATGACATGATGTATCGTGGATTGACTATTAATGATTTTACGATGGAAGGGGTAAACTATCAGGGCAAAGTCAGGATAGGTACCCTGTCGGGTAAGTCATCAGGGGGAGATTTCTCCGTTCCATTATCCCTGGATGTCACGGGTAAAAAAATGGCAATCCTGCTAGAACCGGTAATAAATCATATGGAGTTGGGGTTGATGCTTCAGGCCGCGCAGCTGCCAGAGAGAGTGAAGGGTACATTTTCATTGCAGGGGACATTGTCTGGAGAAGGACGGAATGATGCTACCTTGAGCAGTACTTTGCAGGGCAAGTTACTGGTGACCATGAATGGGATCAAACTGGAGGGTTTGAATATTCAGCAGCTTATTCAACAAGCCATTGCGCGTACTGGCAGTGATATCAGTGAAAAAGAGAGCTATGAACGTTATACACAGGTAC
>CAZBYB010000032.1:19176-20543 GCA_964496225.1 uncultured Yersinia sp. | reverse complement strand
AGGCTTCACTTCTTCATCCCACCATGCCAGGGGAATGATCGCTATGGTTGCAGGCGAAAAATATCTTTTGCTGTAATCCCACATCTTGTTAAACAGCATAACGGTATCATCAGCCCATTTATCTTCTCTGTACAACGAGTGCTGCCAATCCTGCAGGCAGTTTGTCTTACCGTCCAGACGGAAAATGTACGGATCCAACTCCCAGGCTCGGGACAATAATAGCGCGGCATACTCCCGTAACCTCTTAGGTAAAACTTGCTCCATACCAAAAATAGGATTGGAGGAATAGCGGGTAAAGAGAGTGGCTAGTAGTGTCAGGGTCTCCGCTTGTGCTCTGGCCGGAGATTTATTTATGCCAAAGATTTTTACGATGTCCTGATAATGCGCTTCGCTGATACGGTACCGGGATTCCTGACCAGCCTCCGGGATCAGTACTTTGTTAAAAATATCCGCCAGTATCTTTCCAGCCTGTGTACTGATCCATTTTTTATTCATGCTGTCATTTTTAAGCGTATCTACTAAATTTTGGTGATCGTTTTTAGGGTCTAATTTTATCAGTAGATAGATGACGTCGTGCAGACTGCGTACAGTATTGTAGGGCGCTGCAAGGAATTTAAAATGCGCATTGAATAATGCCCAGAGGTTACTGGTGCTGGATGGTGTCTGTATGGGCCCGCTATCTGTCTGCAGGTAATAATGGAAGCGATTCCAGTGTGTATTTTCATCATTTTCCAGCATGGCGTTCAGCTGATTTTCTGATAACAGCATCGTCTGCTTTTGCACAGTATGCCTTTCTTTACGGTCGGCAATGAGAATGTAATGACTGGCATTTTTATCCTCCCAGTTTAAAACACCGGCACCATCACCAAAATGATAATCCCGGGCAGTGTATTGATGGATGCGTTCCAGTTTCAGATACTGTTCATACAGAGTTTTTGCCTGCTGTATGACACCGTTATCACCCGAATGACGACTATTAAGGATAAGCTGTATGAAAAAACCGTTGTTTTTCAGGGAAAAAATTGCAAATTCATCCTGCTTTTTTTTCTGCATCCAGTTCAACAGGTTCTGACAGGTCTGCGCTGACCCTGTCCGCCAGGGACCTCTGTTGGCCCATGCAATCACGAGTGGAATGACATGCTTTTCTGTAAAACGGACAATGGTTCTATCCACCATGTAGCCAGACTGCAGGCAGTCCTGCAGGCTCTGTATGTAAGGATCCAGGTCAATTGTCCATTCAGTCCCTGTCATGAACATCTTTCCCAATTGACGCAGGTAGGATTCCCACGTTATCCACGGGTCAATGGAAACCATGAGTTGGCGCATCATATCGATTTTAAGCGCAGTAAAACGTGGATCAATGCTGT
>CAZBYB010000032.1:0-19166 GCA_964496225.1 uncultured Yersinia sp. | reverse complement strand
ATGCTGTTAATGGCCATGATCAAACTGCATCCATTATTGGCAGTATGATTTAAATAAGCATCCAGATTTTGTGTATTCCAGATTACAGGAAGACTCAGTGTCACTCTGGCCCTGCTCAGATCTGCACCACTGAAGTCAGCACCTGAGAGGTCAGTTTCACTGAGGTTAGCATCTGTCAGGTCAGTGCTCATGAGGTTAGCTTTTTTGAGATTAGCCTTCCAAAGATTAGCCTTGCTGAGGTTAGCTTCTTTGAGATTGGTCCCCCTCAGGCGAGCTTCACTAAGGTTAGCGTCTGTCAGGTTAGCACCACTGAAGTCAGCACCCTGAAAGTAAACCCATCTGAAGTCAACCTCCCTGAGATCAGCTTTACTGAGGTTCGCTTTTCTGAGGTTAGCCTTCCAGAGGATAGCCTTTTTGAGGTTAGCCTCACTGAGGTTTGTATCCCTGAGATTAGCACCACTGAGATTAGCGCCTTTGAGATTAGCACCCCTAAGGTGCGCTTTCCTGAGATTAGTCTCATTGAGGTTAGCATTTCTGAGATCAGCATCCTTGAGGTTAGCCTCGCTGAGGTTAGCATGCCAAAAGTTAGCACCCATGAGATAGGTACCGCTGAGGTCAACACCACTGAATCCTGCCCAACTGAAGTTAGCACCCCTGAAATCAGCACCCTTAAAATCCGCTTTTCTGAATAATTCCTGACTTTCAATGTCAGACAGGTCATAGCTGTTTTTATGACGATGATAGCGCATATCCATCCAAAGGCGTGCTGTTAGCGTGGCCAGTGTCGTACCGGCAATGAACCTTTCCTGTCTACACCAGCGGAGATAAATTCCATTATTTTTTTCGCCCAGTGTTAAGGTCTCTCCATCCAGTGGAAGATCAAGTGTCACAGCCGCCAGCCGCTGGTGGTATTGACCGGGCTCTACATCTACAAGTACCTCATTACGCTTTATGTTGTACTCGCTAATGACGTTTTTTACCAGCCTGATAAAAAGCAGGCTTTCCTTCGGGCTGTGTGATAATTTTTTTATACTGGCTTTTGTTAATGCATCGAAAATTAGATCATAGCTGGCGTCAGCATCCCCTTTTGAAGGGGGGCCAGCCGTCCGCACGGTATAATTATTGCCCCTTTGCAACCCGATATGAGTACGCATTCTCCATTCTTCACTGGCGCTGTCATACGCCAGACTAGGTCTGGTTAGATTTTCCTGCTGATACACACGCCAGGTGGCGTTACTGGCATCCCATTTTACTCCATACCAAATATACGCCCCTTCCTGGCCGGTGCGCAGATAATGTTGGCCGTCACAGAGATACAGCTCAAGTTCCCCAGGAACGGGATGGATATTGTCAGCGGGTGCCGTGGTTTGGTAATGGGCCGGCTCCTGTGGTAGCAAGCGGTGTTCTCTTTCTTGCCTGTTCAGTTCTTTTTTCAGCTGGGCCAGACTGGTGAGGGCATCAGTCTGCTGTTGCCCGAGCGCTGATATCCCATTGCCCTGCAGGGCTTTGATAGAGGAACTTGACTCAGGTTCATTGTTATTTGCCCCAAGGTACTGCTCTGCCTGTATAAGCAGTGCCCTGGCGGCATTAATTTTTTTTATATAAGACTCAGCGTTCCAGTTGCTGATATCTTTTTGCGTTTTAACATACTGTAGCCAGTCTTTACTTTCTATATAGATAGCATCAAGCAGATTGATCTGCAGCCGCAGGGCAAGGGTATGCGCATCCTTGGCTGCTATATGTGAATTATCATTAACATTAAACACCCCCCTATTTCTGTTCTCCAGAAAAAAAACCAGCAGTTCCCTGTTAGGGAGGTATATTTTCTTTTTTTCTTGCTTGCCTGTCGTATCTACTTGCTGCTCAATCTCAGTATCAGATTTTTTCAAAAAGTTGTGAATTTCTTCAAAGCCAGCCTTGAGTGTAATAAGGTGTGCATGTGTTTTATGATTTGACGGCCAGCTGCCAGGATTGGAAAGGTTATCGATATAATTTTTTAAAGCTTCCAGCTCGTCTGATGTTGTGCCCTGATAATGTACAGGCATAGATTTTTCTTCCTTGAGTATTAAAAATGGCATCTTGTCGCAATTAAATATCACCAGGTGCTGTCATAATCGGCGGTATTTTTTATACAAAAGACTTTTATATTAAATAACGTTAACTTTATATTAAATATTTTTTAATGAAAATTTGATTATTATTCCGTACTTTCGTTATTAATTGGTTATTTTATGAAATATAGCATTCCATACTATGCTCTGGTAAGAGTTTCGTAAGATAAATTTAGTACAATATATTACATAAAGAAATAGGCTATTTTTTAGAAAGAATTTTTAATCTGTTAATTAATCTTATATTAATTCAAAATAAATGAAATCGGTTATCCTTAATGAATTACATCAGCCTACTGTTTTTAGTGATAGTGATTTATTCAGTGGAAAAAATTTTTCTTAGTCTTGTTTGTGATGTCAATGTCTGGCTTGTCGATAGCATCAATCAACGGGTGAAATAGCTTAACTTTTAATGGGGTAAAATGTTCATCTCGTAGTATAGATCCATGCAGGGTAGCACCACTGAGATCAATGCTACTGAAATATCGAATATTTAACATCGTGGTTCCTCCAGGAAATAAAAATGTTGATATATAAATTTTCTATTTAACATAGCTGAACACATGCTGAAATTATTGACGTTTTTTTGAATTTTTTATGATTTTTTATTACCTGATTATTACTCATTTTTAGAAAAACACAGTGAAGACCACGCCTCCAGTCAATTGATTCAGTTTTCATGGCTGATTTTTCAGGATCTGAATTCTGGATAAGAGATGGTCATTAATTTTAGTAATCTGTTGGCATAAACACGAGTTCTGCACTGAACTAACCGGGATTAGCAGTAGTAATCATTCTTATGTATTCAGTCATGGAGGCATTACCCAATAAAGGTGTGTCACGACTTTATTTTTGCGCTGCTTTATTAAAACATAGCCATTTTATTTATTAAAATAATGCAATTATTTTTTGAAATTTACATTGATTATTATCTTTATTAACCTTGCAGCGTTGTATTTATAACAAACATTTTAAAGAAAAAGCTAAGGGAAAATAATAAAAAGGAGGATCACAACAATGTCTACATTCATTATTCCTTATGTTGATGTGACGGTAAATGCAAAATGGAACGATTGGAAAAACTACCCACAAGGTTGCCCTAACCCAGACTATTCCCAACACACCAGAGACTGGAATGTCGATGGATTAATTTTTGCCTTTATTACGTTATCTGTTGGCAAAAAGCCTTGCTGGGCAGCAATAGATGCTATGCCTGTAGAATGGGCATTACCCTTGGCAGTAGAGTTAAAAAAATATGGCAAGAAAGTGATTATCTCTTTTGGTGGTGCTGCTAATGCAGATATTTCAACAGCATATTCTGTAGATCAATTAACTCAAATCTATAATGACTTCATTAGAAAATATAGCGCCGATGGATTGGATTTTGATTTAGAAAATAGACTTTATAATGCTAATAATATTTGCGCAGCGTTAAAGGGAGTACAGAAGGCAAACCCTAATATCAAAATTAGTTTTACTTTACCAGTGATGCCATATGGCCTCGTACAAGAAGGCCTGAACATTATCACCACGGCTAAAAATCAGGGTATTGATTTTGTTGTAAATGGCATGGCGATGGATTATGGTCGCGGAAGCTATCCTGATCGCGGACAGGCTGCAATAGATGCAGCCAAAGCCATTGAAAAACAATTACGTGACTTATACAAAACATCAGCAAGCCTGTATTCCCGAGTAGCAATTACCCCTATGATAGGTTTAAATGATGATCGCGGCATGTTCAAACTTGAAGATGCGGATAAAATTGCTCAGTTTTCCAGGATAAATAATTTGGCTTTTTTAAGTACCTGGTCTTTTAATCGCGATAATCCATCGTCTTATGAGTATCCAAACGCCGTCACCAGTAGCAATCCTGAACAAAAAGTACCGGGAGAATTTTCCCGGCATTTAGTACACAACATAACTTAAACCTCAGTTTGGGATCAGTGGAAAATGTTGAAGTTGTGAATTTGCATAAATACCATCCAGTTTGGGTTTGCATATGCAGGGAGTCAGCAACGATTCCTGCGAGTAAATTGGCGATAAAACTGGATAGTGAGCGATGGCTGCTTAATCTGGCTCAGCCGCGTAACCTTATTTATTCCTGATCGTACGTACATAGGGCTTTTAGACCGTGTTTACCGGTCAATATCCCTAATAAACTGGATCAATCCCTTAAAATAAGTTTTATGATCATCATACATTGCTGAGTGACTGCCGTTTTCACAATAGAGATAACGTCCCTGTTTCATTTGTGTTGACATCATTTGCAGATTCTTGGGATCCATCGTGTCATACCGTGCCCCAATGACCAGTGTTGGCACAGTGATCTGTGACAGGGCAGAGGTACGATCCCATGTTGACAACGTTCCACTTGCCCCCAGTTCACTGGGGCCTTGCATGGGAATATAAATTTTGGCATTAAGATGCTTAAACGAACGCGTCACAGGTTCTGGCCACTGTTGTTCTGGCATACGCAGTAGATGATAGACATAATGGTGCTGCATTAGCAGCGCCATATAACGTGGATCTTCATATTTCCCTTGCGTTTCAAGGGCCTTAATTTGCGCAAGTGCTTTCTGATCCATACCAGGCATAATGACATTTTCGGCATAAGTATTATAAGCAGGGACACTGGACATCATATTTGAAATGATCAATCCTTTGAGATTATGCTGATATTTCAGGGCATACTCAATCGCCAACAGGCCACCCCAGGAATGGCCATACAGGTAGAAATTTGTGCTATTCAGACCCAGTGCCAGACGAACTTGCTCCACCTCTTCAACAAAGCGTGGCAAATTAATCAGAGCAGGATCATCAATCTGGTCACTGTACGCTGAACCAAGCTGATCATAATAGTAATATTCAATACCAGCACCGGGAAAATAGCTGTCAAAAACTTCCAGGTATTCGTGCGTTATACCCGGGCCTCCGTGTAATAGTAGCACCTTGATCGTCGGGTTATTGCCAATGCGTTTTGTCCAGACACGAAAGGGGCCTTTTTCCGTTTGAATCGGAATCATGCGCACGCCACCACTCAAAACATCGGTTCGCCCATCATTATCAAAATACGCTAAAGGCTGAGGCGCTGCTGACAGGTTATGGTTTAACATAATGAGTCCTGTGAGAAAAAAAAGGGTGAATAATTTCATTTCATCTCCTTATTCTTTATTCTTTTAATTCATCCACCAGAGAGACGGCACGTCCGGTATAGTTAACGGGCGTCATGGCTTTCAGGCGTTTTTTCTCATGGTCTGGCAACATCAGACTGTCAATAAAAGCTTGCATGAGAGTAACATCCACGTTTTTACCACGTGTGAACGTTTTAAGTTGTTCGTACGGTTTTTCAATACCATACTTACGCATCATGGTCTGGATTGGCTCTGCCAGTACTTCCCAATGGCGGTTTAATTCATCGAGTAAATGTGCTTCATTGGCTTCCAGTTTATTCAAACCCCGCAGAGTTGCCTGATATGCCACCAGGGCATAACCTAATCCCACACCCAGGTTGCGTAATACGGTTGAATCAGTCAAATCACGTTGCCAGCGGGATACGGGTAATTTATTGATCAGGTGACTTAGCATGGCATTGGACAGACCAAGATTACCCTCAGCATTTTCAAAATCAATGGGATTGACTTTGTGCGGCATGGTGGATGAACCCGTTTCATCAGCAATCGTTTTTTGACTGAAGTGTTCCAACGCAATGTAACCCCAGATGTCACGATTAAAATCGATCAAAATCGTATTGAAACGTGCAATACAGGCAAATAATTCTGCCATATAATCATGTGGTTCGATTTGAGTCGTATAAGGGTTCCAGCCAATACCCAGCGAAGTGACAAAACGTGCGCTTAATTGAGGCCAATCCACATCAGGGTAAGCGGCCATATGGGCGTTATAGTTACCCACCGCACCATTCATTTTACCGAGTATTTCGATGTGCTTAAGTTGATGAAGCTGGCGTTCCAGGCGCCAGACTACGTTGGCAAATTCTTTGCCGACTGTGGAAGGTGTAGCAGGCTGACCGTGAGTTCTGGCCAGAAGAGGCAACGAGCGCCAGCGATGTGCCAGTGTTTTCAGGGTGCCAGTTATCTGCTGCCAACAGGGTAACAGTACCTCCTGACGCGCAGTCTTTAACATTAAGGCATAAGACAGGTTATTGATATCTTCTGAAGTACAGGCGAAGTGAATGAACTCAGCAACAGCATCTAATACTGGAACAGGCTTTACTTTTTCTTTCAGGAAATATTCCACTGCCTTGATATCATGATTAGTCATGCATTCAATGGCTTTAATCCGTCGTGCGTCCTGCTCATTAAACGTTGTGATAATCTGGCTGAGAAATGCGTTTACCGGTGCATCAAAAGCAGGAATTTCTTTAATTTCTGTGCAGTCGGCCAGTTGTTGCAGCCAACAGACTTCAACCTGTACACGAAATTTGAGTAAAGCAAATTCACTGAAAATAGGACGAAGCACATCAATCTTATCCGCATAGCGTCCATCCAGTGGGGTTAAGGCAGTTAGTGAAGATAATTCCATGACGGGTAACTCCTTGCTGGTTTAAGCACGGGCCAGAATATTTCTGGCCTGTGTGATCAGGCGCTGACGACAAAACATTAACTGTAAACGACCGCCACCCACCTGCTGCCAGAGTACCGCGGCACGAATACCCGCCAGTAAAGATGCCCGAATTTTGTCTTTTACCAGTGAGTTTTGTAACATTGCTGAAGAGCCCGTCACCTGGATTCGTGGGCCAAGTGAACTGATAATATCCACATATATCGCTGCCAGCGCACTCAACATTGTTTCCGAGTTCAGATCAAAATGTGCCAGTTGGCGATCCAGCTGAAGGATTTTAGCAATGAGCGCATCCATGGCCGTTTTAGCCTTATGCAATCTGCGTTCCAGCACCATCAGACTGAGCGTATAACGGGTAAGTTCAGCACCGGCACCTTTATGCTGGGTATTCAGGACACATAATAACGTTTCCATACCCATGGTCAGTGCCTGCTCTTTTCCACCATAAACCGCCAGAGTAGAAGGTGGGTGGGTTGCCAAAATACTTTGCAGTGATGTCTGCAGGGCTGTATCGTCACACCGACCATCGTGCGCCAGTTGCTGAGCCAGGCGAGCAGATTGACAGATGCCGGCAAGTGCCAGAGTAATATCATAATAGTTTTTTGCCACTACCACTCCTGTATACGCTGTTCAATGATGCCACCACCCAGACACACGTGATCCTGATAAAATACTGCAGACTGACCGGGTGTCACTGCCAGTGCAGGCTGATCAAAATGCACCTCAACATGATCGGAGCCTCGTGTTCTGAGCGTACAGGGAATATCCGGCTGACGATAGCGTGTTTTAACCATGCAGCGCAGGGGATGTGCTGCCAGGGGTTGACGATCAACCCAATCCAGCTGCTGTGCTATTAGCCCAACGGACATCAGTCGTGGATGTTGATGGCCTTGAGCGACGATCAAAATATTTTTAACTACATCCTTGTCTACAACATACCATGGCTCGGCTCCCCTTTCCCTGATGCCACCAATACCCAACCCTTTACGCTGTCCAAGCGTGTAGTACATTAATCCCTGATGCTGGCCCAAAATTTGCCCATCCGTGGTAATAACCTGACCAGGCTGTGCCGGCAGATAACGGCTCAGAAAGTCGCTAAACTTGCGCTCACCAATAAAACAGATACCGGTAGAATCTTTTTTAGTGGCTGTGACTAAATCAAGCTGTACGGCAATACGCCGTACTGCAGACTTTTCGAGATCCCCGATGGGAAATAAGCTCTTTGCCAGCTGTTCATGACTGAGAGTATAGAGAAAATAGCTTTGATCTTTATTGACATCAATACCACGCAGTAAGCGGCTTTTGCCTTCCACCTCCTGGCGCCTGACATAATGACCGGTCGCAATATAATCTGCGCCTAAATCTTGCGTGGCAAGCTCCAGAAATGCTTTAAATTTAATCTCTTTATTACAGAGAACATCAGGATTGGGTGTACGACCTGCACTGTATTCTGATAAAAATAACGCAAAAACCCGGTCCCAGTATTCGGCAGAAAAGTTCATTCTGTGTAACTTGATATCCAGTCTGTCGCAGACTGCTTGTGCATCAGCCAGATCGCCAGCCGCAGCGCAGTACCCATCGTCGTCATCTTCTTCCCAGTTTTTCATGAACAGACCGGCAACCTGAAAACCTTGCTGCTGCAGCAACCAGGCAGCAACGGAAGAATCAACACCACCAGACATGCCGACAATGACTTTTTTTTGGCTGTTATGCCTTATACACATCATAATGTTATGCCTCTACACGTCATAACCTGCTAATTCAATCACTCGGTAATCCGGGTATTGTACTTCATTCGCCATACTTCATAATACAGGTAAAGCAGGCAATGGATTTTATCAGGTTACTCCTGTACAAACACGCATAACCCGGCCCGTTTTACATTGGCGTAATACCAATCTTCAAGTACCATGGATGAAACATTCACAAAATACTAACAAAAATTGTGTTTAACCGGAGAGACTAATGAAAAGCAAAGTGATTGTTCCAACCCAAGGTCAGAAAATTACCCGTGATACTCAAGGAAAACTATGCGTTCCCTATCATCCCATTATCCCTTTTATCGAAGGTGATGGCATAGGTGTGGATGTCACTCCTGCTATGATAAAAGTCGTCGATGCCGCAGTAAATAAAGCCTGGCAGGGTGTGCGTAAAATTGCGTGGATGGAAATATATACCGGTGAAAAATCGACTCAACTCTATGGTAAGGATGTTTGGTTACCCGATGAAACTCTGGATCTCATCCGGGAATACCGTGTTGCCATTAAAGGCCCGCTGACCACTCCTGTGGGTGGTGGCATTCGTTCTCTGAATGTTGCTTTGCGCCAACAGCTTGATCTTTATGTCTGCCTGCGTCCGGTACGCTATTATCAGGGAACACCAAGCCCGATAAAACATCCTGAGCTTACCGATATGGTGATCTTTCGTGAAAATGCTGAAGATATCTACGCGGGAATTGAATGGCAAGCCGGTAGCGCAGAAGCTCAAAAAGTCATCAAATTCCTGCAGGATGACATGGGCGTGAAAAAAATCCGCTTTACCGAGCAATGCGGTATTGGTATTAAACCCTGCTCTGAAGAAGGCAGCCAAAGATTGATCCGCGCAGCTATCAACTATGCTATTAGTAATGATCGCAGCTCCGTGACTCTGGTACACAAGGGTAATATTATGAAGTTCACTGAAGGTGCCTTTAAGGATTGGGGATATCAGTTAGCCAAAAAAGAATTTGCCGGTGAACTCATTGATGGAGGACCTTGGATGAAAATTAAAAATCCCGGCAATGGCAAAGATATTCTCATCAAGGACGTGATAGCCGACGCGTTCTTACAGCAAATTTTGCTGCGTCCGGCCGAATACAGCGTCATTGCCTGTATGAATCTCAATGGTGATTATATTTCGGATGCACTGGCTGCTCAGGTGGGTGGTATCGGTATTGCACCGGGTGCTAACATCGGTGATGACTGCGCGCTGTTTGAAGCTACGCATGGCACAGCACCCAAATACGCGGGTCAGGATAAAGTCAACCCCGGTTCCATCATCCTTTCTGCAGAAATGATGCTGCGTCACATGGGTTGGATCGAGGCGGCTGACTTAATTGTTAAAGGTATGGAAGGCGCTATCGCTGCCAAAACCGTGACCTATGATTTTGAACGTCTGATGGAAGGGGCCAGGTTACGCAAATGCAGCGAATTTGCCCAGGATGTTATCGATAATATGTAACTCATTATCATGATATATAAAACCAGTTTCATTATCATGACATTGGTTGGCTGCTTTATGCATAACGCCTGCAGCTAATGACCAAGCTGCTCCCAGCCTTAACTCGGGATATCCTGGTTCTCAATGCCTTATGCCCGGTAGATAAGCTCCTTATGTATCAATGAGTGTAAGTGGCAAGGATGGGTGGCTGTGTAAGGGACTCAGCCGCCCGCTGTCGCCCTTATGGAATTATGACTAACAAAACCCCGTAATCCCACCACATGCACATGCTCATGATTATCCAATACCTTACGCACCAGTTTATATGTGGTACCTTTTTCCGGACTGATATTTTCAGGAGCGGCGATAATCAGTTGCATCTGCAGGCGTTCACAAAGCTCAAATAGCGTGGCAATGGATGTTGCATCCAGTCGCGCCGCTTCATCCAGAAACAGTAACCGGCAGGGCACAATATCTTTGCCACGCAGGCGACAGGACTCTTCTTCCCAACTTTGCACCACCATCACCAGAATTGACATTCCGGTACCTATGGCTTCCCCCGTTGAAAGCGCGCCGCTTTCCGCACGCATCCACCCCTCGGAACCACGGAAAACTTCTACCTCCAGCTCGAGATAGTTACGGTAATCCAGCAGCTCTTCACCCACAGTTTGTGGCAGACGCTGACCCATATCCATTTGTGGATTCAGGCGCTGATAAAGCTTGGCCAGGGCCTCAGAAAAACTCAAACGGTGGCTGTTAAATAAATCCTGATGCTGTTCATGTTGTTCAGACAATACCGTCAGTAAGGTTGCGTGCGCCTCGCGTACATGAACATTCAGACGTACACTTTTAACCTGACCAAAAGCCACGGTCTGCAGACCCTGATTCAGCATACGGATACGATTCTGTTCACGCTGAATGGTTTTATGAATCAGGCCCGCTACTGTCTTTGAACTGATGGACAGTTGCTGTTCACGCAGACTGAGTTCCTCCGTCAGGCGGCTCAGTTCAATCTCCATCTGTTCTATAGCTTCAACAGGATCATCAGTCTGAATGATATCCTGGCGTATACGCTCGCGCAGGTGTTGATAAACCCCGATATAAAATTCAATTTTACGTTCTGGCCATTTGGGGTTTTCTGATAAACGCAGCAGATCCCGCAGATGCTCATTATCGGCCACCGCCAGCCGTAAGGAGCCCAGTGCCTTATCCGACATGGAACGCAGTTCATCCGTATTCATATAAGCCAGTTCACGGCGATATAAACGACGTTCAACCTTATGGCCCTTTACCCTGTGCTTTATTGCACACCATCCTGACCTGACATAAACTGCCTGAGCACGCATCTGACGGTAATCTGATTGAAGTTTATGCCGTTTCTTCTCTAAAGCGTCCACTTCCGTTTCACAGAGAATACGTTGTTTTTCTCGTTGATGATGGCGCAAACGATGGGCACTTAATGCGGCATGCAATTCATCTCGCTGCGTTCCGGTACGCGCCTGTGCGTCAGCATCGCCAGAAACTCCAGTATCCTGTAATTCTTGATGCAGCTCTCTTAATACCTCACGTTTTGCGTCACAGGTACTTTTCAGTGAGGCCAATAACTGGCTGCATTGACGGTACTGTGCCTGATACTGACGTAACTGGGTACGAACGTCGCTACGTTCTGCTTCTGCCTGCTCCAGGCGCTGGCGCAGTTGATCATTAATATCCCTGTCTTCCCCCAGCATGTGGGCAGCATCAGCATAAGTGAAATGCACACGGCGTTGTACCACTTCAGCTAACGCAAATGCCTGCCGCTTGGCCAGCTGCTGATCCTGCTCTGCACGTACATAATCGTTTGTTAACTGCTCATGCTGTTGTGGATCATTTTGCAATACAGCCAGTAATGGCTCCAGTTTTGCCAGTGCTGCTCCATGTTGGCGCATGTAGCCTTCAGCATCCTGTGCCTGTTTCAACTCCTGATGGGCTTGTGCAACCGTATCCGTCAGGTTTTTTTCATTCAGTAAGGGAACCTGTGGTATCAGCCGGTCCAATATTTGAAGGCCTTCACGCGTATGTTCAAGCTGTTGCCGTTGCTGCTGGTTTTGCGCGGTGTGCGCATTCAAGGCGCGTTCAGTTTCATTGTAGCGACTGTTGAGATGGCGTATTTCTGATTCCGGATCGGCATCAAAAGCCACCGCAAGATGCGTGGCAATAAAGCGGCTGACGGCCTGATAAGTACGCTGGATTTTTTGAATGTCAAATGACAGGCTGGCATAGCGTTCAGATAAACCATCCCGTTGTACATACAGTGCCTCAAGCCGCTTTTCACGGGCAGCACGACCGAATAATGGCACGTCAGGATAACGGGAATAACGCCACTGACGTTCGGCAATTTTTACCACGACGGCTTTTTCCTGCTCTTCGACATCAAATACGCTGTCATCAAAAGATTGAGGATCCCCTTCGATCAGATAGAGATCCGCAGGACAGTCGGATAAATTCTGAAGCTGATCTTTGAGCTGTGATAAGTCTGGTACTACAATGGCTTGGCGTAAAGGGCCATACAGAGCGGAGAAATAAGAGGCATCCTCGAGGGTAACATCATCATAGATCTCTGAAAGCAATACCCCCCCCAAACGCTCTGCCAACCCCAGCAAACGGGGATCTTCTGCACCATCTGGCTGACCAAGGCGTTCAATTTGTACCTGTATATCGCGTTTTTCAGCAGCAACAGCATCGCGTGCCATCACGGCTGCACGTTCATCATCCAGTAATTTCTGTAGATATACCGTCAACTGACGGTTATCTTCCATCAGTTGCCCACTCTGTTCGCGCAACTGGCTTAAAGCATCTTGTGCTGACAGCCAGGCAGGAACGCGAGCTCTGAGTTGCTGTAGGCTATGTTTAAGTTGTTCCAGCTCATGGCGTATTTCTAACTGGCGTTCGTTCGCTTCGTGGGCAGTCAACGATAGCGTGTGTAACTGTGACTCTAGCTGTTGGTGTAATTGTGCCAGCTCTTCGGGTTGACAGCTCTGCCGGTATGTTTTACGGAATTCCTGTAACAAGCGCTCAGCGTCCTGCTGCGAACGCAGGCGCTGCTGGAGTTCAGATAACCTGATACCCAGTGGCTGGACTCGTTCGGCTTGATGTACCCGGGATGTCCAGGTACGTAGCAGCTCACGGGCACAATGCCAAGCCTCACTACGGTTCACCACACCTGCTATTTGACACAGCAGCCCGTAAGCCTGCTCAAATTGGTCATGGGCTGCATTTGCTACACCGATTTTTTGCGCAAGCTGCAACAGCTGGTCCGTAGTTTGCTGTTCTTTTAGCTGAAATTTCTGGCGCCACTGTGGCGCATTATCTGCACTAAGCTCATCCAGCTCACACAAGGTTTTTGCCTGTTTCAGGGCTTCAATGGCCTGCTGGTACTGAATGGTGCGTGTCTGTTGTACATCCAGTGCCTGCTGGTAATCAGCTAGCTGACTTTTTATTTCATCAACTTCCTGCTCAGCGGCTTCTACCCTGTCCTGGTATTGCGCCTGCAATTCCTCGGATTCAACCACCAGGGCGTTTTGTTCATCCAGACGCTCGGTCAGTTCTTCCAGATCATTCTGCCAGCGCGCGATCTTTTCCTGTTGACGTCGGGCCGTCTGCATCAGATTAAATTGATCACAGGCTGCCTGCCAGGCACTTTCCAGATCAGATTCAACCTCTTTTTCTCCGGCCAGTTCGTATAGCATTTGTGCATGTGATTGCTGTTTAACGCACAATTGCTGACCGCTGGAAGATAAATCCATACGCAACCGTAGTGTGGCTTCCAAATGCAGACGTCGTTCGTTGGCATGGCGCATGTAATCAGCGGCAACATAAACCGTTGCTTCAGAGATTAAGTGTTTGAATAAATCACGATCGGCTTGGGTAATACGAATGGCCGCAAGTGTCATTCGGTTTTCCCGCAATGCGGCTTCCATATCCTGAAAAGCCTTGCGTACCCCGCTGTTTTCTGGCAGCAAATAATCACGCAGGGAACGGGTAATAGCACTGGAAATACCCCCGTACAGAGAAGCTTCAATCAGGCGGTAAAACTTACTACGATCTGTGGAAGAACGCAGACGTTTTGGGATAATCCCCAGATCAAACATCAGAGAATGATAATCCGTTATCGAATTAAACTGTTTAAATTGCCCCGCTGCCATTTCTTCCACACGCTCTTTCAGTTCTGGCAGGGATAACACTCTGGTCTGCCGCCCGGTGAGGGCTGCCGTTACTAATTGTGTCGGGTGAATATTTCTCGCGATTCCCTGCACGCTGAAAGGTTTTAAATCAACTTTACGATCTCGTCCGGCAATTTGCTGTAAACGTACTCCCATTAGCACAGGCTCATTGCGGGAATTCACCACCTCCAGCAAGGCATAACAGACCCCGGCACGAAGTTTGCCGTGCAAACCTTTATCACGGGAACCACTTGTCGCACCGGCTTCAGTAGTATTACGGAAATGCAATAATGTCAGATCAGGGATCAGTGCTGTAACAAATGCAGCCATGACCGTAGATTTACCTGCGCCATTACCACCGGATAATGTGGTGACCAGTTCATCAAGATCAAAGGTTCGGGCAAACAAACCATTTCAGTTAACAAGCGTCAGGGAGTGAAATTTACCACGTTCGGTCATGCCTGTTGGTCTCCCGCACTGATAGTTGTATCAGCATATTCATGGTCATCCTGTTCGTCTGGTCTGGGCAACAGCCGGATATTGCCTGAAATCGCTTCACCATCACGAATCATGCCTAATTGAGCTTCCCTGGCATCCAGGCCATTACGCACATCTGCGCCAAAACGAAACACGGCTTCAGTGATGCAAAATTTGTTTCCATCACTGCCAATAAACCGAACCATGCCCAGCCGTCGCAAGCGATTTAATGAAATACGCACTTTTTCCTGTAATTTTTGCTTATCGAGATCCGAACCTGTCGAGCGCTGATTGACAAATTTGAGTAATTTGCTCTCATCCGCCAGGTTTAAAAGCTCTTCATAAAGTTCATCGTAACTGAAAACACCGCCATGAGCCAGGCGCTCTGGACTCAAGTAGAGATAACATAAGATCTTGCCTACCATCATATCCAATTCAGATAATACTGAGCGTGGAATCAGGGTTGTGGAACCGGGACGTAAATAGAAAAAACCTTCTGGTGCACGCACAAGCTCCACATGATAACGGGCATAAAAGTCTTCCAGAGGTTGCTGAAAATCCATTAAAAAAGCATGATTTTCCAGTTCGTCCACACCAATATGACGGCCGGCGCGCAACTGGCTATCCAATGCAGGAAAGAGTCTGTTCGCCAACGCCTGTATCAAGCTGTCTGGCAGGATGGGTTCAATATCTGTCGATGACATGCGCCTGGACTCCGGCTCCATATTCGTTAATTGTCAGCCATTTTGCAGGTAATCCCGAGAAATCTGCTTCGGCTACGCCAAGACGCATCGCCTGGTCAACCATGATGCGCGCAACGTCAAAATGACGGGCACGTGGATACTGTGTTAGATAATCACGCATTACTTCACCCAGATTGAGCGGTAGCTTTTTCTGCCGGTAGCTCATTAAGGCCTGCGCTATCATGGCTGCAAGCTGCTCGCTCATGGTATTAAATTCCTCATATTCAAGATCAGGAGGTAATTCTCCTGTCACTTCCTCGTGGCACAATGCCAGATCGATATCACGCATGTCCAGTAAACGCTCGGCACTGGCAAATGTCAGCACCCATGGATGATCCGGATAACTCTGTAACGATTGAAGTAACCGTTGCGAGAATACACGGTTTTTATCCATATCAATCGCCGTACGAATAAATTTATGTACATGGCGATCATAACCAATCCACAGATCGATTGCTTGTTGTCCCCAGCAGGTAATGCGATCGAGTTTATTTTGTAAATCAAAGACCAGTTTATCCACCTGTTCAATAGCGGTATCTTTCAGTACCGCCTGTTGAATACGCAGCAAATTTGCCTGCAGTTTATCACCGACAGCTTCCAGGGTATCCTGCAGTTCGCGCAATGTTCGGGAAGTTGCACCCAGTAACTGTTCACAACTGGCAATGGCCTCGCGCCAATCCTGATTTAACAGGGCAGCAATATCTTTTTTTACACTGTTTTGTTGCTCATCCATTAAACGTTGTGTCATATCGATACTATCAAAAATTTCAGACACGGAATATTTCAGGGGTGCAAAAACATTACGCTGCCAGTGGTGTGCGTCTCCCCCCTGTTCAGCTGATTTTGACACCCGTTGCAATTCGTCAGCGACAATAGACAGTTGCATGGAAAAACGTAAGCCAGAGAATTCACGCTGACGAATGAAGTAATCCGTAATCCCAATCCCCAGAGGGGTCAATCGATAAATGGCATTGCTATCGGCATGCTCACTGGCAAAACGGTTCAACAGGCACTGACGGACCATATCATTAATGGCATTATTAGCCCGCGCATTCATCATATCTTGAGTGTATTCAAAACATCGTGCAACCAGACGGAATGCATCAACTAACTCGTCTTCAGTCATTTCACCGTCCAGGCGTTCATTGTTTAAAGCGGCAACCGACAGAATAAACGCCAGGCGTTCCGCAGATAATGAAATTGAAAAGTCATTTTTACGAACCCAAGAAACCAGCTCCGGAATTGCATGGGAAATTTCAGCGTCTGATTTATCCATCAGGGTTATTCCTGTAAAGAAGGTTTAAACGCCACCACATGAACATAACGCCCTAAACTGATAAACGGTTCCTGACGACAATAACGCTGCTCCAGGGCTAGCAATTCGGAGAAATCCTCTGTCTGTTGCCGTTTGTTTTGCAGATAATCATGAAACACGCGCACGCCTGCTTTACTCACAATGATCATACCCATTTGTAACAACCAGTCATAGACGGTGTTCGGATCCATGGGATTTTGGGGTAGCAAGGATCTGGGTCGTCTTTGGCTTCCTGCTGCTGCCAGACGAAAATTACCCAACAGCATATTACGCATCAGTAATCCATTGGCGTTAAAAAACATGAGTGACAGGGCACCACCGGGTTTCAAGATACCATACAGCATTTCCAGAATTTGTTGTGGCTGCATAACCCATTCCAGTACGGCATGAAACAATACCAGTTCAACAGGTTGTTGCAGTTGTTTGGTTATCTCCTGCACTGAATTTTGTACAAACTGCATGTTGTGGCTCACCCCTTTTGCTTCAGCTTGGGCTTTTGCTTTGTTGAGCATATTAGCTGAAATATCACACAACAGGATCTGATGCCCCTGGGCTGCCAGCTGACAGGATATATATCCTTCACCGGCCCCTGCATCTAAAATCTGCAGGGGCCGCTGTGGTAAGCGCGTTAATAATTCGATGATATCCTGCCAAAGCACTGCCTGACGGATAGCGCCTTTCGTTGTGCCATAAATATTGCGCGCAAACTTTTCAGCAATATTATCAAAATTACAATCCTTCATGAAAAACGGCTCCATTATTGATATTCAGGCACAGATCACAAGCATGAAACACCGTCCTCTTTTGGCATAATCTGATTGCGAATAAACAGTGATCAATCTCGTAAAAATCAGATTGTATTTAATAATCGTATCTGTTGTCGAAAGATTGGGAGTTAATCCGCCATCAATTATGTTAGAACGGCCTGATGATACTGGGAAAGAAGCTATGTGGAACTTTTAGACAAAATCTCCCGAACTCTATTAAGATCTTCTGGCGTATCAACACCGGCTTCTGGCAAGACTCTGGCAACAGCGACATGAATTTTTTCTCCGTACCACAATACCCTGAGCTGTTCAAGGAGTTCAATCTTTTCCAACTGACTGGGCAACCAGTTAACATAGCGACGAATAAAACCAGCCCGATACGCATAAATACCAATATGGCGTAAAAAATAATCGCCCGGATTTTGCAACGCAGGAGAAAAACGTTCCCGTTCCCATGGAATGGGGGCTCTGGAAAAATACAATGCATAACCCTGAGTATCTTTTACCACTTTAACTACATTAGGATTTAATGCTTCCTCAAAGCGGGTGATTGGTACTGCCAGTGTTGCCATACCTGCCTGACATCCAACCAGATTCTCTGCAACCTGATTGATAATTTCCGCAGGAATTAATGGCTCATCACCCTGAACGTTGACGATAATACTGTCATCTGCAAAATTATGGCGTTCAATCACTTCCGCCAGACGCTCGGTACCTGAGTGATGAGTAGCCCGGGTCAAACAGGCTTCTCCCCCTGCTTGTTCAACCGCCTGAACAACATCTGGATGATCCGTAGCCACAATCACTCGCAGGGCACCAGATACCCGTGCCCGTTCCATCACATGGACTATCATTGGTTTACCCGCGATATCGGCCAGAGGTTTGCCTGGTAAACGGCTTGACTCATAGCGAGCGGGAATGACGACGATAAAATTCATTATTTTTTTTCATCAACAGAGAGTACGCGTGCTTCATTCACCAGTAATACCGGGATACCGTCACGCAAGGGATAAGCGAGGGAGTCAATTTTACAGACAAGTTCCAGATTCTCTTTATTAAAATACAGCCGGCCATTACAAACCGGGCAGGCAATAATTTCAAGCAGGCGATGGTCCACATATCCTCCAATGGAAAAAATTCAGTCAATTACCCCCTGATAAGGATTGAATTTTCATTAACAATTGCTTGGCCTGTTCAGGGGGTAACTCAGCGTCTACCGGCAAATACCACCAATTGGCTTTGGCAAAGCTTTTACATTTTACTGCATCCTTCTCCGTCATTAGCAATGTCTGATGTTGCGCGGCTAAAGAAAAAAGTTTTTTATCCTCATAATGTTCATGATCAGAAAATATATATTTTTTCTCAGGCAATACCCCAAGACTTTCTAACGTCAAAAAGAAAGCCGGCGGATAGCCAATACCCGCCATAGCGACAACATGCTGTAATTGAACAACGGGTACAGATTCAGATGTCATCATATTAATTGCATTGCGCGCCTGTAACTGCATGGTAATTTCACCCTGACGGGCAAGACCGCCATTGATAATAATGGCATCCACCGAATTTAATCTTCCTGCGGATTCACGCATCGGCCCGGCGGGAAGCCACCAGCCATTACCAAAACGTCGAACACCGTCAATGACAACAATCTCAAAATCACGCTGCAAGCCATGATGCTGTAATCCATCATCGGTGATAATCAAATCCAGCTGATGCTGATCCAACAATGCAAGCACTGCTTCAGCACGTTTTGGTGCTACCGCAACAGGTAC